>CAMVBS010000148.1 GCA_947165785.1 uncultured Clostridia bacterium | reverse complement strand
CGCAGGCGCCTTACGATCTTCTGATCGTAAGTGAAGCGGGGGATATGGTCCATACCTATATCGAGGGAGAAAAAGAGCTCTGGGACCGTACGTTCGCGGCAAGATTCGGAGCGCAGATAGAGGTCAAAAGAGAGATCAAAAGGCAGCTGTACTACCTCCTGTCGCTTAAGACCGGCAAGACCTTTCCGTGGGGAAGCCTTACGGGAATAAGGCCGACAGTGGTCGCAGCCGAGGTCAGATCCGCGGAGGAACTAACTGACAGATATTTGGTCAGGCCCGACAAGGCAAAGCTTTGCATGGAGACTTTTAAGATCGAGACGGAAGTCATTAACAGGGAAGCGGAGGATGCCTTAAATCTCTATATCGGCGTTCCGTTCTGCCCGTCAAGATGTGCTTATTGCTCATTTGTCTCACAGGAGATCAGCCATCATCTTGATAAGGTGCCGCTTTATGCGCAGGCGCTGATAAACGAGATCAGGCTCACGGGCCCAAGGCTTAAGAAAGTATCGTCGCTTTATATGGGCGGCGGCACTCCGACTGTCTTTTCTGACGGGGACTTCGAGCAGGTCATAAAGGCCATAAAGGATTTTATCCCTCTCGAAAAAGATGCGGAGATCACCATCGAAGCAGGAAGGCCCGATACCATCACACCGCGAAAACTTCAGGTGCTGAAGGAGTGCGGCATAGGAAGGATCTGCATAAATCCGCAGACTTTGTGCGACGAGACGCTTAGAAAGTTCAACAGGAAGCATACAACCGAGGATTTCCTTGACGTTTTCGAGAAGGCAAGGAAGACGGGATTTGATGTGATAAATACGGACCTTATCGCGGGGCTTAATGATGAAAGGCCTGAGGAACTACTGGAGTCATTGGAAAAGCTCCTGGTCCTGATGCCGGAAAACATCACGATACATACGCTTTATAAGAAAAGGCGCGCGAACCTTAAAAGGGAGCAGGTCCTCGGGGGCTTGTCGGCGGCTGAGGGGCTGGGCGACAGAAGGCTTGACGAGGTGCTCGTGAAGGCTTATGGGATGCTTGAAGATAAAGGGTACAAGCCTTATTATATGTACAGGCAAAAAGACACGAGTCACGGGCTCGAGAACGTCGGATTTGCGCTTGAAGGGACCGAGTGCCTCTATAATGTTGCGATGATGAGCGACAAGAGGAATGTGCTCGCGATGGGTGCCGGGAGCGTCAGTAAGAGGATGTTCGGAGGCGGAAGGCTCGAGAGATTTTCGATGCCGAAGGATGTGCTCATCTATATGAGGGATCTGGAGGAGAATATCGGGCGCAGAAGTGACTTTTTCGAGGATGGGGTAGACGATGAAATGTCCCAGATGTAAGACGGTAAATGACAATATGAGGACTATCTGTACGAAGTGCGGATACTACCTTTATAAGAACGATTCGGATCCGAGGACGAGGATGACCAAGGAGCAGATCGCCCAGATGGACAGGAGGATCATCTGGGGGAAGACGAAGACTGTCCTTAAGTGGCTTTGGAGGGTCATTGTCATAATAGTCATGGTTTACTGGATCGTCATGATATTCCTTTGGGCAAGTTCATACTTGGGCGTTGACCTGGGCTTTTGATATAATGTTGTTCAGGTGAATAAAGAAGATGAAAGAGAAGAGAAGTTTTAGGATCAGCAGGAGACAGTTCCTGATCGTTATATTGATGCTGACGGTACTCCTTGCTCTGTTGATGCTCGGTCTTAACAAGATCGACAGGATCGACGGCAAGGTCAGAGCAAACGTAACCATAGAATCCGGAACTTCCATCGATATCAGCCTTTTCACGGACGATCCGGAGTATGTTAAGCCCGCGATCGATCTTACTACCATAGATAACATTACCCCAAGTGTCATAAATATCCCGTTCTGGTGTGACGACATAAGATACGTAAGTACGCTCACGATCGTCGATACCGTTGCGCCTGAAGCTCATGTTAAAGATCTCAAGGTCGATGTGGATAACGAGCCTGACATCATGGACTATATCACGGGTTATACGGACCTTAATCCGGTTACGGTGTCATTCGTAAAGGAGCCGGATTTCACGCTCGGCGGCGTTAATGAAGGAAGCATTAGCTTTAAGGATACGTCCGGAAATGAGACGGTGCTTCCGGTTAAACTTACGGTCATCGATGACTTTGAGGCACCGAAGATCCTCGGTGTTCACCCTATCGAATCTTATGAGAATGACACGATCAAATATCGTGAGGACATAACGCTCGAGGATAATCTCGATCCGAATCCGACACTGGAGATAGATAACTCTGGAGTCGATATCTCCAAGCCCGGAACATATTATGTTAAATATATCGCAACTGACTATACGGGAAACTCCAGAGAGGCGAGCGCCAAGGTAACGATCCTCGAAAAGCCGGAAAGCTATGTCGAGCCTGATATTGTCTACGCTGAGGCACGTAAAGTCTTAAACGAGATAACCACGCCTGACATGACGGATGCAGAGAAGGGATTTGCGATCTACTTCTGGTGCAAGGAGAATATCCATTATGTCGGTGTTTCCGATAAGTCCCACTGGACAAAGGGCGCGTATGACGGTTTTA
>CAMVBS010000147.1 GCA_947165785.1 uncultured Clostridia bacterium | reverse complement strand
TTATGTTTGGCGGAGACGGAGAGATTCGAACTCTCGTGCCAGTTGCCCGGCTAACGCATTTCGAGTGCGCCCCGTTATGACCACTTCGATACGTCTCCGTGTATTAAAGTGCAATAAGAATATAGGGGTTTAACCTCGAAAAGTCAAGAATCAGGGATTTCCTTAGCGAATGGTAACCTGTATCTGCGGCTTATCTCCGACAGATCCTTCACCCTCGTCTACCCAGAAACTGTATTCATCAACAGGAAGGCGGACACTTCCTGAATATGTTCTCAGAGGGCTTCCGGACTTGAGATCCTCGTCTAAGATGACCGTTCCGTCGGAAGAGGTGAGACGGAATCTGTAGGAAGCATCTTTCGAACATGTTACGACGACGGCCATAGAATAGTCCTTTTCTTCTACTACACCGAACTGCATCTCAGGTTCTGTTTCCTCATGATCGGTTACGGTGTAGGAGATGGTGGAGTTTACGATCGGTTCCGAAAGATTGCCTGTAAAGAGTATGATACCCGTAACGAGCATGACGGCAGAGATAATGCCTGCGAACAGGAAACGGATCTTACGGTGACCTTTTGGGTTGATGAGCATCATACCGAGCGTGAGAAGGATCGGTGATGCCATGCCGAGTATGAGATATATGCCGAGTGAACTGAGATTTTTCATCGACGACGGATCTACCGTAGCCTGACTCTTAGCCGAGAAGATACCTGCGCAAGCGGCAATAAGGTTATTTCCAAAGTGTATGAGCATTGACAGAAGGATGTTGTTCCTCTTAACGACTACGTATGAAAGGACAGCTCCGAGGATCGCCGTTGCTCCGAACCTTAATATCGATACATGATTCAGACCGAAAAGGATTCCCATTATGAGAATGATGATCCAGTCTTTCTTGATGGATCTGAAGTTGGACAGTATTGCTCCTCTGTGGATAGCTTCCTCGCAGATGGCCGGTGTTACCGTAACGATGAATATAGAAAGTATTGCATTTCCGGAATAGAGAAAATCCGAAAGTTCAGTTACTTCCGCAGCAGCTGAAGGGAGGAAGTATGCTGTAAGGAGAGTAACGATGATGCTTATCGTATTTCCTGCCAATAAGAGGAACAGGCAGCCGAAGAAATCTCTTGCCGTTATCTTTTTGACAGGGAAGACCTCTTTGATCTTGACCTTTCTTATCAGACAAAATCCTACCGCTATCGCGAGAAAGAGGAGCTCAGTCAATACAAGTCCCGTCATTCCCCATTTGGTCTGCATCCATGCACAGACCGTCAAAAATACTGCCATGACTACTGCAAAAAGCGCAAAGCCCATCCACGGCTTCAGCCTCTGCTGATCCGTTATTCTTTCCATAATATTTACCTCCGTAGGGATTTACTCGTGGATCTTACGTTCTTTCTTAAGTTTATTGATCCTGACGAGTTTCTTTATAAAGTAGATCGTTGAAGCGATAAAGATCGCGAATGACAAGAAGGAGCAAAACAGATTTACCGGCATTATACGACCATTGATGATAGATACTACAATACAGTTATAGATGCCGATCACAAGATTGAGAATTGCACAGAAAAGCAGATACCACATAAGTGTCCTCTCGTACGTGATCTTGGAGTCGATGTCGGAGTACAGGTCAATACCGTTAGGGAAGTCTTCTTTAAGTGCTCTCAGATATACGCAGCAGGTGCCAGGATAGTTGATCCTGTTGATCATGGTAATGCCCATCTCTTCCAGGAATCTATAGTATTCCGTATTCTTGCTGCTGTAGCCTGAGCCACTGAGAAAGATCGAACCGTAGATATACTTTCCGGGTTCAACGTCATCGAATTCAAAGCTTAGCCTTCCGGCTCTGACAAGACCGAATCCGTGATCGGCCATATCATTGATCCAGTTAGCCTCTTTGTCGAGTTCCCAGATAAAGAACAGTTTATGAACTACTGAACGCATCTTTAATTTTCCTCCAATAATGCCTTGCCGTTATCGACCAGTTCCTTGAGTCTTTCATATTCGTCCCTGAGAACGTTTGCTCCGGAAGATGTGATCACATATTCCTTTTTGCGGCTCTCGGGGTTTTCCGGTAATGCATCTATCCATCCCTTGTCGACAAGACTATTAAGAGCTCCGTACAATGTTCCTGCCGCAAGCTTAACCCTGCCTTTTGACAGCTCATTGACGTTCTGGATTATTCCGTATCCGTGTAATGGCTTTTGAAGGGACAGAAGGATATAAAAAACAGCTTCTGTAAGGGCTTGTTGTGGCATTATTCATTCTCCTTGGCCTTAGCATTCTTTCTCATTATAACCAAAGATGTCGTTAATGACGACGCTGCTACCAATGCCATTCCCAGGCTCATGTTTCCGGTGAGGAGCAATGCCACACCTGCGATCGCCATACATATCAATATCACTGAACACACGATTCTTGATTTCATATCCGTTACCTCCGATCAATATTTCAGGTAATATCGTCTTCCGTTATATCGGCCGTAGTTATATCGGCTCCCGATATACTTGATGATTTGATTATATCGGCTGCCGATATAGTTGTCAATATACCTCACACAAAATATTTTTCTGCTCGAAAAAG
>CAMVBS010000146.1 GCA_947165785.1 uncultured Clostridia bacterium | reverse complement strand
TACTTCTTGAAGTACCTGTAAACGACAGGGATCTTTATCATCTCATCGAGATACAGGAAGAAGCATACCCAAATAACAGGTATCTTAACGACAAAAGCGAGCAACGCTCCGAACGGAACTATGAATGCCCACATAGTGATAGTATCACATATCATACCGAACTTTGTATCACCGCCTGCTGCAAGGATACCTGATATGACTACGGAGTTAATGGATCTTCCAAGGATATAGTAAACACACATAATGAGCATCCACATAAGGTAGAACTCGGCACCCGGAGTAAGGTTAACGATCATAAGGACTAACGGAGTAGACGCAGCTGTTAAAACACCGAGCACAAGTCCGCTTATTACTGCAAGCTTAAACAATCTGTCTCCGTATTCCCTGGCAAGTTTAAGATTGCCGGCACCAAGTTCATTTCCGACTACGATAGCACCTCCCGCAGCAAGTGCAAAACAGAAGCAGGATACGAGATCTTTAACAACAGCAGCAATTGAATTAGCCGCAACCACATCGCCTCCGAGATGGCCGATGATAACTGAGATCATCGTAAATCCGATACCCCATGAAATGTTATTTATCAGGAGCGGTCCGGAATACTTACTGAAATCCTTTCTCATCTCCATATCAGTCTTGAAGATGTCAGAGATACGTATCTTTACCTTCCTGCTCCTTAAAAGGATAAAGATGATCAATACAAAACCTATCGAGGATGAGATAGTTGTAGCAAGAGCCGCGCCCCTCGCACCCATCGAAGGAAACCCGAACAATCCATAGATAAAAACTGCATTCAGGCCAACATTGGACAAGACCATAAACACGCTTATTATCGTACTTTCTTTTACGAGTTCTATGTTCTTAAGAACAGCCTCGAAGATCTGAGCCAGTCCCGTAAAAAGATAAGCGAAAGCAACGATTCTCAGATATCCGATACCATACTTTATGATGACAGGTTCGTTGGTATATATCCTCATTACGCCTTCAGGTACGAACATGGCCATTGCCCAGAAGACAACAAAGATGGGAATACCGAGTCTTAATGTATAACCGATCATCTTCTCGAATGATCTGATATCTCCCTTACCCCAGTACTGAGCAACAAAAAGACTCATTCCGCTTACTATGGCGAAAAGGAAAATGTTGAGCACGAACATAGCCTGAGCCGCAAGAGAAACGGCAGACATCTGATCCTGATCAAGGTTTACGAGCATCATCGCATCCGATACCGGAACGAGAGCAAACATGAAATTCTGAATTGTGATGGGCAAGATTATCTTAAAGAGCTTACCGATAAACTGATTCTTCTGATCCATAGAGTAAGTTATACCATATAGTTGTAACTTGAGTATCCTTGTTTTCCGACATTTATCGTATAATTGTTTGGAAATATTAATATGAAGAGGCACAAGAATGAAACTTACAAAACAACATACAGACTTTATGTCAGAGATAATATCCATTAGAAGCGTAGGCTCAGACCCGGTACCGGGAGCACCGTTCGGTCCGAAGAACCGTGAAGTACTGGAAGTATTTCTTAACAAAGCAAAGGCTATGGGCTTTGAGATCAACGTGTTTAATGACAAGGTCGGTTATATTGATCTTGGAAGCGGAGATAAGACAGTAGCAATAGTGTGTCACCTCGATGTCGTTCCTGAAGGCGACGGTTGGGAAACCGATCCGTTCACCTTGACCATTAAGGATGACTGCTTTTATGCAAGAGGCATCGTAGATGATAAGGGCCCTGCCCTCGCCTCGTTCTTTGCTCTTTGTAAGCTTAAGGAAGAAGCAAGAGATCTCGGTGTAAGGATAAGGCTGATCCTCGGAACTGACGAAGAAAGAACATGCGACTGCATGCATGAATATGTAACTAATCCTGATACCATAATCCCTGACAGAGGTTTCACGCCTGACGCCGAATTTCCTGCTATCTTCGCAGAGAAAGGAATCCTTCAGGCTACTTTTACCGCTCAAGGCATGAAAGGTTTTACCGTTAAGGGCGGAAGTGCTGCTAATATGGTTCCTGCCGTCTGTAAAGGTACGGTAGGAGGATTCGAGGTAACTTCAACGGGAAAACCTGCTCATGCTTCAAAGCCTGAGCTTGGCGTAAATGCGATCACAGAATTCGTAACTGACCATTTCGTTAAATGTGAGACATTCGATTTCATAAAGTACTACTTCATAAACGACAGAGTTGAAGAACTTACGGGATGCGACATAAAGGATATATCCGGATCACTTACTTCTAACATCGGTGTGATCGATATCGATGAGAACGGCCAGTCACTTACCATTGACTTCAGATATCCTGCAACATTTTCAAGCGACAAGCTCATCTCTTCACTTGAAGCAGCTGCCTTTAAGTTCGGTCTCAAAGGCGAATACGAAAAGCATCATATGAAGCCTATCGTTTTCGATAAGGATTCGGCTTTGATATCGGCTGTTATGGAAAGCTGGAATAAGAACAGATCCAGGTTTACCGGATATACGCAAAGATGCGATGTTTATAACGAAGCGATAGCTATAGGCGGAGGAACTTATGCAAGGCATGTACCGAATATCGTGGCCTTCGGTCCGCAGACTCCGTGGAGCG
>CAMVBS010000145.1 GCA_947165785.1 uncultured Clostridia bacterium | reverse complement strand
GTTAAGGATAAGCTCGTAAGGATCCCGAACTTCCTTACCGATGTTCAGGTCAATGAGATCTCCAGAGCAGTTGAAAAGCAGCTCAGCGGAATGCCTCTTGATGAGATAACACTTATAACGGTGGCTTCTTCGGTCAAGAATACATCCATCCCGGATTCATTCTTAAATCAGGTACTTTATGAAGCATATACGGCCATCAAGCAGGCAGATAAACTCGATGTCTATCTTGAAGGTAAGAACAGGATCTTAACGATCCCTGAGTTCAACGATGTAGGCAGAGCCAAGGGACTTCTTGATACATTATCGGATGACGGAATGGTCGCAGGTTACGTTAATGAACTCGGAACAGAAGAGATCGAAGACGGAAATGATTCCTACATGATAAGGATCGGTCAGGAGATCGCACTTGAAGGTCTTGAGAATTGCAGCTTCATAACAACGACTTATAAGGTAGGCGATAAGGTATCGGGTAACATCGGTATCATCGGACCTAAGAGAATGGAATATTCAAAGGTAATATCTCAGATCAATTTCGTTAAGAAGACTCTTAACGAAGAGATCAAAAAAATAAACGGATAAGAGGAGACAATCATGTCAAAGAAAGACAAGCACAAGAATGACGAAGAGATCGAAGAGATCGTTTTCGGTGATGAGGAGGTAAAGGAAGAAGAAAAAGCTTCGGCTGAAGAAACTTCCGAAGAGACTTCCGAAGAATCTTCAGAGGCTGAGGCAGCAGATGACAAGGCTGCTGAACTTGAAAAGAAATATCTTAATCTTTATGCCGAATATGAGAACTTCCGTAAGAGAACTTCCAAGGAAAAGGAACAGCTCTATTCCGACGCTATCGCTGATGTATCGGAAAAGTGGCTCCAGGTAGTCGACAATATCGACAGAGCTCTTGAGGCATCCAAGGATATCAACGAGAGTAACTACGAGCAGATAAGGACCGGTATCGAGGGCATCTCAAAGGGAGCCAACGACATAATCTCGAAGATCGGCATAGAAGAGATCCCTGCTGAAAGGGGAATGGCATTTGATCCGAACTTCCACTCGGCAGTAATGCATGTAGAGGATGATTCACTGGGAGAGCAGGAGATCGCACAGGTCTTCCAGAAGGGATATATATACAAAGAACGAGTCATCAGACATGCGGTCGTACAAGTAGCAAATTAACAGGAGGTCAACTAAATGGACATTATCAAATCAAGCTTGGTACCTACAGTAATCGAATCCACTAACCGTGGAGAGAGAGCATATGATATATACTCTCGACTTTTGAAGGAAAGGATCGTCATCCTTTCAGAGGAAGTCAATCACGTAACAGCAAGCCTTATTACGGCACAGCTCCTCTTCCTTGAGGCAGAGGATCCTGATAAGGATATTCAGTTCTACATCAACAGCCCTGGAGGATCTGTTACTGACGGTCTCATGATCTATGACACCATGCAGCACATCAAACCTGATGTTCAGACTATCTGTATGGGTATGGCAGCATCAATGGGTTCCTTCCTTCTTGCAGCAGGTGCTAAGGGCAAGCGTTGCATCCTTCCTAATGCGGAAGTAATGATCCACCAGCCTTTGGGCGGAGCTCAGGGTCAGGCAACAGAGATCTTGATCGCAGCTAAGCACATCGAGCACACAAAGAAGCGTTTGAACACTATCCTTTCCGAGAGAACAGGAAAGTCTTTGGAGCAGATCGAGAAAGATACAGATCGTGATAACTGGATGACAGCTGAAGAAGCTTTGGAATACGGTATCGTAGATAAGATCTTAGACAGAAAATAATTAATTGTAATGCCGAAGCCTTTTAATAAGGTCGGTACAAAGGAGAGATAAAAATGGCAAAAGTAATTGGTATTGATTTAGGTACAACAAACTCATGTGTTGCAGTTATGGAGGGATCCGAGACAGTCGTAATCCCTAATCCGGAAGGTAACAGAACTACTCCTTCAGTAGTTGCATTCACAAAGAACGGTGAGCGTCTCATCGGTCAGGTAGCAAAAAGACAGGCTGTAACAAACCCTGATAAGACTATCCAGTCTATCAAGAGAGAGATGGGTTCCAACTATAAGGTAACTATCGACGATAAGCAGTATTCCCCACAAGAAGTTTCCGCTATGATCCTTGCTAAGCTCAAGAGCGATGCAGAGGCTTACCTCGGTCAGCCTGTAACACAGGCAGTTATCACGGTTCCTGCTTACTTCACAGACTCACAGCGTCAGGCTACAAAGGACGCAGGACGTATCGCAGGTCTTGAAGTTTTGAGAATCATCAACGAGCCTACGGCAGCTTCCCTTGCTTATGGTCTCGATAAGGAATCAGATCAGAAGATCCTCGTTTTCGACTTGGGCGGCGGTACATTCGATGTATCCGTACTTGATATCGCTGACGGCGTTTTCGAAGTTCTTGCAACAGCAGGTAACAACAGACTCGGCGGTGACGACTTCGATAACAAGATCGTTGACTATCTCGTAGAGTCATTCAAGACATCTGACGGTGTTGACTTAAGATCTGACCGTATGGCTATGCAGAGATTGAGAGAAGCAGCAGAGAAGGCTAAGATCGAGCTTTCCGGCGTTACATCTTCCAACATCAATCTCCCTTACATCACAGCTGACGCTACAGGTCCTAAGCACCTCGACATCACACTTACAAGAGCTAAGTTCGACGAGC
>CAMVBS010000144.1 GCA_947165785.1 uncultured Clostridia bacterium | reverse complement strand
GCTTTCATGATCACATCGGTGATCCCGTTATCGGAAGTCAGACCGAACTTATCAATAAGAAAACCCATTACATCTTCTGTCGCGATATTTGGGTTCAGGTAGATCGTTGCCTTATGTCTCCTGATCTCCACTCTGCCCCTCGGGTAGTAGTTATATGTCTTATTGTGAGTCATCTTGGAAGGAAGGCCCTCCCAAAGAAGTCTGTGATTATAGTTATCGACATTCTTCGAATTGAGATCAAGGTTCTCGGGGTCGATAACAACACCTTCAGGAGTAACGGGAATTCGGAAGATCAGCTCTTCTCCCCTAAGGTCTTCAATATCTGTTATCCAGAAAATACCTTTATAAAGATCAGTACTGTCCGTTCCTCCGCCCAAAACCTTCATTACCTTGGAATACTTTTCCATATACTTTTTTGCAGTTTTATACCCCTCTTTAAAACTTGTCTTATCACTTTCACTCATAATCTGCCCCCCGCTGTTTTCTTTTCCATGATCCTACCAAATGTCATGTGTCGGAAACGGTGCAATATTTTTCGAAAAAGTTTCGAATATTACCTAAGACGTATGTGTCATATAGGCAGATGCACAAGATTCAAACTTAAAAAACGAAAGGAAAAACAAAAATGAACATCAGAAACATCATCTTAAGATCAGGAACATTTTGCCTTACGGCTATCCTTGGTGCAGCCTGCTTTTCCACACCCATAAAAGTCAGTGCCTATCAGGGACCCGGAACAGGCATCGTAAAGCTCGATAACGAGATCATAAAGATACCTAAGGTCACAGAGTCGGTCCTGAACGTATCCGAAGAAAAGAGAGAATACAAAAACAAAACTCCTCTCGTGGCAGAAAGCTTTGATTCGGATGTCGCTCATAACGTCACATCAATGACCTATACGGCCGAGAAGACCGGTGAGGGATTCATATTCTGCAATTACGGAAATGCCAAACTGACAATAAAAACCGGTGCAGGCAATGTGATCAAGACCACGAATGTTGCCAAGGATTCGATAATCTCTCTGAATCTTACTCAGGGAGATGATTACACACTATCCGTAAGTAACGTTACGAAGGATGTAAATCTTCTCATCATCGAGCCTAAGGATATTATCGATGTCTCAAGTTACAACTTGATCAATGACAAGATAGAACTTAAGGGTATGACAAATACTTATACATACACTGCTCCCGAGACGGGAAACTTCGACATTGTTCCGGACAGCCTGACCTCATTATCTTCATCGCTCAATATCAAGGTCACCGATCTTCACGGAAACACTGTCAAATCAACTTCTGCTCTGGGTGTAAAGAAGAAACTGACAATATCTCTAACCAAGGGCGAGAAGTACACCATCGCCGTCAAGAGCTACGAGACATCAGATTTCGTTCTTGCGATATACCCTCCGAAAGTTCTCGACATTACGGGGTACACCAAGGTCGAAGACAGTCAGCCGTATCTCCAGTGCACCAGAAAGTACACCTATAAAGCTGCCTGCGATGGAGTATACTACTTCGCACTTGAAAGCTTCGGTTCCAAACTCGCCTACGTTATAAAGGACAAAGACGGAAATACTGTTCATGATGCTGATTTCATCACGAAGAAGATCGGCTCTTCAGTCACTCTCAAAGGCCAAGAGACATACAGCATCTATGTTTATAATGGAACAACCGGCGGTGACAACATGTCTTCGTTCGCGCTTTACATCACACCTCAAAAGCCGACTATGGATGTAACTGCTTATGACAAGATTGAAGACTCATTCACCTTTGTTTATCAGAGAAACAACTATCTTCTCAAGGTCGATGAAAAGGGCGAATACACTTTCAATTTCAACCTCACTGATGCTAATGCAACATTCGTCAATTTCTATATTTATGACAGCGAAGGAAAGACTATCCTTTCAAAGGAGTATCGTAAGAAGGTCTCCCCTAATATCACAAAGACTCTCGAAAAAGGTACATACAAACTTACGGTTCGAGGTGAAGGCAATTTCAATTATGCCATGACTATACAAAACCCCAAAAGAAGTACCGCAGCAAATCATCAGATCCTGGACTTTGTAAGGCGCCTTTACGTCTATGTTCTCGACCGTGAACCGGAGCAGGACGGGCTTGATTTCTGGTCAGACGAACTTTTCAACTTCAGGCGCACAGGAGCTGAAGTAGCACAGGGCTTCATCTTCTCTCCTGAATTCGAGAACAGAGGAACATCAGACGAAGAATTCCTTAAGATACTCTATAGGACATTCTTTGATCGTGAACCGGACAGTGACGGAATGGCATATTGGCTGGATCAACTCTCATCACATAAAATGGACAGATCAGCTGTCGCCAATGGTTTCATCTTCTCTCAGGAATGGGCCGACACATGTGCATCTTACGGCATCCGTTCAGGTGGAAACATAAGAGCCAATGAGACGATCCAGCCGACTGCCGCTACATATTCATTCGTAGAGCGTATGTACACCACTGCTCTTGGAAGAGAATTTGACGCAGACGGCAGAGAGTACTGGGCTCAGAATCTTGCAAATTATAACATCACGGGTGAATCAGTCGGAGTAGCATTTTTCCTGTCAGAAGAGATGATATCCTATAACCTCTCCAATGAGGAATTCGTTAACCGTCTCTACCTGACGTTTATGGATCGTCAGTCAGATCCGGAAGGTGCCTCCTTCTGGACAGATCTTCTTAACTCCGGCGAATCCAGAGAAAGAGTCGTTTACGG
>CAMVBS010000143.1 GCA_947165785.1 uncultured Clostridia bacterium | reverse complement strand
GGTTTTAAGTTTGAATTAAGGTTCGCCTGATAAACTCCACATAAAGAACGGAGGCAGGAACCATGAAATACCTTAATGTTTTCGAGAGATATGAGATAAAATACATTCTTACCAAGTCCCAGAGAAGCGCACTTTGTGAGCTTATGGAAGGACATATGAGAATAGATGAATACGGGCATACGACGATAAGGAACATCTACTACGATACGGATGACTACAGGCTCATAAGAACGTCGCTCGATAAGCCGGAATACAAAGAGAAGCTTCGTGTAAGAAGTTATAGCAGGATAACTCAGGATGATGACGTTTTCGTTGAACTTAAGAAAAAGTATAGATCGGTAGTCTATAAAAGAAGGATCGCCCTTCAGGAAAAAGAGGTGACCGACTGGCTCATCGATAACGTAAGAAGGCCGTCGGAATCGCAGATAGCAGAAGAGATCGATTACTTCAAGAATTACTACAAAGGGATCAAACCGAAGGTATTCCTCTCATACGAGAGAGAAGCCTACTACCCGTTAGACGGCACGGACATAAGGATCACGCTGGATTCCAACATCATTGCCAGAGACTACGATCTGTCACTTCTCAAAGGCGTCTACGGAGACAATATCATCGACAGGGATCTTACCATCCTGGAAGTAAAGGTACCGGGCGCGATGCCGCTTCCGCTCATCAGGTTCCTGAACGATAACAACATACGTAAGACTTCATTTTCCAAGTACGGAATGTATTACATGAACCTTAAGGGACAGCAGTCACAGACAGAGAACGGAGGACTTTTATATGCTTAATATATTCAATTATCTGATGGGAAACACAAGCATCTCATTCACGGCCTTTCTGGTGCCGATCGCGGCATCGCTTCTCATGGGCCTTATACTCTCGCTCATCCATATGTATAAGAACAGGACGACCGGAAGTTTTCTCATGACTCTCGTGATCTTACCTGCGATAGTCTGCACCGTCATAATGGCAGTAAACGGCAACATAGGAGCAGGCGTTGCGGTAGCAGGTGCATTCACCCTCGTAAGGTTCAGGTCAGCCCCGGGAAGCGCACGTGAGATATGCGCACTCTTTACCGCAATGACATCAGGGCTTCTTGCAGGAATGGGATACATCATCTACGCCTTCTTGTTCGTGGCTGTCATTGGCGCGGCGATCATGATCTGCCAGATCTCGGGGATCACGGGACGTAAGGACGACGGACTTCATAAGAGCCTTCGTATCACGATACCGGAAGATCTGGACTACACGGGAGTATTTGACGAATTATTCGATTCATACACGACAGAACATTCTCTTTTATCATCAAAAACGACAGGCATGGGATCGATGTACAAACTCACATATGAGATCACCCTCAAGTCAAGAGAAAAAGAAAAGGAATTCATCGATAAGCTCCGCTGCAGGAACGGCAATCTCGAGATAAGCATGTCAGTCCTCGAAGGCAGAGAAGCAACGGAACTTTAACTGAAAGGAGACGGATACCATGAAAAACAAAAGATTACTTGCAGCATTACTCACACTCCCGTTCATCTTCGCAGGCTGTTCGAAGATCGCTTCCAATACACAGGAGACCTCTGCCTCAAAGGCGACTACTGCCGTACAGACAGTATCAGAGATAGAATATGACTCTCAAAGCGCGGAGAAGATCGATCTTTCAAAGCAGAACGATCCTGTCGAGATCACCTCGGGAGGAGCATATCTTCTCACCGGTTCCACAACTGATGGAATGATAACAGTGGATGCCGGAGAAGATGAAGTCGTACTGATATTAAAGGACGCCGAGATCGGTAATCCCGATTCGTCCCCGATCTATATCAAGTCAGCAGGAAAAGTCGAGATCTCACTTGAAGGAACGATTACTCTCACGAACGGCGGATCATTCGGGATCATAGACGGCGAGGAACTCGATTCGGTCGTCTATTGCAAGACCGATCTCATACTCACGGGTGAGGGTACTTTGCAGATCGTATCACCGTCAGGTCACGCCATCGTCTGCAAGGATAATCTCGTTATAAGCGGAGGAACATATAACATCGAAGCAGGTGAAGACGGAATAAATACAAATGATTCACTGACTGTAACCGGAGGAACATTCAACGTCACCTCAGGAGATGATGCTTTCCACACTGACGGAGTCCTTACCGTCGATTCGGGAACATTCACCATTACGGCTGCTGAAGGTCTTGAAGGAACCATAGTAGTCATCAATAACGGCGAGATCACCATAAACGCATCCGACGACGGCATCAATGCCGCTCACAAGGACGAGAGCCTCTCCCCTTACATCGAGATCAACGGAGGAACCGTAGACATCACCATGGGCCAGGGAGATACGGACGGCATCGATTCCAACGGAGACATCATCATCAACGGAGGAACCATAAGCATAAACGGACAGTCTTCCTGTGACTATGACGGAACTGCATCATTTAACGGCGGAACCCTTATCGTGAACGGACAACAAACAGATACTATTCCTAATCAGATGATGGGCGGAAACGGCAAGATGGGTGAAATGACAGGCGAACCTCCGCAAGGTCAGGGCGGTATGCCGAACGGAAGACCTGAGGGAAAAGGTCCTCGCGGTTAATGTATAATCTTTTACAGAGGTGCTTAATATGCGGATACTTTTGGCTGAAGATGAGAGATCGATGTCCAGAGCTCTGGTCGCGATACTTACTAAGAATAACTATTCCGTTGATGCGGTATACGACGGTGAAGAAGC
>CAMVBS010000142.1 GCA_947165785.1 uncultured Clostridia bacterium | reverse complement strand
ATGTTAACCCTTGATAATGAAGAGTCATAAAGAATGCTCTTTCATTTTTGTGTCAAAAAACATCATTTTTATTATGCTTTTTGCTCATTTCTGAATTTTTGAGTTCTTTGTGTTGCAAATTATCCGATTAAGTTATAAGATTTTTTTCGTGATAACTATTATTAGTATTTATATGACATGTTTTTAGGTCTACCTAATACATGAATTCAGAAAGGCGGTATTTTATGGAATACACATTGAAGAACGAGTATCTCAATGGCCTTATGCAGAAGGTTATTGAGAAGAACCCATCCGAGCCGGAGTTTTATCAGGCAGTTCACGAGTTCTTGACATCAGTTGAGCAGATCGTTGATATCCATCCTGAGCTTATCGACAAGAAGGTTCTCGAGAGAATCGTAGAGCCAGAGAGAACAGTTATGTTCCGTGTTGCTTGGGTTGATGATAAGGGCGAGATTCAGGTTAACAGAGGTTACAGAATCCAGTTCAACAGTGCTATCGGACCTTACAAGGGTGGTATCAGACTTCATCCTTCCGTTAACCTTGGTATCCTCAAGTTCTTGGGCTTCGAGCAGATCTTCAAGAACTCTTTGACAGGCCTTGCAATGGGCGGTGCTAAGGGTGGTTCTGACTTCGATCCTAAGGGTAAGTCAGACAACGAAGTTATGTCTTTCTGCCAGAGCTTCATGAGAGAGCTCTACAGACACATCGGTCCTGACTGCGATGTACCTGCTGGTGATATCGGTACAGGTGCTCGTGAGATCGGTTACATGTTCGGTCAGTATAAGAAGATCACAAATGAGTTCACAGGCGTTCTTACAGGTAAGAAGCTTTCATTCGGTGGTTCTCTTGCTCGTACAGAGGCTACAGGTTATGGTCTTTGCTACTTCACAAACTGCATGCTCAAGAAGAAGGGTACTTCTTTCGAGGGTAAGACAGTTGTTATCTCTGGTGCTGGTAACGTTGCTATCTACGCTTGTGAGAAGGCACAGCAGCTTGGTGCTAAGGTAGTTGCTCTTTGCGACTCCACAGGTTACATCCACGATCCAGACGGAATCAAACTTGATGTTGTTAAGGATATCAAGGAAGTAAGAAGAGCTCGTATCTCTGAGTATGTTAAGGCAGTTCCTTCTGCAACATATAAGGATGGTTGCTCCGGTATCTGGACAATCCCTTGCGATATCGCTCTCCCATGTGCTACACAGAACGAGCTCAACCTCGAGTCTGCTAAGACACTCGTTGCTAACGGCGTTAAGTTCGTAGCTGAGGGCGCTAACATGCCTTCTACACCTGATGCAATCGCTTACTTCCAGGAGAATGGCGTATTCTTCGCACCTGGTAAGGCTTCCAATGCCGGCGGTGTTGCTACATCCGGTCTTGAGATGGCTCAGAACAGCCAGAGACTTTCTTGGACATTCGAGGAAGTTGATGCTAAGCTCAAGGGTATCATGGAGAACATCTTTAAGAATGCTGATGAGACAGCTACAGCAATCGGTCACGAGGACAACCTCGTTATGGGTGCTAACATCGCAGGTCTCCTCCGTGTATCTGACGCTATGATCGCTCAGGGTGTTATCTAATTAACACATTATAATTTAACAAACATTGGGAGTTGTCTTTTCTAAGGCAACTCTCTTTTTTATGCGGAAACTTCGGTTTCCGTTTTTTTATGGGCAAAAATGCCCGGAAAGGTGGTAATTAAATGGTTAAATTAAACAAACGAATAATAATTAGCTTATTTGTCTTAATATCTGTTGTTTTATTTCAGGTTCAGTCTGTACTGGCGATTACTGAACTTGATACGATCACATTCACGGCATATCATCTCGGCGGGTCTGAAGATGATATGAACTATGGAGGTGGAAGTGAGTGGGGAAGAGGCGCTCTCCAATTAAACGGAGGTATCTACGGAGGAACCAAAAATGTAGTCCCGGAAGATCATATGGCGATCAGGTTTTCGGTAAATCAGGAATGTCAGCCATTCTATTGTATTGAACTTGGCGGTCATCTTGATGCTGTTAACGGTTCTGAATATTCGAAAAGAGGTTCATCCTTTTTCGATGATAAAGATACAGGGTATCTGAAGGGAAGCAGACTTCATGAAATGCTCGGAAATATAGTTTATAACGGCTTTCATGATGAGTTTGATTATACGGGCGATAATATGTGGGAAGTCGATTACGACAGTAATTCCGATAAGATAAGCTATTATATCGCAACTCAGATCCTTGTTTGGGAGACCATATACGGATACAGAGATTCAGATTTTGACTATGTAGGTCATGATGGTTTGGATGAACCACTGGATTTTATTGAGACTGCTCCAACTAAAGATCAGATCATGTCTGACTATAATTCGATAGTTTCAAGAGTAAAAAGGTCTCTTAAGATACCGTCATTCATGTATACGGATAAGCAGGAAGCGATCGAGAATGCTTATGAGGTTCCGTTTGACTATGAGCAGGGATTGTTTGCAACTCATCTTCATGATAACAATTCAAGGCTTGGTGACTTCGGGCTGACACATGAGGGAGGAACACTTTATTATCTTACATATGGTTCGGTCACAGATATCGATGTATCGATCCCCAAAAACAGCACGATCACTTATGATGATCCGATTATTATGTCTACAACAGAAGAATCCTCAGTATTTAAGATCTCTGATGTTGTTGTTTGGGAAAGTTCAAATAAGCAGAATGGAATTACCTGGGGTCTATCTGATTCTGTAGCAATAAAAGGATATGCTGCATTTTATCCAGGTCCATATGCAGCACCTTCTAAAGGATCGATCAAGATATATAAGAGAGGAGAAGCATTTACCGGTACGGAGAAAGTAACATCAGGTGAGTATGAGCTTACGATCCC
>CAMVBS010000141.1 GCA_947165785.1 uncultured Clostridia bacterium | reverse complement strand
CCTCGTTCAGGTTGTTTCCTGGTACGACAACGAGAACTCCTACACAAGCCAGATGGTTCGTACAATCAAGTACTTCGCAGAGCTCGGCTAATAGAAGTTTCAGATTCGACTTTACAAAATACCTTCGCTTCGGCGGAGGTATTTTTTTTGCTTTACTGGTGTTGCAGGGCAATATCGCCTGGTAATCTTATCAAAGGATCTCTTTCTTACCAAAATCCCTATCCTTTTCGAAAAAAATAAATATAATTAGGATAGTTTTAATTAAGGGAGGACATCATGGAAGAGCAGATGATCTTGAAAGCAACCGGGATCTGCAAGAACTATGGTTCGAAGCCGGTCCTTAAGGATGTTAATCTGACGATAAACAAAGGCGATATATACGGCCTTGTCGGAAAGAACGGAGCAGGTAAGACCACTATAATGCGTATTATGACCGGTCTTCAGATCCCTACTTCAGGAAAGATAGAATACGGTTATGACAGAAGACGTCTCGGATCTACGGGAGCTCTTGTTGAACTGCCGTCGATCTATGCCAATAAATCCGCTGAGGAGAATATCAAGTTCCAGTATCTGAACCTCGGATTGAAATTTGATGATTCCATCGGTGAGATACTTAACTTTGTCGGTTTGGGAAATACGGGTAACAAGAAAGCAGGCAAATTTTCTCTTGGTATGAGACAGCGTCTCGGAATCGCGATCGCGATGGTCGGAGACCCTGAAGTCCTTGTTCTCGATGAACCGATCAACGGTCTCGATCCTCAGGGTATCATTGAAGTTCGTGACTTGCTCATCAGGCTCAATAAGGAGAAGCAGATGACTATCGTTATCTCGAGTCACATCCTTTCCGAGCTTTCCAAGCTGGCTACAAGATTCGGTTTTATCGATGACGGTAAGATGATACGTGAATGTACAACGTATGACATCGAGAATGCCGGCGAGAAACTCATGATCATCAAGTCGGATAAGCCTGAAGAGTATAATGCACTTCTTAATGCCCACGGCTACAGAAGTGAGCTTTTAAGTAATCCGAACAAGGTTACCATACACGGCGGTGCAGATATCATCGATATAGCGATGATCGCCAAAGAGGCACAGATAACCATCACTGATCTTCGAACTGTTGAGACAGATCTTGAGGACTTCTATGTTGGTGTCGTAGGAGGTAATCACAATGGTTGAGTTATTGAAGTTCGAATACTATAGGCTCATCAAGAGCAAGATGGTCTGGATAATCCTGGGAGTTATGGCTTTCCTTCCTGTGCTCCCTGTAATACTTTTCAGTATCCTGGTTAAGTTTGACGGCGGTGATGTGGAATTTTCCGCTGATGAAGCAAAGCTTCTTACCTGGTTTGTCATTTCATATTTTTATAAATGGGTCCCTATGGTCATGGCATTATTCGTCCCACTCTTTGTAGGACGAGATTACAGAGACGGATTTATCCGTAATAAGCTCACTGCAGGTCATACGCGGTTCGAGATCTTTACGGCATCGGTAGTAACTAAGGTGACATATGCGATAGCTTTATGTGTTGCTTATGTACTTGTAGGCCTTTTGGCTGTTGCCATCTCTCCTCTTGATGTCAACGTTAACGGGGGCGAGATGTTCCTTCGTGCTTCGACACTGATGCTTTCCGCAGTTGCTACTACGGTTCTTTTTACTTCATTGACGATGATAATTAAGAACAGGGCCGTTCCGGTTATCCTTTCCGTTCTTTTCGTTATGTCATTTAGTTTGGCAGGTCTTCTTGCAACGAACTTTTCTTATGACCACAGGATGATCAGGGATTATTCAAAGCTTCGTCAGGATATGCTGGAAGAGCAGATAGGCGAAGATTATGAAGACGATTTCGATGAGGATAAATACTTTAATGTGGGATGGTATATCGGACATCCTATATCCGTTGCAACCAATGCGGCGCTTCAGGATGAGTTCCTTCCGGGATTGAATCTGATTAGCATTAATGAAGATTCTCTTACATATAAAGAAAAGATCGCCAGACACCCGTTTAATTCCATGGGATTATCGATGATAACTAATGACGGGTTCGGTTATTATATGGATCAGCACCAGCTTAAGAAGATCCACGGAGCTTATGTATCTGTAAGCGAAGCTGAGCTTCAGTATAATATCAAATCCGTTGTTTGGATGGCTGTCTATTTTGCAGGTGGTTATATGATCTTCAGAAGAAAGAACGTATTCTGATCGGAGTATTAAGACTAACAGTAATAAGGGACGTCTCAGTTGATCTGAGGCGTCCCTTTCTATAGGTGAGTTATAAAGTGATAGGTTGTTGCCTTACATTTCTTCGATCGTGTAGACCATCGTATAACTGATGTTTCCTGAGGCGGAATATTTGTCCTTTTGTATCAAGCGGCCCTCTTCGTCATATGTATAGACCGTATTGCCCTTGAAAAGATCTCCCGAGTAATCTTCTTCGTTAACAAGCCTGCCGTTCTCATCGTATGAGTAGTAGACATATTGATTGTCGAGCTTGCCGGTGTAGTATTCTGTGATGAGACCGTCCGCGTTGTAAAGCTTGTAACCTTCCGATGAATTTTCAAGTTCGTTACTGATCATCGAAAAACCAAGATAGCATTCCTTGAAAGAACCGTCATCGTTATAGGTGTATTCATATTTATAGTTTGGATGATCACTGTCGGTTATCGTATTGAGCTTACTTATGACCCTTCCTTGCTCGTCATATTCGAAAACACTCGTATTGGAGATATATCCGCTGGCTTTTCCGTAATGTACGATAGAGAGTAAGCCGTCAGCGTCATATTCATAAGTTGCGAAATATGAATCCTGATAACTGTCTCTGGACCAGTTCTCCTCTTTTATGAGCATTCCCTGATCATCGTAGATCTTATATTCGGAGCGGACTACGTCACCGTTCTCATCGTATCTGACGAAGAGGACCTTATTACCATTGCAGTCGTAGTACGATACGCCGAAGAGCCTGTCTTTTGATTCGCTGTCATC
>CAMVBS010000140.1 GCA_947165785.1 uncultured Clostridia bacterium | reverse complement strand
TTATCCTTAAGTTCAGCCTGCCTTTGGGTCTCTCTTGATCTTATAAGAACGTCACAAAGGATCGGAACATTAAGTACCTCGGATATCATTGAACCGATCACCGCGGCCTGATTAAATCCGCGTTCTTCAAGTCTTGAACGCGAAAGCGGGACCGGGATCACTGCATCAAATATGACATTATCCTTTTTAAGGCTCTCTCCAAGGAAAAACCCGAGCATTCTTGCAAGCTCCTGTTTCTTACCAAACTTGATCTTATGGATAACCGAAGATACCTGACCTTCATAGGCAAACGGAACATAAAGGGTTAAAGTCGGATACTTGTCGCCCGTGAACGGTTCCGATCTGCAGAACTGCCATCTGTTTTCGAGAGGAAGGCGAACGATACTTTGAAGACATCTTTTGCACACATGGGCATCAAGGATCTTAAGATCCGACAGGCCGCCGCAGATCATGCAGCTTCGCGGGAACATGATATCAAGAGCTTCTTTAAGTATCCGCAAGCTTTTCCTCCTTATTGTCGATGATCTTAAGAAAATCAGACAGCGAAGTATTTCTCCTGCTTATGTCAGTACTTCGAAGCATCTTTTGAAGCATGCCTTCACTGTCGACTATTACGACCTTCTTCTTGCCTCTTGTTACTGCCGTATATAAGAGCTTGCGGTTCAAAAGCTTGGGTGACATCTTTCCAAGTGCCAGGATCACAAGATCAAATTCGCAGCCCTGCGACTTATGAACTGTCATGGCATAAGCAAGATCTATATCTTCCAGTGTCTTACCGGAATAGATGACCTTCCTTCCGTCATCGAACATTACTTCGATGCTCCTGTTAAGCTCATTGATCCTTATGATCTCACCGAGTTCTCCATTATATACACCTGTATTGGTCTTGTTGGTTATCGGATCAAAGTACTCGATATTATAGTCATTCTTGATCTGCATGACGCGGTCATCTTCGCGAAGAACGCCTCTGCTTCCAAGGGTAAGGGACGGACTTGTAAGATCTGCGGCAACGGCCTGAAGCTCTTTATTAAGGTAAGCCGTACCCATGATATTCTGCTTCGTTGGAGAAAGGATCGCCATATCAGTTCCCTTGTTCTTACCGAAAAGGTCGAATATCTTCTCAAGTCCCTCCTCCTCGCTGGACGGATTAATGATCATAAAATCATCGTCATTTCCGATCAGGCTCTCACCGCTTAATATCCTGTAGGCATTGGCTGCGATGGAACTCTCGTTTTGCTGTCTGAAGACGTATTTAAGCTCACACCTCGGGATCTTCCTGCAGGATAAAAGATCAGACAGAAGGTCTCCCGGACCTACTGACGGAAGCTGGTTAGGATCTCCGATAAGGATCACGGAACTGTCAGGTTTTATAGCACGTAATAAAGCAAGGAATAGTGAATTATCGACCATGGAAGTCTCGTCGACAACTATAACTCTCGCATCCAGCGGATTATTGGCATTTCTTCCGAAGGCAAATCCTTCCTCTCCGCTCATAGGCCTTACTTCAAGGAGCCTGTGGATGGTGTGAGCTTCAAATCCGATCGCTTCGGATAGTCTTTTGGCAGCTCTTCCCGTCGGAGCACAGAAAAGACATGAGATCTTCTTCTCCTTAAGATGAGAAGCAAGTAAGCCCGTGATGGTCGTCTTTCCGGTACCCGGGCCTCCCGTTATGATAGAGAAAGGCTCCTTAAAGCACATGAGCAGAGCTTCTTTTTGAAGATCATCAAGTTCGATATTGTGAGACTTTGAAAGCTTTTCTATTATCGTCAGAGCTTCTTCCCTGTTAAATTCAGGCACCTTGGCATTAAGAAATGACTCGACCTCATACTTGATGCCTGCCTCAGTCCTGAATATCTTCTTGATAGCAACTCTCGCGCCATCTTCAGAAGGCTCACATCCTTTGCACTTATTATCCGCGAATCTGTATACCACGAGATCATCAAGTTTCTTGCCGAGATCCATCGCTTCCTTGTATGCTTCATCAAATTTGCTGCACTCGGAAGTTACCATGTTACAGGTAATCCGGTCGGTACATGTTCCGCATATATCATCGGAAAAGATCATCCGACGAACGGCGATCTTAAGGATCTCAGGAAGGATATATGTGTTACCCGACGAATAATGTGTCTCATTAAGGATGCAAAGGATCGCACCGAGGATCCTCATCGGATCGAACTTATCAATGTCGAGCTTACCCGCAAGATATTCACATGTCTCAAATCCGACACCGTCTATCCTTAAAAGCTTATACGGGTTAACTGACACTTCAGAGTAAGCAGTGATACCGAAGTGATCATAAGCCTTCGCGGCCTGATCTTCGGTAAGTCCGAAAAGCCTAAGCGCAAGGATCTGCTCGAGTTGGTCTTTCTTGGCAGTTATCTTGTCGCTCATCGCCTTGGCGCGCTTTTCAGATAGACCCCTAATCTCCTTGGCGGTCGACTTCGGACGCTTTAAAAGTTCCTCGAGGATATCCTCACCGAAGCGCTCGGCCATGAGAAGTCCGGTCTTCTCTCCTACGCCTTCGAAATTGTTATTTATGAATGACGCGATTATCGGTGTCTTGGACTCACCGTCTTCAAGAAGTTCTATCTTGCTTGCCGTGATCTGAACGACCCTTCCGTATAGACCGATCTCACCTGAGACCTTGTAGTTAAGTCCCGGAACGATGCTTCCCGCAAAATTACCTTTGACAGAGAAAGTACCGCAGTAAAAGATTACAAATCCGTTCTTCTCAAAGACCACTTTTGAAGCGCAGACAATGACGTCGGAAACTATGGTTCCGACGTCATCAGCTTGCGGTATAAACTTATTGTCTTTCTCGTCTTTCATAAAGACAGACTAACAAACTTTTGTTTGCTTTTCAATAGTTTTCGTATGTATCGTTCGGGGGTGATACCGGGGGGCTCAATTACCTAAGATCTTTATTGTTTCAAAACTTCCGTCAGAATAGCAAACATCGATCGTAACGACCTCATCTTCGCTCTGTCTTTCGAGTTCGATAGGTACTGTCTCAAGGTACTCATCATCGGCATT
>CAMVBS010000139.1 GCA_947165785.1 uncultured Clostridia bacterium | reverse complement strand
CTATTGACAAGTTAGTGTTAACTAACTATATTAGTTAGCGGCAACTAACCAATTTGAACGGGTGGGGTGATGATATGGGAACGGTAGTTGTTTTATTGATCCTGGTGGCGATAATCGCATTTTCTGTATTCGGAACTATCAAGAGGATCCGACACGGTTCTTCCTTCTGCGGAGAGCGTGATCCTGCACCTAAGAAAATAAAAGTGTCGGATAAGGATAAAAGTCACTATCCGTATGCCTACGAACTCGGTATCGACGGAATGCATTGCTCCAATTGTGCAAGGCGTGTCGAAAACGGGTTTAACAAGATACCGGGTATGTGGGCTAAGGCAGATGTATCAAAAAAGCAGGTAATACTGATGACAAAGGAACAGGTGGAACAAAATGAATGTTTCAAGATCGTTTCCAACTCAGGTTACACATTGATCTCGTTTAAAAAAGTCAGATAGCAAGGAGGCTTTATGAAAAGATTATCGGAAATGAAGAAAGGGGAGGAGGGTATCATCAGTTCGGTAAACGGTGATACCAGATATATCGGAAGGATCACATCCATCGGTATAACACCGGGATGTAAAGTGAAGATCATTAAGAACGATAAAAACCGTCCGATCATAGTTTTTTCGAGAGATACGATGATCGCTCTAAACACTAAGGAGAGCAGCAATATCGAGGTAGAGGAGGTCAGAAGATAATGACAGAAAAAGGAGAGACCGTGATAGCCCTTCTGGGTCAGCCTAACTCGGGTAAATCTACTTTGTTCAATGGTCTTACGGGACTTAAGCAGCATGTGGGAAACTGGCCGGGAAAGACAGTTGAGAAGAAGGAGGGATCCTTCGAAAGAGACGGTAAGAAATATATTGTTGCAGATCTTCCGGGAACATATTCTCTGTCGGCAAATTCCGATGAAGAGATCATTACAAGAGATTATATCGCGTCGGGAAAGGCAGATGTCGTCTGTATCCTGGCTGACAGTTCACAGCTCGAAAGAAGCCTTTACATGCTGGCGGATTTCGCAGGTATCGAGGTACCGTGCTTTCTTGTACTGAACATGATCGATGTTGCTACAGAACAGGGAAAGAGCATCAATGCAGAAAACATGGAAAAAAGACTCGGGATCCCGGTCGTTTTATTCTCGGCTCCTGAAGTAAAGAAATATGAGCCTTTCTTCGAAGCTCTTAAAAAGGCGACGGAAGAGAAAACAATGCTTAAATATGAAGCGTTGGAAAGAAAGCTTATCGAGCTTCCGGAATACGTAAACATCAGAAGTGCGGCAGGAGACGTAAGGGATGGTCACAGATCCCCAATGTGGCTGTCTGTAAAGGCATTGGAAAACGATGCTCCCGTATTGTCACAGCTCAAGAATAAGCTCGGTGCAGATAAAGGTTCTGTAATAGAGCATGAAGTTAAACTTGCAGATAAAGGTGTCGTTAAGACAGGTGAATGCAAGTTCTCGTGGATAGATGAGATCATAGAAGGATCGGTAGCAAGGAAGAAAGAGGAAAAGGAACTAGGTAAGTTCGACAGGCTCATCACTCACAGGATATGGGGTAAGCCTACGGTCGTAATTACCATCCTTCTCGGACTTCTTGCTTCCTTTATCCCTGCATTGCCTTTTATGGGGCTCGGAAGTGTAATAGGCATGTTATCGGAACCTGTAAGCGAAGCAATGTCAGGTGCCGGATGTCCTGCATTTCTGGTTGCTATCGTAAGTGACGTCATAATCAGATGTCTGGGATTTGTTGTTCAGATGCTCGGATTTGTTGTCGGTGTCACATTGGTCTTCGGACTTTTGGAAGAGATAGGCGTTATGGCAAGGATATCCTATGTGTTTGACAATACGATGGGTAAGCTCGGACTTCAGGGTAAATCAGTAATGCCGTTTCTTATCAGCTTCGGCTGTACGATGGGTGGCGCTGCAGGAACAAGAGTCATCGACAACTGGGGTCAGAAGATCCTTACCATCGCTCTTTCCTGGGCAATTCCGTGCGGAGCTGCATGGGCTGTTGTTCCTATGCTTTCATCATTGTTCTTCGGCGCATGGACACCGGTTATCATCGCTGTGATCCTGATCGTCATGATACTTCATATGTGGCTTACTGCTAAGGTCTTCGGAAGATCTCTCGTTAAACCTTCTGACAGATACGGAATGATAATGGAACTTCCTCCTTATCATAAACCGAAGTGGGGAGCACTCTTAAGATATGTTTTCGGAAGAACAAAGGATACATTCATAAGATCTTCAAAGGTCGTCATTATCGTAGCTTTCGTATTCTGGCTTCTTTCCTATACAACATCCGGAAACGGAGATGGATCGATCCTTTTCAGGATAGGTAAGGTGATCGAACCGGTAACGATGCTCTTCGGTATGAAGTGGCAGACATTCGTAGCATTTATTGCATCTTCTCTCGGTAAAGAGGGATCGCTCGGTGTATTAAGTACCATCTTCAGCGGTACGGGATCTATTACGATAGGTTCGATGCAAAGCTCGGAAGTTGTTTCCAACTTAAACGAACTTCTTGTTGAAAATATCTCCAAACCTGAGGCTTTGGCTTTTATCTTTGCAATAACGTTTAACGTGCCTTGTATCGTTGCTCTTGCTGCAACATATCAGGAAACGCATTCAGCTAAATGGACGGCGATCATAGCAGGTTACTATACTGTAACGGCTCTTTTTATCGCAAGTATTGCTTATCATATTGGACTTCTCATATGGTGATGATATGAATGAACTTATAAAACTTCTCAAAGACGGAAGATCGCGGTCTATAAAGATGATCGCTTCTGAACTTGATATGTCCGTTGAACAGGTTCAAAGGGATATAGAGTTTCTGGAAAGAAACGGAATTATAAAGAGGGTAAACACCTCGATCTGCGGAAGTAAGAACTGCTCAGGCTGTGCATCTAAGGACGGGCAAAAGACCTGTCCCGGGTGCATGCCCGAGGGCGGTTTCAAGAATATGGGAGTTATGTGGGAGATCACTTAACTCCCTTTATTGTTTTCTTGATCGCTTTGAATGTCTTGTCGCTTATTACGTGCTCGATACGGCATGC
>CAMVBS010000138.1 GCA_947165785.1 uncultured Clostridia bacterium | reverse complement strand
ACTGTCAGGTCTATCAATGTTATAGCTCGTGAAGCTTGATGCCGGACATATGAGGACATAAGGCTTTGCTTAGTGATGAATATAATCTCCCGATCCTCAGTGTGGATATTGACTGGGATAAGATCGCACATGACAGTTATCTTCGCGGTATCGCGGCGATAAAAGATATTGAACGCCTTGATTTTCATAGGAACATCACTGTCTTTGTAGGTGAGAACGGTAGTGGAAAGTCGACTCTTCTTGAGGCGATAGCCGTGGGATACGGTTTTAATCCTGAAGGAGGAACGAGAAACTACAATTTCTCAACATATGATTCGCATTCTGAGCTTTGTGATGCCATAAGGCTTTCCAAGGGTGTAAGAAGACCTAAGTGGGGTTATTTTCTGCGTGCCGAGAGTTTTTATAATGTGGCTACTGCCGAAGAAGAGTACAGTAAGATAAACGGTATCCCTCAGCATTTTCATGAGAGGTCTCACGGTGAAAGTTTCATGAGGCTTGTGCAGACCAACTTTAAAGGAAACGGGATCTATCTTTTAGATGAGCCTGAAGCTGCTCTTTCACCGCAAAGGCAGCTGTCGCTCTTACTGGAAATAATCAACTGCGCCAAGGACGGCTCTCAGTTCATAATAGTCACTCATTCACCGATCCTGATCGGGATCCCGGGAGCCGATATCCGGAGTTTTGATAACGGATCTATCCATCCGATAACTTATGAAGAAACAGAAAGCTATAAGATAACCAAATTGTTTATAGAAGACCGTGAGCGTTTATTGGATGAACTTATGAAATAATCACAGTTTTCCGTCCTTATTATTTAAAAACCGTAACATATGATAGGTGAATGTTGATCTGTCTGCTATATAATCTCTTCAGATAAATAAATAGGGGGATTTCAGATGCTGGAAATAGAAAACCTGCAATTTAACGTCAAAGAAGAAGGCGGCAGTTTTGATATCATCAAGGACATAAGCCTTAAGGTCCCTGATGGAAAGCTTGTCGTTATTACGGGTCCTAACGGAGGCGGTAAGTCAACACTTGCCAAGCTCATAATGGGTGTAAGAAAGCCGACCGGAGGCAAGATCATCTTCGAGGGCGAGGACATTACGGATAAGAGCATCACAGAACGAGCAAAAGCGGGCATCAGCTTCGCTTTTCAGCAGCCTGTCAGATTTAAGGGCATTAGAGTGATCGATCTGTTGCGCCTTGCGAAGGGTGGCGAGCTTACCACCGGTGAAGCATGTAATTTTCTTGCCAAAGTAGGTCTTTGTGCCAGGGACTATATCGAGAGGGAAGTGAATGCTTCGCTTTCGGGCGGAGAGCTTAAAAGGATCGAGATAGCAACGGTACTTGCCAAGGCTTCGAAGCTTTCGGTTTTCGATGAGCCTGAGGCGGGCATAGATCTTTGGAGCTTCCAAAACCTCATCGAAGTTTTCGAGCAGATGCGTAAAGACATAAAGGACAGTTCGATCCTCATCATCTCGCATCAGGAAAGGATCCTTCAGATAGCTGATGAGATCGTTGTCTTATCTGATGGCCGTCTCGAAAAACACGGAACACGTGATGAGGTGCTTCCGACGCTTCTCGGAACACAATCGGCAGTTTCAGTTTGCAAGAGATTGGGGTGAGGATGATGGAAGAACTTAACGAGATACAGAAAAGATTACTTGAAGAAGTAGCAGACCTTCATAAGGTACCGACCGGTGCATTTAACATCAGATCCAACGGTAAGTCTATAGGAAGAAGTTCTTCTCCTAATATTGATGTGCTTTCGAAGGAAGACGGAACGGGCCTTGATATCAAGATCAAGCCGGGCACCAAGAACGAGAGCGTTCATATACCTGTCATCATGACATTGAGCGGAATATCCGAGACCGTCTATAATGATTTCTTTATCGGCGAAGACAGTGATGTTGTGATAGTCGCAGGCTGTGGTATCGATAACTGCGGATCTTCGAATTCTGAGCATGACGGTATCCACCGTTTCTTTGTAGGAAAGAACGCACATATCAAATATGTCGAGAAGCATTACGGATCAGGCGACGGAACCGGTAAGAGGATCTTAAATCCCGTCACCGAAGTCTATCTCGAGGAAGGATCGACTGCTGAGATGGAGATGGTCCAGATCAAGGGCGTTGACAGTACCGAGAGAGTAACAAAGGCTGAAGTTGCTTCAGGCGCTTCTCTTCTCATTAGAGAAAGACTTATGACTCACGGCGTTCAGACTGCGGTCAGTAAATATACAGTAGACATTAACGGTGAAGGCGGAAGTGCAGATGTTGTATCACGTTCTGTGGCAAGAGATGATTCTTACCAGAGATTCGATGCAGTGATCACGGGAAACACACCATGTAAGGGTCATACCGAGTGTGATGCCATCATAATGGATAACGGCCGCGTCCTTGCTGTTCCTGCTCTTGAAGCCAATAACGTTGATGCTGAACTGTTCCATGAAGCAGCTATCGGAAAGATCGCAGGTGAGCAGCTTATCAAGCTGATGAGTCTCGGATTGACCGAAGAGGAAGCGGAAGAACAGATAATAAACGGCTTCCTTAAGTGATCGGTCCGACATAACAGATCTGAATATCAGAACATGACCATGGTCATATCCAAATATGACTATGGTTATTTGTTTGCCGAAAACATTTGAAATATCATGAGATCATAACTACAAATCTAAACGCGTACGAGGGATTGAAAAATGAAAAAGATTATTGTAATGATGATGTTGGTCTTGGCCCTTCTGATCTGTTTGTCGGGCTGTTCAAAGTATGATGAAAGCTATATATCCGTCATGATGATCACTTCAGAGTATGACGACCATTCATCCTTGGAATTCGGTCAGTTCACGGGAACCAAAGTATTTAAGATGAAAAACGACGGCAATTGCGTACTAAGTTGTGACGCCAATATCTCGAAAGGCAAGATGAAAGTCTATTGTGACTATGACGGGAAAAAGCAGGAACTCTTTACGCTCGGAGACGATGAGGTGAACGTAAAGAAGGACTTTGATATAGAGGGTTCGACCGTTTATATAATCATCGAGAGTGACGGC
>CAMVBS010000137.1 GCA_947165785.1 uncultured Clostridia bacterium | reverse complement strand
AGGTCTTCCGGAAGTTCATCGATCGAATCACCCAGGATCGACAGATACTCTTCCTCCATCATATCGGGAACTATGAAATAATTGCCCTCGTTATCGATCCCTATAAGTTCGCCTGCTCCGTTGGAACCTATGATCATCTTGTCCTTAAGGTACTTGCCGATCTCGTATTCATCATTCATTTCCTGAAGATCTTCAACAGGGAAAAGGACGAGCCAGGAACTTCCCGTATCGCCCTCTCCACCGTTATGTTCATACATGAAATCGATATAATCCTTAGGGAGAGCAACACCATTTATACTTGTTGGAATATCACCTTCATAAGGTCCGTTAAAAACAAAATCAGACCACATATCATCGCCTCCCTTAAAACATACTATGCTTCTATTATAGGCAAAACATTCTTCTCGATAAAGTCCACTCTGTCAAAGATCCTCGGTCTGAATGAACCTGTCACTCCGACAGCGATGTTAATGTCTTTGTTGACGTAGATTACATTACCGCCGTCGCCTATTGCAGCAAAGACATTCCTGTCCTTATACGGCCTGTACCACAGATATCCGTAGTCCATATTGCCGAACGTCTCACCCAGTTTCAGATGAGCCGATGTCATATCGTTGATGTAACTTTCAGACAGGATCTTCCTTCCGTTATATTTGCCGTTATCAAGGATCATCTGACCGATCCTCGCAAGGTCATAAGCTGACAGACATAATCCCCATCCTGCAGTTACGCTTCCCCTGGGATCCGAATACCACTCATGCCTTCGAGGCGACTTATCCGTCACATAGTTGAACTGATCTTCAGCACTGCTGTCACCGTGATCTTTGACCTCAGGAATGCCAAGCGGGGCAAAGAGCAAACTGTTCGCGAGTTCAAGGCACTTTTGTCCCGAAGATCTCTCGATGATGCCGGTCAGTATCTGTATGCCCAAAGTTGCATACTTAAACTCCCCCGTTATTCCCGATCTTCCGCCGAGAAGATCAAGAGCTGCAACGGTCCAGTCACCTGACGTGCATACTTTTTTCCACGGCTCGGTACGGTACTTGTAAGGTGCCGTCATGGTAAGAAGATGCCTGATGGTAACATCGTAGATGGTCTTCTCGCCTCTTTTGACAGTATAATCCGGAAAGAATTCCATGACCTTTTGGTCTACGCTTGAGATATATCCGTTATCGATCGCGATACCCGTAAGTATCGACATTATACCTTTGGTTACTGAAGCCAGATGCATGGCATCAGACGTTCCGAATCCCTTGAAATTGTCAAGATATGCTTCCTTGCCGTCTTTCAGGGCATATATCTGGCAGATGTTCTTCTCATTTCCCGTACTGCCGCTGATGATATCGTGAAGTTGTTCTTTGTTCATTTTCTGTCTCCTTATGATCGAATTCAGGACGTCCGATTAGAGACTAACTTGATTAAAAATTCTTTTCAAGAACTTTTTTTTAAGCTATTTTTTCTCGAAAAAACGAACAGGAATAAACAGGAAAACAGATAATGAACTCTTATAATGAACCCTTCAAGAATACAGGCTTGATGATATAAGAAAAAATGATATCACTCGAAAAGATGATAAATGTCGGGATAAAGACCATGAGGATCTTTTTACTGCTCCACTTTTTCGAGAGTTTAAAAAAGCCGGGGATGGCCCAGAGTGTATATAAAACGCCCAGGACTCCGAAGACGAGGACTGACCTGAAGCATACGTAGCCTCCGATGTTTCCCCAGTTCCAGATCTCCGTGTTATAGTCCCACAGCCTTAATCCGTCCATGTAGTTATAAAGGAACCATCCGGTCCCGAATTCAAGAAGGCCCGCACCGATCATCGTAACAAAGAAGACTACGACAGGGTTAAACTTACGCTTTAAGCTTAAAAGAGTTAATCCGAGTCCACCGAATCCGTAGATAGGAAGCCATGGTCCGTAACCTGATCCGCGCTTAATGAAATGACCCATATCGATCCTGTAAAACAGCATCTCATAGACCCATCCGATCATGCATCCGAGTACAGTGAGCATGAAGACTGTTATTATGGTCCTTGATCTTGAACTTAATTCCTTAGACATATCCACCCCTGATAACCTTATATCTTCCAACTTTGACATTATAAACTATATCACATATTTTTGCTCGTCTCGGTGTTGTGTTTAAGAGCCGTCATGGAAATAAGGCCTATGACAGCACCTACGGCACAGACAACAGTTCCGATCGTGAGCATGACCGTGATCCCGTAATGATCCAGGATCACACCGCTAATGAGATTTGAAAAGACGCCTCCGACCGTTATCGCACTGGTTACATAGGCCTGACCTTTTACCTGGTCTGATTCGTCCATCGTCTTACTTACGTAAAATGCCGCCGCAGGAATAAATACCGCGTATGCAAAGAGCTGGAATGACTGGCTTACATACATCATCACCATGTTAGTCGCAAAGATGAGGATAGTGATCTTTATGAAGAATGCAAAACCTGAGATGACTAGAAGTTTGCGTGAAGAGATCTTCTTAAGGACAAAGCCGATAAGAGCCATGACCGGAAGTTCAAGGATAGCCTGAAGGAAATTGGCGTATCCGAGCTCACTCTCACCGCCTCCGAGATTTCTTATGATCTGTATCATGAAATCATTTATCATGTTGTGAGCAAAGTAAAAGCAGACCGTTCCCACAAGGAAAAGGGCAAAAGCCGGATAAGCGCGGGCAAAACTGATAAGTCCGTTATGTGCTGCGCCTTTCCTGACTTCGTTATCGTCAGGACCGCTCTGAGGCTTTATAAACGTCAGAGTAAGGATAAATGAAATGACCATCGTTACGATATTTACGATAAGAAGGATCTTTACGCCGTTACTTTCAACGAAGCGCCCGATGAAAGCAGCCGTAACCGCAAAACTTGCAGACCCCAAGCCTCTGGCAAGACCGTAGTTGATCTTGCTCCCCGCTTTCTGATATTCAAAGCACAGAGCCGTCATGACAGGCTGATACGCGAACTGGATCATGTAGATGAGCGCGTATATTGCAAAGATAATGGCCTTGATATCCTTAACGAACAGAAGGATAATCGATCCCAGGAAAATGATGACTACCGAGATCATGATGAACCGTCTGTTTGTAAGTTTGCCCTTCTTATCTATGACCCCTGCAATGAGAGGCTGGAAAACGGCAGAGACGATATTAGCCAC
>CAMVBS010000136.1 GCA_947165785.1 uncultured Clostridia bacterium | reverse complement strand
ATACGTCCTTAGGGTTCTGTGTTGTGAGGTAAAGGAAGATACCCTTCTTACGTCCCTCACGTGCAAGGAGTGTAAGTCCGCCGTGGAACTCGCTGTCGGAATATCTGGACTTGGCGTATCTGTGGACCTCATCGATGAAGAATACGAACGGATTGATGTTATCACGTGAGATTACGAAGTTACTTACAAGGTCAACTACCATTCCGCCGATACCTTCGGAAGCACCGAGAGCGGATGTGTCGATATAAAGACTCGTCTCAGGCTCAGTAAGGAACTCGTCGATCGCATCAAGAAGGTTATTGAGCGAAGGATCGTTGGAGAAGAACGTAAGGAACCTGGTGTTCGTCATCTGATACTGGATCTTCTGAACGAGAGAAGCATTCGCATTAGCCTTCAAAGCATCGTAACGGAACCTGAAGTTATAGTTGTCGTCACGGTCCGGCTCACAGACAGCCTCGGCCTGGATCTGCTCAGGAAGGAGATTGATATTGAAGTCAACGTCTTCCTTGGTAACGGATGCGAGGTTCTCCTGGATCTCGTCGATATCCTCACCGACCTTCGGGTAATGCTCATCGGAACCGATCTTCTTCATGTAACGAAGGGACATGATAGCCTCAGCAAGGACTGCGCCCTGTCCGCTGTTCTCAGCCTCGAAGAGTTTCTCCCACTGCTCCATCGTGATCTTACCCGGAGAGATGGTGGTATCGACACCCAGAGTAAGCTTACGGATCTCGTTATCGTTAAATGCGTTCTTGTACTCGCCTGTCGGGTCGATGATCAAAGCCTTACGTCTGGTGGAAACGACCTTATCAAGGATAGCAAGAGCAGTCGTGGACTTACCGCTGTTCGTAGCACCGATGCACATGAGGTGACGGTTGAAGAGTGTGCTAGGCCTTAGTGTAACGCCTGCCTGAGATCTGTTGAGGTATGTAGCAAATGCCGGAAGCGGTTCCTCGTTCTCAGCCGTGAACTCGAGAGATCTCATGAAGAGCTTATAGACTTCATCAGTTGCGTAATAGACCTTATCCGAGATTCCGAGAGTATTGAAACCTGCGAGATTGAACTTGTTGGAATCAGGCTCCATGAGCGCGATCGTGTCGATGCAGACCTCATGATAGTCATTTGGCTTTTCATCCTCGAAAAGGGTCGTAAGTTCAAAGATGTTCTTACGGGATGCCTTATTCTCAAAGACCTCACCCAAAAATACACCGACTGTGGATTCGATAACTACGAAATAGTTAATGGTGTTAGGGAGGAATGATTTCTCAAACTTGCTCCTGTCCGCCATGATCTGTGGGTTATCGATCTGTGCAATACAGTTACTTCTGTATACCTGCGTAACTTTTCCCAAATAGTAGTCCTGGAGATTTAATCCTTCGTACAAAGCTTCAAGTGTCATAATATGCCTCCCTAGATTTTTATATTTGTCAATTGTTTTTATTATATTACGAATTCTCTAATTTTTGTATAAGTTCACCAAAAAATAACACTTTCGCAAAGAGTTTCTTTGTGAAAGTGTCATTTATTTACGGATTATTTGTTTTTTTCGAGAGTTACAAGAAGCTTTGTGCCCATTCGCGGATCTTACTCATGATGAATCCTCCTTTTGACCATATACTAGCATAAAAGGACCCCGCGCCGCCTATGAGACACGGGGTACCAAAACACTCCTTACAGGAGTAGAGGCTTACAATACCGTAACCATGTTCCTTCCGTTATGCTTGGAAGAATACATTGCCTTGTCGATCCTGTCGAAGACTTCCTGGAATTCGTCAGAAGTCTTGAGCTGCGTTACACCGATCGAACATGTTATGTGACCGATCTCAGGGAACTCATAAGATTCAACACTCTTACGAAGAACCTCGGCAAACTTCAAAGCGCTGTCTGCGTCTTTCCCGTAACAGACGATGACGAATTCCTCACCGCCCCAGCGTCCCACGAAAGCCTTCTGCTCAACCGCAAGATCCTTCATGATCTTCGCGAAATGCTTGAGCGTCGTGTCACCTGCCGAATGTCCGAAGTTGTCGTTTATCTTCTTGAACATATCGAGGTCGAGCATCATGACAGATACCGGCTCACCGTTCTTGTGACATACCGAGAGAGCATTATGAAGCTGAGTCTCGATCTCACCGTGATTGAATACTCCCGTCAAAGGATCTGTTATGGCCATCTCCTCATACTTCTTAAGCGCAGACAGGATCTCCATTGAATTCTCGTGGATATCCTGGACCATGAAGACGAACCTGTAATCGTCATCGTTATTGGTCTGCGCACGGCTGAAGATGAGCTTGACCCAGATGAACTTACCTTCGAGATTACGCATCATGCAGTCATAGGATGAAGTACGTCCAGGCGTGAAATTACGCTTCAGATATTCAGGATCCGTACGGCGCAGGAACTGCTCCTGGTCTTCAGGACCGAACATATTCACGATCATCATTCGCCACTCGGAGTACTTGATGCTGGCATTAACCGAATCTTCGGAGATCTCGGTTATATTGATGCTGCTCGTAGTATCCTGGACAAGGTCGATGTACATGGAGAAAAGATAAGAATTCTGGATCGTATTGATCTTCTTCGTCGTAAGAGACTCCTCCAGCGACTCGTAGTCATTGAGCTCGTCAAGGACAAACAGATATCGCTTCTCTTCGCCGAACGGATAGACAGTCATCTGAACGATATGAGGCTGGTCATCGCCATCCGCATTGATCTTAAGACGGCGGCTGTACTTGCCTTTGAAGATACCGGTGTTATAGGCAAATGCCTGATAGTCTTCGATAACTTCCATGTTGGTATCACTCACATGGAACCAGAGCTTAACGATAAGATCATGGTAGACGCCCTCATCCTTAAGGATGCTCTTGAAGATACCTCTACTTACGATCGTCCTGTAAGTATCGGACGGTGAGTCCGCGATCACAATCGCATCAACGCTCTGATAAAAAAGTTCGGAGATCTCATTATCATTGTAATCATTCAGGTTCTTGTCATTCATAAGCTTTTCCCCACGCATATGTATTCAAGTGTAACTAAGTTGATTATAAAACAGAATATAAATTCCTAATGTTAAATAAATGAAAACAAATTTTATTGCGAATATTAATTACCTGTTTCCTCTTCTCGAAAATGTTAAAGAAAATGCGGCACTGCACAAGCTGTGCAATACCGCATTAAGATCTATCCGAAATTGTCTTTTTTATCGTAAGATCGCATACTGATTACAGATATCCGTGAACTCTTCACATGTTGAGAAGAAATCGAAGACCTGATCTCTGTTCATCGTACCGTTACCAAGCTGCCCCAGCCAGTAATTCTTACCG
>CAMVBS010000135.1 GCA_947165785.1 uncultured Clostridia bacterium | reverse complement strand
TTTTTCTCGAAAAAGTCATCCCAATCTACCATTTTTGTAAGGTTTGTTGAAACCGATTTTTCCGTCTTTTATAATCGAACATGTAACAAAATGGGAATATGTTATAGAGTTTGAGGAAGAATGAATATGAAAGATGGCAGAAAGATCATCGCATTGGGGATGTCGGCCGTTATGGCTTTGACATCGTTTGTTTTCGCGGGATGCAATAAGAAAAAGGAATTCGCTTTTGATGACCTGGACTGGTATACGGTCAAGTCAGAAGAAGTAGGCACGCAGTACACTGACAAGGATAAGATAGAGTTCTGTCAGTCCTCGTTCGCGGGAATGAGCGACGGTCAGTTCTACTACCTTTCTTCAGGACAGTATAAGCTCGCACCGGATGCCGATCTTGCTGCGATCGACTATAACGAATACACCATAATGAACATCGACATCTATGACATCAACGGCGGTCTTCAAAAGACCATCGATGTCAGGGAAATCGTTGACATCACTTCACTGATCCCCGAAGGCCAGTCGTGTCCGAACGGATTCTCCATAAGAGATCCCAATACATTCCACATAAAAGACGGTAAGCTCATGTTCATGATAGAGTTCTCATTATTCCCTTCCTGGGAGAACGATCTTTACTATGTCACTTACGATCTTTCCAAGAACAAAGTAACCTCATATGACGAAGTATTTCGTGATGAAGAGATGACTAAGAAGCAGGATGTCCTTATCCCTTATTCATGCAACGGTTCTTATGCATTTGACGGTTATATAGTCGACACTCTTACTACTTACACCCTGGATGGCGATCTGTATATCCGGGTCACAAGACCGAACGGCAAGACAAAACTTTATAACATGAGAGATTCCTTAAACGGCGTCATCACCTCCGAAGTTACGGAAGTCATCTATCAGGAAAATGACAAGGCTATCGTCGGTTTTCTCGCAGGAAACCGTATGAACAAATACTATTACATGATGGATCTTAAGGACGGATCCCTGACCCCGTACGAAGAGGATACTTCCTGGTTCAGCAACTACTTCGACTCATGTGAAGTAACGTATATCGAAGACGCGGGATATTACCTGACCGACGGTAACGGAATAAAGAAACTGGACTTCGAGAAGAAAGAAGCCGCGTCCGTCTTCTCATACGATTCATGCAATATCAACCGCTACGAGACCCGTGATCTTCAGATCGCAGGACTTAGCGAAGAGCAGATCATCCTTTCAAGCAGCGATATGCTGGTAAGCTCCGTTACAGGCGAGTCTCCTGCGATGAAGTTCTTCGTTCTTGATAAGCAGGACGAGAATCCGAACATCAACAAGAAGAAGATCCGCGCCGCTACCTTGACCGAATTCGATTACACATTCTGTGATGCGGTCTGCAGGTTTAACGACAGTTCTTCCGACTATATGATCGTTTTCGACAGTCAGTATTCTCTCATGGAAATGTATCTTGAAGGTAAGATCGATTCCTATACTGACGGATTCGACGTCGAAGGACTCGAGACACAGACCGAATTATCCGACAAGCTCGCCGTCGACCTTATGTCAGGTGACGGTCCGGATATCATCATCGACGGTGCTTCCTATTATCAGCTCAACCGCGACGATCTTCTCATGGACTTGAGCGGAATTGATACGACGGGTCTTTTTACCAATGTGATCGACTCGGCATTAGTCGAAGGACACCTTTATCAGCTGCCGCTGACCGTCGGCATCAACGGACTCGTGGTCCATAAGTCTGACCTTGCTTCCGGTCAGACAGGCTTTACGTTCGAACAGTATAAGGATTACGTTAACACTGCCTGTAACGGCGCAGATCCGATCGGTCTCGGTCCTACGGATTTCTTCATCACATGCCTCAGCAGCCTTAACGAGGAGTGCATCTCGGGCGGCAATATCAACTACGACACGGATAACTTCAGGTCACTTGCGGACTACGTCAACGATAACGTAGCCGAGCCTTCGATATCACCTGAAGATGAGATCGTTGATTATTATGATTTTGACAACGATGAAGTCCCGGCGCAGGGTGAATATAAGCGTGACATCTCATTCGTATCATTTCTGCGAGATTACTATACCGAGGATATCGAAGACATAATGATCGCAGGCCTTCCTTCAGGAGACGGAAGAGGTCCTGTCCTTACCGTAAGTTCGTCCGTCGCGATCGCTGCGAAGACCGAATATGAGGATGCCTGCCTGAGCTTCATCGACCTTCTCCTGTCGGATGATATCCAGACAAGCTACGGTGAGCTTACGATGAGTATCCCTATCAAGGTAGCGTCATTTGAGGCATCCGCAAATAGTGCTCTTGAAGAGATCAACAGGCAGATAAGACTGGGCATCGAGTTCAAAGAGATCTACGGTTTTTCCGACTCATCTATGCCTAACGAGGAGATCGATGATTCCGTTATCGGTGACTTCGAGGACATCATGCTGTCGTGTTCTTCAGTAGCCTCACTCGACCCTGAGATCATGATCATCGTCAAGGAAGAGATCCCTGCTTACTTCTCGGGACAGAAATCCCTGGATGAGGTCATTCCGATAATCAATAACCGCGTCTCTACATTTGTTAACGAACGAGGCTGATCCTTCCCTTGATCTTTTTACTCGAAAAAGTCACGTACATCGTCTGAATCTCTGTTACGTGTTGAGATATGTTTTCCGGTGTCCTGATCATGAACTTTGATCCACCTCTGGTAACCCTCTTCATCAAGTTCATCGATCAGTTCACATATCGCATCAAGATCATCTTCATCATACACATCGAAGTCGGCGTAGATGATCAGGTGCTCCTTAAGATCATCTTCATCCGTAAGTATGTCTTCGGATAAAAGATACTCGATCTCAACATCATAGAGAGAATAATAACTCAGGAGATCTTCCAGTTCCTCTTTAACATCTTCTCCGTACAATATCCCGTAGTAATTATCTTCGAAGGTATCAAATCTTTTCCTGCCGTCGGTCTTCATACTGACTTTGAATTCATCACCGTCATACTCGGCTTTGGCAGGATAGAAACCATAGTTGAACCATGCCTGATTTCCGCCCTTTTCAATATCATAAACGGAGAAATCGCCATCAACTTCGTCCTCGTATTTCTCGGCGAGTCGATCTTCCATCTTCTCCATGACAAGATCTTTTCTTTCTTCTATAGTTTCTTCCGCGCTCATGCATGCGGAAAGTGTAAGCGTAAATGCCAGGAACAGGCATCCCAATATCTTTTTCATAAGATCTCCTCTGTCAAATAATATCCACCCGTTTCCAAACACACGTGGGCATTATACTACAGCATTGTGATCATCGGAATATTTTTAAGGAACTTAAAGGTTTTAAGTTTGAATTAAGGTTCGCCTGATAAACTCCACATAAAGAACGGAGGC
>CAMVBS010000134.1 GCA_947165785.1 uncultured Clostridia bacterium | reverse complement strand
GAAGGGTCACGCGAACCTACGATCGCAACGCTTCCTTTATTAAGATCACTTAATATCTCCCGTCTCCCCTTGCAAAAAACGAGTTGAGGCATTCCTCTTAGGTTTTTCCAATAATCAGGATAATCTTTATCCGTCGCGGTAAGAAGGAAAACATTCTCTCTTAAGCAGTTCTCTTTTATCTTTTCTGCCTGTTCAACGATTTCATCGTATTTCTTTATCGTGAGCAAAAGCTTGGATCTTAATCTGTCACTGATATTTCCATAAGAATAATCTTTTAAAGCAGAAGGATCTGTTACTGCCGTATAATCAGAAACTTTATAGACATCACAGATCTCCTGAAGATCTCTGCCCCCAAGGTATCCGCCATGAAATATGGAGGACCAGATATAAGCTTTATATTCATCTGTCATAGTTTGCTCCTGAATCTGTAACTCATTGCTTCAGCAATGTCACTTTCCTGAAGATCCTTTCTATGATCAAGGTCAGCTATGGTCCTTCCAACCTTCAACAGTCTTTTAAAGCTCCTTACAGAATAACCGCCGACAGATGCAGCTTTTGAAGCAAAATCAATGACCTTGGAATCAGCCCTTAAAAATTCCGCCAGATTCTCACTGTCGAAGCTTCCGTTTAAGGCATAAGGCATATGTGTTCCTTTATATCTTTCCCTTTGGATATTCCAACACTCCTTAACCTTAGATCTCAGTTCTTCGCTTTGTTTCTCATAACCGGACGAAACAGATTCCATCAGACCTTTTGCATCAACAGAATACATTTCTGTCACAAGATCTATCCTGTCGGAAAACGGACCTGATATCTTTTGAAGATATCCGTCTCTTACAGCCTTTGAGCATGTGCATTTACTTGGTTTTTCAAGGCAGATACCGCATCTGCAGGGGTTTGTTGCTCCTATGAAAAGAAAATCCGAAGGAAATTCCATCGATCGTCCCGACTTTTTAAGAACTATCTTTCTATCTTCCATTGGAATCCTAAGGGAATCAATAAACCTCGTATTGTATTCACAAAGTTCATCTATAAAGAGGACTCCGTGATTAGAAAGACTTATCTCTCCGGGCTTAAATCCATTGGGACTTCCTATCATTGAAGTAAGATTTACTGAAGGAGTTATCGTTCTAAAGGGTCTTTTATAGGAATCTGCGGTTATCTTAGACTCAAGACCGATCGAGTTATTAAGCATAAAAACATCTTTAAGTTCCCGTTGATCAAGAGAAGGCATCAGACCGCGTATGATCTTTGCAGCTGTCGTCTTACCGGAGCCGCTGCTTCCGATAAGAAGAGTATTATGCCATCCGCATGCTGCAAGAAAGATAGCTCTTGAAGCCTTCTCCTGACCTTTAAGCACAGAAAAATCCAGCGTTTCATCTTGGATCTCATTAAATACAGGTATGGTAGGAACCCTAGATCTAAAGTCATATGTAGCGATATGCCCGCAAACTTCACGAAGATCAGAAACAAAGACACATTCCTGACCACAGCAGGCTGCACTGTCCTTTTCTTCACAAGGAATAAAACAAGCATCATAATTATTCTTGGCGATCGAAGCTATCCTCATAACGGCGCCAGGTGTTCCGTGAACTTCACCGTTCAATGTTAGTTCACCGCTCGCAAATATCCTTAAAGAATCAACTCCCGGGATCATCCCGGATGTCATTAAGACGCCAACTGCGATAGGAAGATCAAATCCAGATCCTGTCTTACGTATAAAGGACGGAGAAATACTCACCGTAATATGACCTTTGGGAATTCCAAAGCCCGATTTCTTGATCGCGGTAAGTATCCTTCCCTTTGATTCTCGTATCGATGCATCACACATACCGATTATGTCAAATGAAGGAAGTCCCGGAGATATCGAAATATCAATGACTACGCTTTCCCCGTTAAGACCGTCTGCAAAAGCAGAATATACTTTTCCGGTAACTATTCTGGACATTAGATCACCTCGCTTTTTTCGTAATGGTAGCAAAATGAAATGCTCGAAAAACTTACAAAAAAAACAAAAAACGACAATTTCGTCGTAAAATGCCCAAAACCACTGAAAACAGGGATCTGTTTTTTCTTAAAATAGTTCAAGATGTCCAAGTTTGAAAAGAAAAATATATGTGTTAGAATACCTTGTTGTATTAAATAGGTAAATAATCGGAGGGATTAATAATGAAACTTGGTATCGTTGGTCTTCCAAATGTTGGAAAGAGTACGCTTTTTAATGCTATTACTAAAGCAGGAGCAGAATCGGCTAACTATCCTTTCTGTACTATCGAACCTAATGTAGGTGTCGTATCTGTACCTGATTCCAGACTTGACGAACTTGCCAAGATGTATGATCCACAGAAATATACTCCTGCAATCATCGAATTCGTTGATATCGCAGGACTGGTTAAAGGTGCAAGCAAAGGTGAAGGTCTTGGAAACAAGTTCCTTTCAAACATCAGAGAAGTTGATGCTATCGTTCATGTAGTAAGATGCTTTGACGATACTAATGTCGTTCACGTAGACGGCGGCGCTGATCCTAAGCGTGATATCGAGACTATCGAGCTCGAGCTTATCCTTTCTGATATGGAGATCATGGAAAAGAGGATCGAAAAGACTCAGAAGATGATGAAAGGCGGAGACAAGTCCTACGCTCCTATCCTTGCCGTATACGAGAAGATCTATGCTTGTCTTTCTGAAGAGAAGCCTGCAAGATCTCTTGAATTCGATGAAGAAGAACTCCCGATCGCAAAAGAATGTCAGCTCATTTCTATGAAGCCTGTTCTTTACTGCGCAAATATCGCTGAAGCTGATATCAAGAATCCTGACATTCCTTATGTAAATACAGTTCGTGAGATCGCAAAAGCTACAGACAGCGAAGTTGTAGTTATCTCAGCAAAGATAGAGGAAGAGCTTTCCCAGCTCGAACCTGAAGATCGTGAGATGTTCCTCGAAGATCTCGGTATCGACAGCGCAGGACTTGATAAGATGATCCAGGCATCCTATAAGCTTTTGGGTCTTATCTCCTACCTTACTGCCGGTCCTCAGGAAGTACGTGCATGGACTATCAAGAAAGGCACTAAAGCTCCTCAGGCAGCCGGAAAGATCCACTCTGATTTCGAGAGAGGCTTTATCCGTGCTGAGGTTGTGGCATTTGATGATCTTATGGCTTGCGGAACATATGCAGCAGCAAGAGAAAAAGGTCTCGTCAGATCCGAAGGTAAGGAATATGTCATGAAAGACGGAGACGTAGTTCTCTTCAGATTTAACGTTTGATCCGGAATTTTTGAAGATAAAAAAGAGGATGCATATTTCATGTATCCTCTTTTTGTTATCACGAATTTATTAATGCAGCATTATTTCTTGCTGTCCTTCTTACCGTCTGCAACTTTTTCGATAAGACCCTTTTTCTTCTTAGCGGAAAGAATTGCAATGATACCCTGAATGCCAAGTACTACAAGAGCGATGCCTACAAGGAGCAATCTGAGTTCAGTAGCGATATCTCT
>CAMVBS010000133.1 GCA_947165785.1 uncultured Clostridia bacterium | reverse complement strand
GTCGAACCTTGCGCTAGCACAAGCAAGACTCGAGATAAGGAGTTCTTCCTTCCTCTTTCTGTCATAGCAGTTATACATGACAGGCGCGATCTGACCGCCGAGTCTCATAAGTTCAGCCGAAGCCTCAAGTGTCTCGGGATTTGTATTTGTATATGAATATCTGCCTGTATCAGTGATCATTCCGGTAAGGAACAACATGGCTGCTTTAGGTGTGATGACATCTTTTATCTCAACGCCCTTGATGCTGCAAAGTTCCTTGGCTACATAGAAGACAAGTTCCGAAGCCGAAGAAGCCTGCGGAACGATAAAGATATTGTCGCCTTCCATTGATACTGATGCGTGATGATCGATTATGAGCTTTTCCTCACTTCTATCGAAAACATCACCCGCTTCACCCATCCTGCTTCCTTCCGCACAATCCGTTGCGATGGCAAGCGTAGGAACCTTACGATCTGAGGTTACCCTCTCGATCTCTTCTCCCAGTCCGAGATAATCAAGATAATTCGGAAGGTCTTCACATAAAGCAACCTTGGCTTTATAACCGAGCCCTTTAAGGACTTCACGAAGTCCGCAGGATGCTCCGATGCAGTCACCGTCCACACTTCTGTGGACGAAAATGAGTACATCCTCTCCGTTTTTCTCGATCTTCTTTAAAAGTTCTTTGGCGAAGCGTGTTTTAGCAGAATACATGATCATTGTTCCTTATGTCTTTTCTCGTCGTCATCGATCGTCTTATCGATGAGTTCATAAAGCTTAGCTGCTTCCTCGATCGTGTTATCCAAAACGAAGTGAAGCTCAGGTGCTACACGAAGATTGATGTATCTGCACATCTCTCTTCTTATAAAACCCGAAGCATGAACGATGGCACTTAATGCATCATTCTTTGCTTTGTCGTCACCGAAAACGGAAACGTAACAGGTAGCATGTGTAAGATCTGAAGACATCTTAACTTCCACTATCGAGGTAAGGAGCGGGATACGCGGATCCTTAACATCGTTCTGAATGATACGTGACAGAACTTTCTGCATCTCATCTCCGACGATCTGTGCTCTGTTTCTTTTCATGTTTACCTCAAATCAACACGGGGACCGGGAATGACCCCGATCCCGTGAATCACAATTTTACTTATCTCTGCACTTCCTGCATCTCATATGCTTCGATGATATCGCCGATCTTGATATCGTTATACTTCTCGATAGAAAGACCGCACTCATAACCAGCATTAACTTCCTTAACGGAATCCTTCATACGCTGGAGTGATGCAAGGTGGCCTGTATAAACCACGATATCGTCTCTTACGACACGAACCTCACAGTTACGTGCGATCTTACCGTCGAGGACATAACATCCTCCGATAGTACCGACACCGGAAACCTTGAACAATTCTCTGATCTCAACATGACCGAGGATAACTTCCTCGTATGTAGGAGCGAGCATACCCTTCATAGCCTTCTCGACATCCTCGATCGCATTATAGATTACGCTGTAAAGTCTTATGTCAACGCCTGCTTCCTTAGCCTTCTCTGTGATGATGGCATTAGGACGAACGTTAAATCCGATGATGATCGCGTTGGATACGTCAGCAAGAACAACGTCGGACTCGTTGATGGCACCAACACCGCCGTGGATGACCTTAACGCGTACTTCGTCATTGCTGAGTTTCTCGAGAGACTGGATGACAGCCTCAACGGAACCCTGTACGTCTGCCTTAACGATGAGGTTAAGATCCTTAACATCACCTGCTGCAAGTGTAGCTGCAAGATTATCAAGCGACATTCTCGAAGACTTGTGGAGCTGCTCCTCACGAAGCTTGATCTTACGCTTTTCAACGAGCTGTCTTGCGATCTTGTCATCAGTTACCGCATAAAGTGTTTCACCTGCTTCAGGTACCTCAGGAAGACCCAGGATCTCAACAGGGATAGAAGGACCTGCCTTCTTGATATCGGAACCCTTGTCATCGTACATAGCACGAACATTACCGATCATCGGTCCGCAGACAACAGTATCGCCTGCCTTCAAAGTACCGCGCTGAACAAGAACCGTAGCAACTGGACCTCTTGCCTTATCGAGCTTAGCCTCGATAACAGTACCCTTAGCCTGACGCTTAGGATCTGCCTTGAGCTCCATGACATCTGCAGTAAGGAGGACCATCTCAAGGAGGTCATCGATACCGATGCCCTGCTTAGCACTTACAGGTACCATGATCGTGGAACCGCCCCACTCCTCAGGAATGAGCTCGTAGTTGGAAAGTTCCTGCTTAACCTTATCAGGGTTAGCACCCGGTTTATCGATCTTGTTGATGGCAACGATGATCTCGGTATTAGCTGCCTTAGCGTGGTTGATAGCCTCGATCGTCTGTGGCATTACACCGTCATCTGCAGCTACAACGAGGATAGCGATATCAGTTACCTGAGCACCTCTTGCACGCATTGTTGTAAACGCTTCGTGACCAGGTGTATCGAGGAATGTGATCTGACGGCCCTTAAGTCTTACAGTATAAGCACCGATATGCTGTGTGATACCGCCTGCCTCACCGGAAACAACGGATGAAGATCTGATCCTGTCCAGAAGTGATGTCTTACCATGGTCAACGTGACCCATGACAACAACGACCGGTGGACGCGGCTTAAGATCTTCCTCATTATCCTCGCCTTCGTCAAAGAGGATCTCCTCTTCTGTTACTTCTGTGATAGGCTCAGCCTTGATACCGAAGCTGTCTGCCAAAAGGCAAGCTGTATCAAAGTCGAGTTCCTGGTTGATGGTTGCGATAACACCGAGCTTCATGAGTTCCATGATAACGTCACCGCTCTTCTTACCGATACCTTCAGCAAACTCCTTAACCGTAATGAAAGGAGGAAGCTGGATATCAGTGATCTGCTGGATAACAGGAGCCTGAGCAGGTGCACTCTTGACCATCTTCTTCTTTTTCTTAGATCCGTAGGAATAGCCCTCGTAATCATCATTGAGCGCATCGGAACCTCTTCCCTTATAGCTGTTGACATCGTTCATGTTTCTGGAACGTCTGTCGTTCTGAGAATTGGATCTTCCGCTCTCACGCTTATTATCAGTATTTTCTGTTCTCTTCTTATCGAAAGCATTACGCTCTGCAAAATTTGCTCTGCTCTTCTTACCTTCGTCGAGAGGACTTTCTGTCTTAGGCTTGGAAGCCTTTCTAGGCATCGGTGTACGCTTCTCGTCGTCATCCTTATCCTTCATGAAACCGTTATTACCGCCGGATCTACCGCCCTGGTAATTGTTCGGTCTTCCGCCGCCCTGTCTTCTGTCCTGATTATTATCTCTTCTGTAACCGCCGTTGTTATCGCGATTATCACGACCGTCACGGTTGTTATCTCTTTGATATCTGCCTGTGATGGTAGTTCCTGAATTAGGTCTTCTTGCAGGAGCTCCTCCGTTATTGGAATCAGGCATGGCAATAACAGCCGATGATACTCTCGGCCTTGACTCTGTTTTAGGTGCAGCAGGTGCCTTTGGCTTTTCAACTGCTTCAGGAGCTTTCGGTGCA
>CAMVBS010000132.1 GCA_947165785.1 uncultured Clostridia bacterium | reverse complement strand
GTATTATTAGGAATATCTATACATATTTAAAACGAACGTTATAAAATAGCAGTCCTTGGCCAAGGACTGCTATCAATATGGGAATATATATAAAACTATGAGGTTTTATATCGAACATAAAAATCTATGGTCGTATCTGACCATGATTTAATTCAATATTATACGCACATAATATCGAAAGTCTACGTTTTTTATAATTATCGTTATATTTTCGTCAATTCGTAAAAAAAGGGACATATATGATATGTCCCTCATTAAAATTCTGTATAACTGATGTGTTGTATCGTTATCAGCCGATTCCTCCGCCTACGTACATCTCTCTTGAAGCAGTGATCATGCCAAGATCTTTATCATAAATATAGGAATCCATGTAAAAATATTGGATCTCCGTTTCAGATTTCGGCGGTTCATAAACAATTTCAGATTCGTCCTCACTAACCTTAGTAAACCCAAGATCATTTTCCAGTATATCTTCAGTAACGATGTAGTAAGAATAATCATACTGAGTATCGTCAACGATATTCCAGGCATTAAATCCTCTATAAAGATATGCCGCGACATCTCCTTCAGATTCCAGATAAGGATAATCAAAGGCATACCATTGCGCATTAAGATCCGCTGTATTCATCATAAAGCCGTTCTCGACGAGATTTTCCGCGATAAGTCTTAATGACTCATCTTCAAGATCTTCCGGACTGCTTTCATATTGTTCAGTCATCTCTACAGGGCCCACAGGCTTAAAGTAAGCAGTATCAAGATCCAGATCAACTGCCGTTGTCTCCTCTTCAGTAGTTTCAGATTCCTTTTCTGCTTCCGTAGCTGTTTCCTCATCTTTTCTTTCCGCCGCTGTTGTTTCAGCCAAAGAGCTATCAGTTGTCTCATTCGAAACTGAATTACATGCAGCACATGAGAAAGCCAATGCAACGGTAAGTGCCATAGCACCAAAAGCCAGATTGTTATTTTTCATTTCTTTCCTCCGATCATTTAGTCTTCTACTAGACGAGGTAAATTCAGGATGTGTTGCCTTATCATATATCTTTTCATAAAAAGCAGGGGCGTTCTTTACGGAACGTCCCTGCGCTCTATTCAGAGTTTAATCGTGATCAGTCTTCATCATTCTCAGTATCAACTGATGCGGAAGAAGGACCGTCATTGCCATTGGATGTCGGAAGGATAACATCTGTCTTCTTGTTATCTTCCTCACACTTCTTGGCGATCTTGTCAAAAGCATCACCTACAGAACCTTTGGAAGCATCGTCTGTCTTATTGATGGCAATGTTCGAATTTGCAAGTTTTGAACCTGCAAAGCTTCCGATAACAGTACCGAGGTTGATACCAAGGCTGTCACCGATTCCGTCGATCGTCTGCTTGAATGACTTTGTGATATCCTCAGTCATCTTAGCTGTGTTGCCTTCACCATACATCGTGATGGAATCGATATTTGCAAGTGGCTTAGCGATTGCCTCAGCAACCAGAGGATACATCTTACAGAGCATCTCGATGATAGCTGCTTCACCGTATTTCTGCATAGCTTCAGCTTTCTTGTCGATACCTGCAGCCTCAGCTTCTGCCTTGGCTCTGATAGCATCAGCCTCAGCTTCACCTTTTGCTCTGATACCTTCAGCTTCTCTCTGCATTGCGATCATGTCAGCCTCAGCCTGGATCTTCTTAGCTTCAGCCTGCTGAGCAAGCTCATACTTACGAGCTTCAGCTTCCTTCTGTCTCTTATAAAGAGCGACGTCTGCCATTTGCTGCTGACGATATTTTTCAGCGTCTGCTGCCTTCTTGATCTCTGCATCCAAAGCCTGCTCACGAACCTGAGCTTCTTTCATCTTAAGTTCGACGGCCTTTTCCTGCTTAGCGATATCTGCCTCTGTATTAGCAACTTCGATAGATTTACGCTGCTCCTGCTCCTGGATCTTATATGCTGCATCAGCCTGAGCTCTCTTTGTGTCCTGAACTACCTGAAGTTCAGACTTCTTGATGGAAAGTTCATTTTGCTTGATGGCGATCTCAGTCTCGGATGCGACCTTTGCATCATTAGCTTCCTTGAAAGCCTCTGCCTGAGCGATCGCGATATCACGCTCTGCATTAGCCTTAGCAATGCTCGCGGACTTCTGGATGGTTGCCATATTGTCCTGACCGAGAGCTGTGATGAGGTCGTTCTTATCCTCAACGTGCTGGATGTTACAGGAGATGATCTGGATACCGAGGTTGTTCATATCAACCTGAGCCTTTTCCTGTACCTGATCACCGAAAGACTTTCTGTCGTTACAAAGTTCCTTCAATGTGATAGTACCGATGATCTCACGCATGTTACCCTGCAAAGAATCTACGAGCTGTGCGTTGATCTGTGCACTGGACATATTGAGGAAGTTCTTCATGGCAAGTTTAAGGCCTTCCTCGTCGGTCCTGATCTGGACCTTGGCAACTGCGTCGATGTTAACACCGATGAAGTCAGCCGTTGGAACATAGTCACCTGTCTTAATGTCAATGGAGATCTGCTCTACGAGAAGTTCATCTTTTCTCTCGAGGAACGGAAGCTTCAATCCGGCTTTACCGATCAAGATCTTCGGGCGTCTCTTAAGACCCGTGATGATGTATGCTTTGTTCGGTGGAGCCTTTACATAGCTTGTAAAGATGAGGACCAGCACGAACACTGCTGCAACTACTGCTGCCGCGATAATAATAACTGTCTGTTGTGGCATATACTTGCCCTCCTTTTCATTTTTTCTAGGAGAATTATATTATATCGTATTCTCAAATATTTATGAGTACAAATAGAATAAATCACTTATTTCGTCTCCCGCTCGAAAATATTTTCGATAAAAAAGATCCCGAAGCCGATCACTTGCGACTTCGAGATCTTAAGGTTTATCAAATGTATTAAAAGATCATCCGATAAGGATATCCTTTACGGTATCGAGCATCTGATCTTTCTCGATCACCATCTTGTGACGGATCTCTTTCTTACTGATATCCTTAAGCGTAGCAGGGATATCAAGTCCGCTCTCTTCAGAAAGCTCGTTGATGATAGTCTCGTTAGAACGTCCGTTACTGTAGCCTGCACCGCGGAGAGCATCCATGACTGCAGGAGCGAACTTGAACGGTGAAGCTGTGGAAGCAAAGACCGTCTTTGTCTCGTCCTTGGATCTCTGGTGATATCTGTTATAGATATTAAATCCGACAGCCGTATGAGTATCGATCACATTATCAGTGCGGTCATATACGTCGATTATCGTCTTTGTAATACCTGTCTCATCAGCAAAACCGCCTACGAACTGACGCTGCAAGGACTTAAGTGTCTGAGGATCTACCTTGTACTTACCTGTCTCATTAAGTTCCTTCATCCAGGAAGCGACCTTGGAAGCATCTTTGCCGGATACCTCGAAAAGGAGTCTCTCCAAATTGGAAGAGATAAGGATATCCATGGAAGGAGAATTAGTCTTGAAGAACTCTCTGTTCCTGTCGTAAGTACCGGATGCGAAGAAGTCGCAAAGTACCTTATTCTTGTTGGAAGCACAGATAAGACGGTGCATCGGGATACCCATCTGCTT
>CAMVBS010000131.1 GCA_947165785.1 uncultured Clostridia bacterium | reverse complement strand
GAGAAACTTAAGAAGACTCTTGAAGGTTATAAGGGTTCCGAGCTTTGTACAAAACTCGGAAATAACTTCGTCCGTCCGCCGATCATGAGGACGAACGCCATCATGAAGAATGTCGATCTTAAGGCCTGCCTTGCACTGTGGCAGTATATCTTAAGTTACGAGAATGCGGGCTTCGAGATCAATATCGAAGATACGGCTATCAAGCCTGAAAAGGACTATATCTCAGACTTTTACAAGGTTATCGCATGTAACCTTCTCCTGTTCAGAGCTTATACGAGTAAGGAAGATCCGATGGTCGAGATCGGCAAGAAAAAACTTAAGCCGATCCAGCCGAAGGTCATCAAGAAATACGGCAGGGAACTTCTTGTCGGTAACTATGATCTGCATGCAACAGAGGCTGTCGGTTATGTAGCTGACGAAGGTGAAGAACAGTTCGTTAAGACGATGCCTGATAACTCGGATGAGATCTTCGAACAGATCAATAAGGCACTCGAGATAGAAAGACGCTACCTTAAGGAGAAAGAAGATGCCAGACTTGCTCAGCTTGCAGAGCAGGAGGAGAAAGAGCGTATCCGTGCCGAGCGTGAAGCAAGGCTCGAGGAGAAGCGCCGCATAGAAGAAGAGAAGAAAGCGGAACGTGCAAGGATCAAGGCGGAGAAAGAAGCCGAAGCCAAGCGTGTTCAGGAGATGCTCGAGAAGAGAAAGGCCGAGATGGAAGCCGAGGAGCGCGAGCGTGCCCGCCTCGAAGCAGAACGTCAGGCAAGACTCGAAGAAGAGCGCCGCATAGCAGAAGAGAAACGCCGTATCGCAGAAGCCAAGTCCAATATTCGTGGTGAACTTGGTGAAGCTGAAGGTATGGATGTCGACAAGTTCGATAAGCAGAAAGTCATCGACGATACACAGCGTATCTACAGTACCGTCACGGGTGCCGAGATCGAAGATGCTGCAGCTGCTCTTGAAGAGATCCGTGCAGAACGTGAGGCTGAGGCCGTTAAGGTCGATCAGGAGAAGGTCGAGGAAGTCGCAGAGAGGTTCGAGAACGCAGAAGATGCGATCCACACGGACGATGCGAAGTCCCTTATCGATGCTGTCTATGCCAAGGATAAGCCTGCTGTCGATCAGGAGATGGTCGATGCCGTTGCTGAGGTAATGAGTGAATATGAGCGTAACAACGATCCTCGTAAGATCGCTGCCAAGGTCAAGCTCAATCAGCAGAGAAGAGAAGCAGAAAGAAGAGAGCAGGAAAGAGCTCAGAAACTTCGTATGGACCGCGATTATTTCGTCAACAAGCCGTATGACGTCATAAGGAAAGAGTACTCCAAAAATCCTATCCATGTCATGAGCAGAGCTTTCATGGAGTTCCTGTACAAGGCGTTTGATTATATTCCGTCAGATACTGATAATCCGGATCTCAAGAGGATTCTCATTCAGCGTGAACTCGATGCAGAGAGGAGAAAGAGAGAAGAGGAAGAGAGGAACAAGATGGAATTCCTCTACAGAAAGTACTCTACGGATACTAAGTATCAGATCCGCCGTGATATCGCCGATATCAAGTGGAAGCGCAAGAAGAAGCTCGAGGCTAAGAACAAGCCGAAGCCTGTATACAATCCGCCTAAGCGTACTGAAGAGGAGCAGGCTGAGATCGACAGGTACATGAAGCATCTTTACAAGGAATATCACGTTGGTGTGATCGAGCGTGTAAGAAGATGGATCAAGTCTAAGTCGAAGGAGGAGAAAGAAAGACAGTTAAATCTGGCGCTCGGTAAGACTAATGAAAATCGTAAGTAAGACAGGCGAAAGCAGAAAGGGCCCGGTCGATTTCATCTCGTTGGGATTATTCCTGATCGTTGCGGTTTTTACGGCATACGTAATGATCATGAACGTTCAGGGTAAACCGGTAACCGTATTCGGATACAGTGTCCTTAAGGTCATGACGGGATCGATGGAGCCTACGATAGCAACAGGTGAATATATTATCGTCAAGGATACTGATGCCGGGGACCTCAAGGTTGGCGACATCATAACCTACTACACGGAAGACCCTGAGATAAAGGACTTTCTGGTAACTCACCGGGTAGTAAGGCTCAATGACGACGGTACCCTGATCACCATGGGAGATGCAAATCCCGTCGAGGATCAGATACCCGTAAAACCTGAGAGGGTGCTCGGAAAGTTCGCGAAGAAAGCGAGGTTTTTCGGTATCGTCGACGGCTTTGGCGATAAGCGTAAACTGCTGTTCGTATTTGTCATCGTACCGATACTTGTCATGGCGGTATATGAGCTTCGAACTCTGACAAAGCTCTGGAAAAAGTACTACGTTGACGAGAAGGATGAAGAGGCCGAGAAGAACGATATACCGGATACCGAGGCCGAGATCGAGAGGATCAAGGCTCAGGCGATAGAAGAATATCTGAAGAACAGGAAAGAGAACGATAATGGCGAAGGACAAGAAGGACAAGAAAAACAAGAAGAGCAATGATGCGATAACCTACTCGACAAGCGATCTCGGGCAGGAGTTCATCATGAAGCGCAAGATGGTGGCCGCGATCATATTCATGGTCATGGCATTTGCTGCTCTTGCCGTCTTTATCGGTCTTTATATCGACGAGACAAAGAGGGCTCAGGAGACTTTCTACATCCAGTACCATAAGTGCATCGAGACGACCATCGCCGATATCGAATCTTACAATAATGCTGAAGCGGACTTTGATTTCAAATACAGAAGGATCGTTGCGGATATGAGTTCCGTCAATTCATTCGCGTTCCTTCTTGAGATGCCGGAGGAGCATAAGAAGACCATAAACGAGTTTTACACGATCTATCTTAAGTATCCGGAGCAGATGAGCGGTAAGATGGAAGATGCAAAGACCGCGCTTGAGGACATAAATGCGAACCTCGACAAGGGTTATGAGGAAGCAGATGAGCTTATCTCTTCCATAGACCTTAAGGGGTACTGATAATAAATTTGTATCTCGAAAAAGTCATATCACGTTTTCGAGATAGGAAAGGACGGACACGATGAGCGAGAAAGGCAAACTTAAAAGAGAGATAGAGACTTGTAAGAAGACTATCGTCGAGATCGAGCGCAAAAGATCCCGTTCCCAGTCTGCTCTTGTTCAGGCGATCCTTCTTCAGGAGGAACCGAACGAAGCGGATGTTGAGTGGTTCAACAAGTATACGGGTGAGATCACTGCCTGCAGAAATCACATGATCGAACTTCAGAAGAAGTTGGATTCATTGTGATCGACATTCTTTCCTGAAGGAGCATCTGTCAAAAGTCAGCCGGATGGTGAGGCTGGCTTAGGCGTGTGCTTTGATAAATTATACAAATCCGGAGCTTTTTAACAGATTGTAACGATTTTGTAAAAGATTGGCTAAAAGCCCTTATTTAGCGCCCTTTCGGGCGCTTTTTGAATGCCTCTAAACTTGAACCGCTAATCGGCAGATTGTATAATATCTTTAATAAATATAAATAATAATAGGCAAATTGCGCGCGTAAGACAGAAGGCACGTAAACACGGTGAGGGGTAACCAATGGCAGTAAACGGAAGGACATCCAACAAGCGTCGAGATGACAACCGTAAGAACATCATTTTCAAGACGGCGATAATGATGATGATCAGTGCTGCCCTGGT
>CAMVBS010000130.1 GCA_947165785.1 uncultured Clostridia bacterium | reverse complement strand
TAGAGACTGCCTTATAAGTTTTAGTTGATCAAATGATCAGCAAGGCAAGATCCTTGCTTCTACACACTTGTCTGTGAATTCTGCACTTCTGGTAAATCCGTATACTACAGATGACCTGTCAGCACCCTTGTCAAGAACGCCGATCCAGTATGCTTTACCATCTGCATCAGGCTCACGGTTCATAAATGTGAGATAGAGGCGATTTACGAACTCTTCATTGGAAAGGCCCTTATCCTTCATCTCAGCACTCAAGAAGAACTCTACACCAACCTGCTCACCGGTAAGGTCAAAATTAGCAAGTTTTGCAGCCCAATACTCACGACCATCATTATCGAACTCACGGTTCAAGGCTGTCTTATAAAGTCTTTCTACGAAAGAGTATGTAAGTTCAGTCGGCTTGATCTCAACAGACGGCTTAACATTTGTTCCGGAAAGAATTCCATATGCAGCACATGTATCAGCCCACTCCTGTGAGAAGATAAAACCGTTAGCAACATCATATCTTGTCATCTTCTTATCAGAGAGCTGACCCAACCAATACTTCAATCCGTCTGCATCAGCCTCACGATCGAAGAATGTATTGTAAAGAGTATTTACAAACTGCTCGTCTGTTGAATTGCCATTGATGAACTCATCACTGAACATAAAGCCCTGTGCAACAGAAGCGCCGGATTTATCGAAGGAAGAAAGCTCGTTAACCCAGTATTTCTTACCTTCTTCATCTGCATCACGACCAAGAACAAGCTTATAAAGACGATCTACAAATGAAGAGATCTTTGCATTAGGCTCATCCTTATTTGTGTCATTATTGGAAGTCTCATTATTTGTTGGAGTTTTGTCATCATTAGCAGGAGGATTATAACCCTCATACACCATGATGGTGATCTCCTTAGTAGAAGAACCGATACCTGTACCTGCAGCAGGTGTACTCTGTGAAACAAGAAGGTTCTTAGCAGGATCGGAGTTAGGACCCCAGCCTACGTTGATCGTAGCATCGATATTGTTGTCCTTAAGGAAACCTTCGAGCTTTGTCTTAGCTTCCTCATAGTTCATACCTGTTACATCAGGCATAGCAACAAGCTTAGGAATGATGAGTGAATCCTTATCTGTGATCTCATAAAGACCGAGCTCATCTGCGAAGATCTTGTTGTCACCTGCAGAACCAGACTGATAATACGCCTTGCAACCTTCCTCAGTGAGAGTTGCAGGTTTTTCTTCAACATATGAAAGGTCAAAACCATTTATGACTACATATGTTGCATTCTTACCGTCTTTATCTGTCAGGACCTCATAACCCGTATCAAAATCAGTTCCCAAAGAGCTTTCTTTAGGAGCCTTTACCTGATCCTGGTCAATAGAGAGCGAATTACCAAGTATGGCAGTCCCTGCATCTATCTCGACACTTGTTGTACAGAACGACTTATTGATCGAGAGCCTATCATCGGAAGCGAGACCAAAGCCTTCAGCCTTGATCCTGAAGTCACCCATTCCGATCCTGAGTTCCTTATCTGCATAGATACCGTTTGTATTACTGTTGATCTTTACACGAGCATTTCCGCTCTCGCCGCTTACTTCTTCTGCATAGACAGCGCAAGGCTGATAGTTATTAAATATGTTAGCATCACCTGTCTGGTTCAATTCAATACTGCCATTAAAAAAATCAACATATGATGCCCTTACGCAGCTACCGGATGTTGTGATCTTTACATTAGGTGTTTCAGTTCCGACAAAATGAACTCCTTTATAGTTAGACATTACGCCAAAGAAAGCACCGTCGACAGTAAGATCAGTGCCATCAAAATATAAGTCTCCCATAGCTGTTATGCCAATACTCATTTCGGGATTGGTAATGCTGATATCGATATCAACATCATATATATTGGCAGACTGTGCTTCGATACCTAATACCGAAGCCTCGATATCAAGGTCACCTTCCATCTCATTCGTTGTATAATCAAGATCGTAAGCCCAGATACCTACATCAACGTCTGAGATTTTCGCAGAACCTTCAATATACAGCTGACTCTCTTCAGAAAAGATAGCTACCTCTCTCATATCTTTGGGATTACCCAATATAGCAAACTGGTGTCCTCCCGTAAGAACTGCATCATCGAGGTAGAGTGTATTCGTTTTGGAATCATATCGTACCTTGCCGTCGTTTACCGGATCACCTGCCAGGACATTGTCCTTGTTTGATTCAGTTATCTTTGTTTCTCCGATCCAGATGTCGTACTGTGGCTCCAGTGCATTGACCTGACCGCCGCTGAATGCTGCTACGCTAAGCGTAAGTGCAATAACGGAGCTCATGCCGCGAAGCATATGCCTCATGTTCTTTATCATTTTTTATCTCCTTTTAATCTTGCGACCGGGCCGATCGCTAACAAATCCGACATTCTCCTGCCCAACGAAGAATGCACATCAAACTTTAGACAAAAGATCCCAAAGTTCTCCTGTCCAATCAAAACGAAGAATATGAAAAATAAATAATGGAACACAAAAAAGAAAACGCCACCAACACAAACTCAACTAAAAAACGGTGACACGTATGTTCTCTCTCATCAATTCTTCCTTTGCTTAATAAAGCAATTGAATTATACATCTTTCATGTATTTTTGTGAAGTGTATACATCCGTGAAATAAAGAAGCCGCCCTTACGGACGGCTTCAAATACACCAAAGTAATATGTGTTATCAGATCTTGTTGTCAGAACCAAGAACGTTAACGATCTTGTGAGCAACCATATCCTTAACAGCCTGACGAGCCGGCTTAAGGTACTGACGTGGATCGAAGTGATCAGGGTGCTCAGCAAAGTACTTACGGATGTTACCTGTCATTGCAAGACGGATATCAGAGTCGATGTTGATCTTACATACTGCAAGCTTAGCTGCCTCACGGAGCTGCTCCTCAGGGATACCAACTGCATCAGGCATGTTACCGCCATACTGGTTAACCATCTTAACAAACTCTTGTGGTACGGAAGAAGAACCGTGGAGTACGATCGGGAAGCCTGGGAGCTTCTTCATGCACTCTTTGAGAACGTCGAATCTGAGTGGCGGAGGTACAAGGATACCGTCAGCGTTTCTTGTGCACTGATCAGCTGTGAACTTGTAAGCACCGTGGGATGTACCGATAGCGATAGCGAGGGAGTCACAACCTGTTCTGGAAACGAACTCCTCAACTTCCTCAGGACGTGTATAAGACTCATGACCAGACTCAACAACAACCTCATCCTCGATACCTGCGAGAGTACCAAGCTCAGCCTCAACAACTACGCCGTGAGCGTGAGCATACTCAACTACCTGCTTTGTGAGAGCGATGTTATCCTCGAAAGACTTGGAAGAAGCATCGATCATAACGGATGTGAAACCACCGTCGATACAGGACTTACAAAGCTCGAAAGAATCACCATGGTCAAGGTGAAGAGCGATCGGGATCTGAGGATTCTCTTCTACAGCAGCCTCAACGAGCTTTACGAGGTATGTGTGGTTAGCATAAGCTCTAGCTCCCTTGGATACCTGAAGGATAACAGGGCTGTTAAGTTCGCCTGCTGCCTCTGTGATACCCTGAACGATCTCCATGTTGTTTACGTTGAATGCACCGATAGCGTAACCGCCGTCGTATGCCTTTTTGAACATTTCAGTTGTTGTTACTAATGGCATATCAATAACTCCTTAATGTGATTTAATTCTAATTCGCCAATGCGCATAATTAGTTACATTAGAATAATACTTTTTACCCCTCTTTAAGTCAACGCAATATTAGTGCCAACTTGAATGAAATCTCACGAATTTTT
>CAMVBS010000129.1 GCA_947165785.1 uncultured Clostridia bacterium | reverse complement strand
CCGCTATCACATATGCAGCTGACGTCAACTGTAAAGTCACGAGCTTAAGTCTGGGTTTATACGGTTCATCATCAAAACTCAAGACAGTTGAACTTGCAGTCGACTACGCATATGAAAAGGGTATGATACTGGTAGTTGCATCAGGAAATACCGGAGGAAAGGTATGTGAGTGCCCTGCATATATGGAGAACGTTGTAACCGTCGGAAACCTTCGTGTCGATTCAAACGGAGCTCTTGTCCGTGAATATACGTCAAGTTACGGCAACATCGACCTGTCAGCACCGGGAACAGATATCCTGACCATCGATGCTCATGGTTCAAGCGCTGTTGTAGCAGGAACATCTTTTGCAGCGCCGATGGTTGCAGGCGCCATGTCACTTGTTATGTCAGTCGACAGCAGGATCAAGCCTTCTGAGGCTCTGGATATCCTTATTTCCACTGCCGTTGATGTCGGTGCTTCAGGTTATGATCAGTACACAGGATACGGCTGTATCGACTGTTACGCTGCAGTAAGAAAGGCAGTACAGAAATACAAGCCTTCCTATCTGATCGATATCACGATCAAGTCCGAAAAGCTTGAAGAGACAATAGATAATGACAGTGTTCGAACATTATCGATCGTTACCCTTTTCAAGAACGAGATCTTGGGAACAGGTACATCTAACTATTCTCAGGCAGAAGCCCAGAAGTACCTTGAAGGAAGAGTATCCGTCTGCGATCATTTTGACAGGATCTTCAAGTCTCAGGCATTCTGGCAGAAGTCTCTCCAGATCTCCGATGATGAGTTCATCAAAATGGTATATCAGGTAGTATTGGGAAGAACCCCTACATCAACAGAGCTTGCTCAGGGACGTTCCTGGATATCTAATTATTCCAGAGCTCATATGATCGGAAAGTTCATGAGACTTTCGACTACCAAGGCAGCGATCAAGGAGCTTTATCCTCGCGTTAAGTTCGGTAACTACTCCGAAAGAAAATATTTCTGGAATTGCTATTTCTGATCTTTTGAAATAATCGAAAAGATTCAAAGCACAAAGAAGGACTGATATCCCATTTTCGAGGTATCAGTCCTTTTGATTTGCTTATGAATATGTCTTTAGGATTTCTTACATATGTAAGCCATCCAGTCATGCTTCTCAACCTTCTGACAGATCTTGAAACCTGCGTCTGAAAGAGCCTTTTCAACTCGCTCTGCCTTGGTATTTATGATACCTGAGCAAAGGAAGATACCGTCATCGGAAAGTATGGACGGAACATCTGCTGCAATGGCACAGATAACATCAGCTATGATGTTTGCAACGATTATGTCGTATGAGCCTGATTTTGCATCCTTAAGTTCGCCAGTATAGCAATCGATGAAATCACAGTCATTCTTCTCGCAGTTGTCCTTTGCTACATCTACGGCAAGCCTGTCTATATCGATCGCCTCGATATTCCTGCATCCGAGCTTTGCTGCGATTATCGCAAGGATACCCGATCCCGTACCGAGATCCAGGAGCTTATCGTCAGGCTTAAGATTAGCATCAAGAAGTTCTGCACACATTGATGTTGTCTCATGAGTACCTGTTCCGAATGCCGATCCCGGGTCAAGGTAGACGACAGACGTTCCTTCGTCGACATCAACCGTCTCCCATGACGGACAGATAACTATCCTATCTGAGATCCTGAAAGCCTTGTAGCCTTCCTTCCAGTTATTGGCCCAGTCTTCGTCCTTGACGTATTTGTAACCGGTAAAACCCTTTCCTATATCAAGGAACTGTCCGATGTCCTTAAGACGTTCCTTAATAAGGTTCATCGCGTCTTCCGTAGGAACGGTCCTTGTACCGATATTGGAATAGATCTTCCCTACTCCTTCAGGATTTTCATACTCTTCAGCCTTAGCTCCGAGACGGATACCGTCATCAAACTCGGCAAAATAGGCATTGATAGTAACATCGGTTCCCAAAGAATCGATATAACCGTCATCAGCGTATGAAAGCGAATCAGGATCTTCGATGATCCTCTTGATCTCATAAGGGTCACAGACGGCAATACCGTCGGCACCGATCTGAGCGAGCATCTCGCAGATAGCGTCGGAAGCATCTTCCGTGGTTACGATAGTTATTTCAACCCACTGCATAAGTTATTCCTTATCTGAAAATGTCTTTTACCTTCTTGAAGAAGCCGGATTTCTTCGCGTAGTTCCTCTCGGTCAAAGTTCCTTCGAAGGATCTCAGGAGCTTTTTCTGCTCCTCGTTAAGCCTTGTAGGAACCTCAACAACGAACTTACAGGTATGCTTACCTCTTGCTCCGTTGCTGTTGACATAAGGGATACCCTTGCCTCTGAAGTCTACCGTCTCACCAGGCTGCGTGCCTTCTTTGATGGTATATTTCATCGGGCCGTCGATCGTAGGAACATCGATCTCACCACCAAGACAAGCCTGGGAATAAGAGATCGGAACCTCACAATAAGTATCCGCACCGGTTCTTGTAAAGATATCATGCTTAGCGACCTTGAACTCGATATAAAGATCACCGTATGGTCCGCCCTTGGTACCAGGCTCACCTTCACCTCTGATAGGTAAACGGTTACCTGTATCTACGCCTGCAGGAACCTTAACATGGATAGTCTTACGTATCCTCATTCGTCCTCTGCCGTGACATGCTGCACAAGGTGTCCTTATGATCGTTCCACGGCCTCCGCAGGTATTACAATCCTTGGTAACCATGGTCATACCAAACAGTGTCTGTGTCTGCTGCTGGATACGTCCTGAACCGTGACATGTAGGACAGGTCTCAGGGGATGTACCGGGCTGAGCACCTGAACCGTTACACGAAGTACAGGTATCCTCTTTATCGATAGTGATATCTTTTTCAACACCAAAAGCAGCCTCCATAAAGGAGATGCTCATTCCATAACGCAGATCAGCACCTCTTTGAGGACCACTCCTTCTTCTGGATGAGCCGCCAAAACCGCCTCCGAAGATGGAACTGAATATATCACTGAAGTCCATATCGGTGTAGTTGAATCCGCCTCCGCCGAATCCGTTACCATCAACGCCTGCATGACCGAACTGATCATACTTACGTCTCTTGTCGGCATCGGAAAGAACAGCGTATGCTTCGTTAGCCTCTTTGAATTTAGCTTCAGCCTCGGCATTACCCGGATTGAGATCAGGGTGGTACTTCTTGGCTACCTGGCGGTAAGCCTTTTTGAGTTCTTCCTCAGTAGCGTTCTTATTTACGCCCAAGACCTCATAATAGTCGCGTTTTTGTTCAGCCAAATCTATTCCTCCATTTTACAAGCGAGAAGCCGGCACCCTTTAAAGTGCCAGCCTCTGCCGTCAGAATCATTATTTATCGAGATCAGAAATCTCCGCCTGCGCTCTTGACTCCGTCGTCACCTGCGCCCTGTGCACCGCCCATGTCAGGACCTGCACCAGCAGCACCGTAACCTGTGAAGTCATTAGGGTTAGGCTGACCGCCGTTAGGGTTAGCCTGAGCATAGAGCTTCTCAGAGATCTTGTAGAATGCCTGAGTTACATTCTCTGTCTCCTGCTTCATAGCTGCGGAATCATCCTTGGAGATAGCATCCTTAAGCTTCTCAATTGCCTCCTTAACAGGAGCCTTGTCATCCTCGGATACCTTATCACCGAGTTCGTTCAATGTCTTCTCTGTCTGGTAAACAGTAGACTCTGCCTGGTTCTTGATATCGATCTTCTCCTTACGCTCCTTATCTTCAGCAGCGTGGAGTTCAGCTTCCTTGATAGCCTTGTTGATGTCTTCCTCGCTCATGTTGGAAGAAGCTGTGATAGTGATCTTCTGCTCACGGCCTGTTCC
>CAMVBS010000128.1 GCA_947165785.1 uncultured Clostridia bacterium | reverse complement strand
TCAATTCCGCGGATATTATCTCCTGCTCTCAAGCTCACCGTAAAGGTCATCAAGAGTGATGCCCATGTCAGCCATGAGAACGAGCATGTGATACTCAAGATCTGCAAGCTCGGCAACGACTTCATTCTTGTCTTTCTTAGCTGCAGCGATAGCTGTCTCGACTGCTTCCTCGCCGACCTTCTTAGCGATCTTCTCAGTTCCCTTACCCATAAGATAGTTGGTATAAGAGCCCTCAACAGGGTTTGCCTTACGATCCATTATTACTCTGTAGAGTTCCTGCATTATATCCATGTATTTAACCTCCTTAATACATTAAACCTCTGAAATTGTACGATAGAAACATGTGCGATTACCTGTGTGGCAGGCAGCTCCTGTCTGTTCGACTTTGTAAAGGAGCGTATCCATATCGCAGTCTATCCTGCCTTCGACCACCTTCTGAAGGTGACCTGATGTCTCACCTTTTTTCCAGATGCAGTTTCTGGATCTGGAATAATAGTGCATATAACCTGTCTTACATGTAAGCTCGAAAGCGTCATAGTTCATGTAAGCCATCATAAGGACTTCGCCGTTCGATGCATCTGTTGTGATCGCAGGGATCATTCCGTCTGAATTCTTCTTGAACTTCTGCCAGAGCTCGAGTTCCCTGTTAAGCTTACGTACCGGGATACCCTCATCAGCAAGATAATCCTTAAGATCTCCGATGGCGATCTCGCCGAAGTGGAAAAGACTTGCAGCAAGTACAGCATCTGCCTTACCGTCGATGATACCGTCCTTAAAATCCTTCATGGAACCGGCTCCGCCTGATGCGATAACAGGAACGCTTACGTTCTCTGCGATAAGAGAAGTGATCTCGTTATCATAACCGGATTTTGTTCCGTCCTTATCCATGCTGGTAAGAAGGATCTCACCTGCACCGAGTCTTACTACTTCCTTGGCCCACCAGAGAGCATCGATGCCTGTCGGCTTGGTTCCTGCAGCGATAACTACTTCGCAGCCTGACGGGAACTTATCTTCCTGTCCTTCCCTTCGCTTAACATCGATAGCTACGACCACACACTGGGAACCGAACTTCTCTGCCGCTTCGCGGACAAAGTCAGGATTCTTTACTGCTGCTGAATTAAGAGAGATCTTGTCCGCACCTGCGTTTAAGATGTCCCTTATGTTCTCGATAGTACGGATTCCGCCTCCGACAGTGAAAGGGATAAAGACTTCATTGGCTACGCGGTTTACCATATCGATAACGGTGTCGCGTGCTTCGAGTGTCGCTGATATGTCGAGAAAAACGAGTTCGTCGGCGCCTGAGAGATTGTACTGTTTTGCACACTCAACAGGGTCACCCGCATCACGGAGCGATACGAAGTTAACGCCTTTTACGACACGGCCGTCTTTGATATCAAGACACGGGATTATACGTTTTGCATACATTTTTTGAGGTCAACCTTTCCTTCGTAGATGGCTTTTCCTATGATTACTCCTACGCAGCCGCTGTCCTTGATGTGGAATACGTCCTCATCGGAACCGATACCGCCTGATGCGACTACATCAAGTCCCGTCTTGTCAACGAGTTCCTTTGTACTGTCAAATGCAGGACCTGTGAGCATTCCGTCTCTGGAGATATCTGTAAAGATTATGGTCTTTGCACCGATCTCCTTCATCTGGAGTGCGAACTCGACAGCCTTAACACCGCCGCCCTTTGTCCAACCGTCAACGGCAACTTCACCGTCATGAGCATCGATTCCGATGGCGATCTTATCTGCATAGAGTTTTAATGCTTCTTCCGTGAACTTACGATCCTTGATCGCAGATGTACCAATGACACAACGGCTTACACCGTAGTCCTCGATCCAGCGCTTCAGGGTATCCATGTTCCTTATGCCGCCTCCGGTCTCGACCTTAAGGCCGGTCTTCGAAGCGATCGTCTTTATTATCTCGTGGTTAGTCGGGATACCTGACTTAGCTGCATCAAGGTCAACGATATGGATCCATGACGAACCTGCCTCAACGAAATCCATGGCCTGAGCCAAAGGATCATCCCTGTAGATTGTTACGTCATCATATTTACCCTGTCTTAAGCGGACACAGTTGCCGCCCAAAAGATCGATTGCAGGTAGTAAGATCATTGTCCGACTCTCCTTACGAATTTTCTTAAGATGTTAAGTCCTGCCTCACCGCTCTTTTCAGGGTGGAACTGACAGGCGAATATATTATCGTGCTCGATGGCACAGCAGTACTTGATACCGTACTCGGCATAAGCCGCTGCATCGTTCCGGTCTTCAGGATCGCAGTAATAGGAATGCACGAAGTAAACGTAATCACCTTCGGAAAGTATCGAACCTTTTACGTCGATGAGATCATTCCAGCCGATCTGCGGGATCTTAAGACCTATGGACGAAGGGAACTTACGGACCGTGCCCTTTATAAGGCCGAGTCCCTTGACATTGCTTTCTTCGCCGAAGCTCTCCTCGGATTCCTCAAGGAACATCTGCATACCGAGGCAGATGCCGAGAAGCGGTGTTCCGTTGGAAGCAACCGTCTTAACGACTTCGTCCATTCCCGCAGCCTTGAGCTTATCCATGGCAAAGCCGATCGCACCGACACCCGGAAGGACCACACCGTCGGCATTTAAAACGGTATCCCTGTCGGATGTGATGACAGACTTCGCGCCAATATAATCGAAAGCCTTCTTAACTGAAGCTAAGTTTCCGGCACCGTAGTCGATGATCGCGATCATTGATTACTGAAGTTCCTTTCCTGTGAGCTTGCTGTAGCACTCGCGATACTTCTCGGCTGTCTTGGCGATTACTTCGTCAGGGAGCTTCGGAGCAGGATATGTCTTATCCCAATCGAGTGTCTCGAGCCATTCTCTTAAGTACTGCTTGTCAAAGCTCTTCTGTGCTCTGCCAGGCTCATAGTCTGCTGCATCCCAGAAACGTGAGGAGTCAGGTGTGAACATCTCGTCAGCTACAACGAGCTTGCCGTCGAGCTTACCGAACTCGAACTTTGTATCTGCAAGGATGAGTCCCTTTGTGAGAGCGAACTCGGAAACAGTTGTATAGAGCTTAAGTGCTGCATCCTTAAGAGCCTTTGCATCTTCCTCGCCGAGGAGATCGATGAGCTGCTCATATGTGATGTTGATGTCATGTCCTTCGTCAGCCTTTGTGGAAGGTGTAAAGAGAGGCTCAGGAAGCTTATCGCCCTGAACGAGTCCCTCAGGCATCTTCATGCCGCCGACTGTACCGGACTTCTTGTATTCCTTAAGTGCAGAACCTTCAAGATAGCCTCTGACGATGCACTCACATGGGAGCATCTTGACCTTCTTAACGAGCATGGAACGACCCTTGAGCTCTTTTTCATACTTATCAAGACCCATCGGATATTCCTTAGGATCTGTTGTTATAACGTGGTTAGGGATGATGTCCTTTGTAAAATCGAACCAGAATGCAGAGATAGAAGATAATACCTTGCCCTTATCCGGGATCAGTTCGTCAAATACAACGTCAAATGCAGAGATCCTGTCCGTAACGACCATAAGAAGTGAGTCGCCGAGATCATAGACGTTTCTGACCTTTCCTTTGATAAATACCGGCAAATCGATAAAATCCGTATCTTTGATAAGCATTGTTCATACCCTCCGTTTATTATTTATATAAAAAACTGAACCTTGATTATACAACTATCAGTTAGTTTTTTCGATAAGAAAAATCAACCCATTACCTGACCGCATACGATAAACTTACGTGTTCTCGAATATGGTAAGGCAAAATAGTTCCAGTTACCGTCCTTGGTGTTGCCTGCCTCGATGACGTATGTGGAGTCACCGATATAGACCTCGCCCCAGAAATGCTGCGCGCCCGGAGCGCTCCTGCCTCTTGCACC
>CAMVBS010000127.1 GCA_947165785.1 uncultured Clostridia bacterium | reverse complement strand
ATTACAGGGATCAATAGCACTATGATCTGCGGTATCCTTGCAGATACCACTTCAAGTATCGCATTGGAAAAGCCTTCAACGACCTGCCCTGACATTCCAAGCATATAGTTGATACCGAAGTACATTCCGTAAAAATCCATGCAGCAGAATTCTATGCCGTAAAGTATGAAACTTATAACGACGATCAGTCCGCCAACTACTCGTGAGACTATCCTTTGAGGGATCAGATCCACGATGATAAAAGAGATAAATCCTGCGGCGATCGAGAACATCGCGATCCTTAAGACCGAGATATCCCAGAAAGTGATATCCTTGGCCATAAGCCGCATCATAAGTTCCATATAAAGGAAAAACAACGGAAAGAAAAGGACAGGCAGCGCCTTAAAAAAAGCGCCACGCCCGTCCTCTTTATTAAACAATTTATGTCCCCACTCACTCATAACACTATTATTCTATCATGACCCCCTGATGGAATAATATGCTCCGCCGTCTTCGAGGTCAACACCCTTAGCCTCGGCAAGCTCGCTTACCGTAACAAGTGTATATCCTCTCCTGACAAGTTCAGGGATTACGATCTCCATCGCATCCGCGGTGGAACTATAAAGGTCATGCATGAGGATGATGTCACCGTCACTTACATTATTAAGGATCGCATTTGCTGTCCTTGTTGCATCTCTGTACTTCCAGTCCGCCGTATCAAGTGACCAGATGATCATCGGCATACCAACATTTGCTCTTGTGGTATCACTATAAGATCCGCCACAAGGTCTCATGATGACAGGCTCTTTACCGATTATCTTGAAGACCTCATCGTTACAGCCCTGGATCTCGGATCTTATGGTAGCTCCGGATACATTGGCAAGGTTATTCTTGTGATCATATGTGTGGTTAGCGATCTCGCAGCCGAGCTCATCAGCTCTTCTTACGCAGGATGCATAAGTTGCAACTCTGTCACCTACTACGAAGAATGTTGCATGTGAATCATACTCATCGAGAAGATCCAGGATCCTGTTTGTAACAGGAGAATAAGGACCGTCGTCAAATGTCAAAGCTACCATCTTTCCTGCAGGCTTTGGTGTAGGTGTAGGAGTTGGTGTCGGTGTAGGACGAAGTCTTAAGTCGTGATCGGAAAGGATACCTGCAAACTCAGCGCTCATCTTAAACTCATCGAAGAGCTGGTTTCTTGTTGCACCTTCATCCATGCGCTTCATCCAGTATGCCTTACCGTCTTCATCACTCTCACGTCCGAGGAATGACTTATAAAGTGCTTCGATAAAAGAAGAATTATCCTTGATCTTTTCCTGTCCCTCAGGAGAATAGAAGAAATCAGCTATGAGTTCTTCAGGATACTTGGAATTCTCACTAAGGCTTGAAGTCCAGAAGTTAAGTCCGTCCGCATCCGGGAAACGGGAAAGGATATTCTGATAACAGGAACTTACGAACTTTGTGGTCTTAACATTAAGGTCTCTTGATTCAACAAAGTTAACATATCCCGTCGTAATACCGTAACTGTCACAAAGGCTCTTGAATTCGGCAGAACCCGAAAAGCCGTTAACTATATGTCTTATCGAAAAGCCTGTATTGAGCATATCTACCCAGTATGCCTTACCTTCAGCATCTGATTCACGAGAGAGCATTACCTGATAGAATACTTCCACAGTATCTTCAACGGATAACTCCTTGCCCTTGAACTCAGGACTTTCAACGAACTGAGTAATAAGTTCGGCGGCATTAAGGTCACCGCTGTTAAGTCTTCCGGTCCAGTACTTAAGACCGTCTTCATCGGATTCTCTTCCGAGCATCAGTTTATATCCGCGCTCGACAAAATCCTCTACAGTCTGCTCAGGTGTCTCATCAGCATAAGTATTGTTAACATCAAATGAAACAAAACTAATGAGGATCGCCATTGAGATAAAAGCCGCCAGGGCTCTGTACCACATCTGTTTCATATTCTTTTCCCTCGATCTCCAACACACTGAATGTGTTATTTTTATAATGAATATTATAGCACAATGAAAGTTTTAAAATATAAAATTATTTGGTGTATATATATTTCTTATTTGGAGGTGAAAAATGAGCGACAACAATTATCCGATGCTTGGTTTCGGCCTTATGAGATTACCTGAAAACGACGGCGTCATCGATCTTGATAAGGTCTGTTCAATGGTTGATAAGTACATGGCGTCAGGCAACACGTATTTTGATACCGCATATGTATATCACGGAGGTAATTCCGAGAAGATCGTCAAGGAAGCGATCGTTAAAAGATACCCGAGAGATTCATTTACTCTTGCTACAAAACTCCCTGCATGGTCCATCAAGACTTTGGAGGACAGAGACAGGATCTTTAACGAGCAGCTCGAGAGAATGGGCACTGACTACGTAGATTACTATCTCCTTCACAGTGTCGAAGACGGCAATAACTACGATGTATACGAGAAGTTCGACTGCTTTAACTGGGCAATGGAAAAGAAGGCTCAGGGCAAGATCAAGAATTTCGGTTTTTCTTATCACGGAACCCCTAAGCTTTTAAGAGAGATCCTTGATAAGCATCCTGAAGTCGAGTTCGTACAGATCCAGCTTAATTACGCTGACTGGAACAGCGGACTTATCCAGTCCGGCGAACTTTACGAGATCCTTTCTTCAAGGAATATCCCGATCACGGTAATGGAGCCTGTTAAGGGCGGAACACTTGCAAAGGCAGATCCTGAAGCAGAGAAGATCTTCAAACAGGCCCGTCCTGATATGTCTGTTGCTTCATGGGCCCTTCGTTTTGTCGGAAGTCTTCCGGGCATTAAGTTTATCCTTTCCGGAATGAGCAACGAAGAGCAGATGGATGATAACCTTAAGACATTTACGAACTTCGAGCCTCTTACTGACAGCGACAAGGAAGCTCTCGAGAAGGCCAAGGCAATCATGTTCAGTTTTGATCTCGTACCATGCACGGGATGCCGCTACTGCGTTGACGGATGCCCTTCAAACATCAGTATCCCTGATGTATTCACGGCTCTTAATGACAAGCGCAAGTTCCCTAACGACATGAGACCGATCTTCTACTATAACGGACTTACATCCAAGTACGGCAAGGCATCCGACTGTCTTTCATGCGGACAATGTGAAGGCGTATGTCCTCAGCACCTTAATATTATCGAACTTCTTAAGGAAGCAGCAGATAAGCTCGAGAACGCAAGCTTTTAAAGGATGACCGGTGAGTTTCTAAGGTCGTGATCCTTGATAAGATCATTGACCGAATAAGAATAGCCCTCAAGATAATCGCCTGTGTCTTTGATTCCCATATCTTTTCGAAGATATCCGATGATAAGCGCAGACGATTTTTCTATGAAATCTTTTGATGTCAAAGGTGAAGCAAGATTATCCTCGATCTCTTTACGAAGATCACCGAAGACCTTAAGATCATCCATTCCCCTGAGCGCCCACTTATAGTAAGGCATATGAACCCTGTTTATGAGATATACTGCTGATACGAGCGCTTTGCAGTAGTCGTTAAAGGAAAAGACCGCAGCACCCTTTTGTCCGTGCCTTAGGCATCTGTCGTAATTATACTGGCCCTTCTGAGCCATCTCAAAAAGCGCTGATGCGAGCCTTTTATTCCACACATCATCGGGAACGCCGTTAAGTATCGTCTCCCTTATCCTCGTGAACTCACCCAAAGGATCAGAGAATATCACGCCGTTTGTTGCTTCCGCCAGATAAAACGACGGTATGGAAAGCCATTCCTTATTATCCTTCGGAAGCTTAGTTCCCCCAAGATAATAAGAATAGAAATCATTTATGGTATGTACTCCCCTGCCGCGCGTTCCGTAGATACTCTTCTCACTTAGCTTAAGCCCCTTATATTCCTTGGGAAGCTTCATGTAAGCACGCA
>CAMVBS010000126.1 GCA_947165785.1 uncultured Clostridia bacterium | reverse complement strand
ATGCTTCATGCCGAGGCTTTGTGCTTTGACCCTGGTCATCTTGCCTGCTGCGTATTTTGCGATACCGTAACCGTTTTCAGGGTTACACGGTGTGTTGCCGCTTAATTTAGTACCGTCGGGAACACGTCCATACTCAGCCTGTGAACCTGCGCCCATAAAGACCTCACAGCCGAGTTCATGCGCAGCATCAACTGCGGCAAGCGAAGCTCTTATATTCTCGTTTTGAAGTTCCATGTCGTTTCTTGCAGCACCTGATGTACCGCCCCATGCGAAATGGAAGAAAAGTGAAGCATCCTTTATACCCAAAGGCTTAAGCACTGACGGAAGTGTACCGATGTTTTCGAGAGGGAGCTCGACTACGGTGATCCTGTCATCTTCAGGTATGTTTCCTGCTCTGGCACTATCCGGACGGATCACTGCGATCACCTCGTAGCCTTCTTTCAAGAGCTTACGGATGAGAGCTAATCCGAGCATTCCGGTGCAACCTGTGATTACGGCTCTTTTCATGGATTCTCCTTACTTATTGGGAACTGATGCCTTGATCGCATCGAACTCGTCTCTATCAAGGAACGGGAACATGTCGTCGATCGGCGGTGATACGATCTTTCCGTCAGGAAGCACCTTGGAAGAGAGCTTAGGAGAGAATGTCTGCTTCTCGTTAAGTACTACTTCGCAAAGTACAGGATCGTTTCCGCTTACAGCCTCAAGTGTCTTCTCTGTAACTTCGGATGAGTCGGAGATCCTTACATATCTGATACCGTATGCAGCTGCGAGCTTCTCAAGATCAGGGAAGCTTAAGCCGTTGCCGTCACATACACCTACGAGCGGCGGAGTGAAAAGATTTGTCTGTGTCTGTCTGATGGAATGATATCCGTTGTTGTTCATGATGAAGATCTTAAGATTGAGCTTATTGTAGACAACAGTCTGGAGCTCCTGGATATTCATCTGGAAGGAACCGTCACCGTCAACGCAGATGACACGCTTACCTTCTTCTGCAACACATGCGCCGAGAGCAGCCGGGAAACCGTAACCCATTGCAGCGCAGCCGGAGTTGGTGAAAAGTCTCTGATCTTTCTTTACATGGAAGCCCTGGAAAGTTACGACACATGCAGAACCGTTACCACAGATGACCTTGTCGCCTTCAGAAAGAGCATTACTGAACTTATCAATGAAGACATAAGGATTTACAGGGCTCTTGACCTCGTCATAAGAAGGGAGACATGCAGGATACTTGGCATCGATGTCTCTTCCCCACTTTACCCATGCTTCGTGGATCGGGTTTGCTTCATAGGAAGATGCATTGATGGACTTAAGTACGTCGGTAAGATCTGCATTGACCTTCATGTCGACATTAACTGTAGGCTTTCTGAGCTCAGCCTCGTCGATATCAACAACGATCTTATAAGCTTCCTTAGCCCACTCCTTGTAGTTATAGCTGATCATACGGATATTCATGCGGCATCCGATAACGAAGAGAACGTCGGCATTTTGGACTACGAAGTTACCGCCTCTGGTACCTACTGTACCCGGACGGCCGCAGTAATACGGATTGTCATCCGTCATGAGATCATGAGCATTCCATGCAGTTACTACAGGGATCTTAAGCTTAGCTGCTGCCTTAAGGAACTCATCCTTCGCTTCAGCTACATTGATACCCGTGCCTGCAAGGATGACAGGACGCTTTGCGTTATAGAGCTTATCAAGGATAGCTTTTGTTGTCTCTTCGCTATAGGTCGGATTCTCCTTTGCACAAAGAGCCTTCTGCTCGTCGCTTCCTTCGAAGTGACGGAGATTTTCCTTTTCTACCTTTGCTGCCTGAACATCGAGAGGGATATCGAGCCATACAGGTCCCTTACGGCCATTATTGGCGAGGAACCATGCCTTCTCGAGATGATAGAGGATGTCGTTAGGCTCAGTTACCATAACGGCATACTTTGTCATGTTCTGAACGGAGTCAATGATAGGGAATTCCTGATCGCCGAGCTGACGGAGAGGAACATCCGTTGACCACAAGGTCGTTTCTCTCTTTACCTGACCTGAAAGAACGAACATAGGGATGGAATCAAGATATCCTCCCATTACGCCCGTGATGGCATTTGTTCCGCCAGGACCGCTTGTTACACAGCATACGGCGATCTTACCCGTAAGTCTTGCGTAACCTTCCGCTGCGATCGCAGAACCCTGCTCGTGGTGGTTGTAGATGGATGTTAAGCCTTCCTTGTGACCTAACGCATCGTTAAGGTGCATAGCGCCGCCGCCTGTAACGGTAAAGACGTGCTTAACCCCTTTTTCGACAAGAAAATCAGCAATCAGATGTGCTATCTTGATCTCCATTTTAATGTTCTCCTTTTATTTAACGATAAAGTCAAAAAGATCCATTGCTTTATCGACATAGATTACGTGTTTATATTCGCTTATGTCATCCTGGACTTCGAATCCGAATCCGTAGGATACACCTGCGAAATCGACGCCGATCGCTTCTGCTCCCGTAGCGTCATGTTTGGAATCTCCCACCATGAGGACTTCGTCCTTGGTGACTCCGAGATCTCTTATGCAAAGCTCTATTATGTCGGATTTCTTAAGCTTGCCTTCATAGTCGGAACCGTAGATCACATCTACCATCTCATCAACACCGAAGTGTTTCAGAAGCTTCATGGTATAGTCCTGTTTCTTGTATGTTGCTACTGCGGTCCCTATGCCGTTCTCGCGAAGTTTGCGGAAAAGCTCGAACATGCCTTCGTAAGGTTTTGCATGAAGAAGATTATGGTTACTGTAACGGTCCCTGAATGTAGCTGCGGCCTTCTTAAGATCGTCACCGTGAATATCATATTTGTCCTCGAAAGACCACTCGATAGGCGGACCGATAAATGTCTTTATGACATCCTTCGGAAGCTTCTCAAGACCCAAAAGCTCCGCTGCCTCCTCAACTGACATGAAGATCCCTTCAGAAGTATCGAGGATCGTGCCGTCGAGATCGAATAAAACTGCCTTATACTTGCTCATTCCTTCTTACTCCTTCGTGTTGTAGTAAGAAGATGTAAGGAAGTTCACCTTAAATCCGGATGAGAGCTTACCAAGTTCTTCGATAACATACTTGTTAAGATCAGCTGCCTCGGCAGAAGTGAACTGGTATTCCATATCAGGGTTTATGTAGTTCGGACGATCATCGGTTGCATAACCGTCAAAACCCGCAACGGATACCTCGCTGATACCGATCTTCTTCAAGACCTTAAGGAGCATCAGGAATGAATTATCTATGATCTGGGCATTGTAATCGAGAAGGTTCGAATACTTGATCGTGTAATCGAAAGTATATGTTGAGCTTGTTACGTTTGAGGTTGCGATGACCTTGAACGTATCAGCGTTCTTCGCGATATTGGACGAGAGCTGTACGAATCTCTTCTTGTTCGTGATAAAGCAGAAGTCAGGCTTTATCGTTGAAGGGATGTAGTTGATCGAGATGATTATAGGGTTATTACCGAGGATGAAATCCTGAACCTTTGCTTCTTCGGTAGTAGCACTGGTGCCGGGACCCAAGACGAGGACCTTCTTATCACCGATCGCTTCCCTGAGCCTTTCAAGATCAGCTCTGTCATCTACCTCTATCTCCTGGTAATCGCTATAGAGTTTCTCGATGACCTTCTCGTCATACATGAGCTTCTTCTCATAAGGGATCCTCTCAAGGATCGTATTTACCTGCATGACGGAAAGCGTTCTCTTATTCATGAGATAGCTTACATAGTTAGGATGACAGTCATTGGATGCAGCGATAAAGTAGAACATCGAGTAACCCCAAGGTGTCTCCTTCTGGAAATTGATGATCTGTGAATCGCATGCTTCAAGGATCTGATTAACGTTATAGTTCTTGCCTCTCCTGTCGTTAAGATACATGGCAAGAAGTTCCA
>CAMVBS010000125.1 GCA_947165785.1 uncultured Clostridia bacterium | reverse complement strand
TCTGATTGTACTATAAAAAAACCGAAGGTGAGCACAAACGATTTTCGAGAGGAAGAAAACTGATGCCTGTTTATGCGATTTGACGGAATATGAAGGGAATAACAGTAAAAAAAGTTTAATATTGGGAAGTTACAAATCCATGCAGTGATGATATCATTATTTTGTTTTATGATTGCGTTTTGGGCGCAGGTTATGGAGGATTATTATGGTTAGAAGTAAGATCAAGAAGCTTATGGCAGCTGCACTCATCGGTTCGATGATGGCACTCATGGTAGGTTGCGGCAAGCCTTCGGCTAAGAAACTTCAGGATGTAGCAGTTAAGGAATTCGGCGCAGAAGAGCTCACTGCCGAAGATCTCAGGGATCTCGATGAGGGCGATGCTCAGCACCTTGATGACGGATTTGTGCTCCACTGCACAGGCGAAGAACTCGCTGATGAGTTTGAAGACGAGCTGGAAGAAGGTCAGGATAAGATCGACAAAGAAGCTAAGATGCTTGATAAGAGCGGCATCGATCTCGAAGATATCATCGGTTATGATCCTACATCCTATGAGGTTGAGGATATAAAGGAAATGACAGCTTATTTCATGGCTGACGGTGTTGCTAAGCCGGAGAGCGATCTTTTCACACAGGGTGCTGTCGTTATTGAATTTGTTGATAAGAAGGAAGCCAACGAGAACATGAAGGCTGCAATGGACCTCTTTGTTGAGAGATCCGAGATCGATACAAAGGGTCTTAACAAGGGCGAGTTCATGTACAAGGGTAACAAGTGTCAGTTCGTTATCAACGGTGACCGTGATCTTGTCTGCGATATCGTAGTAGATCTTGCAACTCTTGTTGCCAAGAAGTCAGATTCCGGTAAGGATTTTGATGAACAGGCTAAAGAGTTCAGGAAAGAAATGAAGGAGGAACTTCCTTCAGACCTCAACTACGTTGTCGGTGTTTATTATAACGACGGTGTATCTACCGTTATCTTCGGTGTAACCATGGATGATGAGCTTGATCAGATCTCTACCATCGCTAAGAAGCTCGGTGTTACTGATCCTACTAAGGTTGAGATGAGTGATGCTATGTATGATGCTATCCTTAACTATGCTGATGAGACATTGGATAAGAAACTTACCAAGGCTTTGAACGGTCTTCACTATTGATCGACAGACTTTGGATGAAACATGTACAGGCGTTCCGTTTTACGAAGCGGAGCGCCTGTTTATTTATGTTTGAAATAATGTATAATGACTTGGAATGAGAAACAGGAGCTTATAGTTTAATGAGAAAAGAAGGATACCTTAAGCTTAGAAGCAAGGTCTTGGGCGAAGAGAATCAATATAACCAGTTATTTTATTATGGTGTATTCGGATTCATCGCGCTCTTCTTTTTCTACAACATCTACAACATAGTCTTCACCGTACATGATGATATCCTCATGTATGCGATAGCAAGGAACAGGAACATCTATGACGAGGCTCTTTTCGCGGCTGAATACGGAAGGCTTCCTCAGTTATGGAACTACTTTCTTCTGGCGATACCGTTCCTGGCAAATAAGCTCTGGGTATATAAGCTCATATCGTATCTGTCGCTGATATTCGATGTATGTGCCATGTGGTATTTTCTTACCAAGCACATCAACAGGGACTTCGCGAACCTGTGCAGCATTGCATTTCTTGCATTCGCGACCATATCTCCTCAGCACAATCTCTTTATCTCATATGCGCTCTGTCATCAGATCCCTATCGGTCTTTTTTTCATAGCATTCCATTTTTTTATCGACTATGACGAGACGAAGAGGATCAGAAGTCAGGTGCTTTCGTGCATCTTCTATCTCGCATCATGCATGATATACGAGACATTCCTTATGTACATGCTGGTCTTCGGCGTTGCTTCATGCTTCATGCAGGCACGTAAGAAACCGACATTTTGGGAATTCGTTAAAAAGGTCATGCTGTCATTTCTTCCTCAGCTTATCCTTGCCGTACTTTATGCGATCGCATATAAGACATGGCAGCATTTCTATCCGTCACCTTACGAGGGACTTGCCCTCTATCTCAAGGAACCTTTGTACAGCCTTAAGGTAGTATGGGAGTATAGTTTCTCGCTGTTCCCGGTAAGTGCGATGGAGTGGCTCAGGACAAGCTGGTACATCGACCTCGAGTCGTTCATCAGATCTATCACCGGAGCAAGTGTCGTAAAGGCGTTCCTGGTCGCATGTTCTTTCTGCCTCGTTATCATAACGGCTTCAAAGAAGATAAAGTTCAAGGGACATCTGTTCGTGGCATTTGTTGCTACGCTCACTCCTTGCATCCTTATCGGCTTTAACGAGAAATATATGCTCAGGGCAAAGAATGAAGGGATCAATACGTATCTTCCGTCATTCTACAGTTACATGGCTCTGATAATCCTTTTCTGCGGCATCGCCGTGTTCGTCTACAGATACATCAAGCCTGCATTCCTCCGTGCTGCTTATCTTATCGTGCTGAGCGTGTTCGTGATACTCTTCAGCTTCGGTTCGGATTTCACGGTGGATTACTGGAAGGCAAAGTTCATGCCACAGGAAGTACGCTATGCGAACTTTGATGTCATGATGGCATCTCCTGCCGTTACCAACTGTGATGACAGCTGGCAGATCTATGCGCCGGATAACACGGGCATCCATTCGTTTGAAGGCTACACGATGAAGTACTTAAGGATCTACGATGATACTCCTGCAGGCGGATTCGTACTCCACGATAATGAGATCAACTGGGATAAGCGCATACTGTGCGTCCGTTCCGACGAAGCATACAGATACATGATCGCAGGTGAGGTCGACAGGGATCTTCATACCTCTCAGATCACTGTCTGCACGTCAGTCGACGAACCTGTTAATCTCTTCATGAAAACGACGGACGGCGAGACAGTTGCCTATATCGGGATCACCAACGGAACAGTCATCACATGTCCTGAAGGTGAGATGTTCGATATGAATTACCGCGTTCATTCATAAATGAGGCAAATCTCTCAAATGTTGGACTTTTTATAAGAAAAACTTTATTATCCTATGTGAAACTCGTATAAACGGAGGAAAATATGAATACAAAAAGAGCTGTAAGCTCGTTTCTGGCAGTAGTCGTGATCTTGCCGATCGTGCTTTTCTGCGGAGTCGGGGTTCGAGCTGACGGAACGAGTAGAGATTTTGTAAACAGGATATATAAATACGTTCTCGAGAGACAGCCTGATGAATCCGGAGCCAAGTACTGGACAGAACAACTTGATAACGGCGACATGACAGGCGGCGAAGTAGCAAAGAGATTTCTTCTGAGCGAAGAGTTCACCAAGAAGAACATGACAGACAAAGCGTATGTCATTGTTCTCTACAGAACCTTTTTCGGAAGGGAACCTGATGATAAGGGCCTTTCTTACTGGACAGAAAATCTCGGAAACAAGAAGATAACACGTGAAGGTGCGATCGACGGTTTCATCGATTCACAGGAGTGGGCTGACATCTGCCTTGAGTATCACATCATCTCAGGCGGTAACAAGAAGCCTACGAACACATCCAACATCAAGCCTAACAAGAAAACACTGGAGTTTACGGAGCGTCTTTATACATGCGCTTTCGAGAGAAGCTCCGACCAGAAGGGTAAAGAGTACTGGGCACAAAAGCTCGCTACATATGAAGTAACGGGTGAGCAGGCAGCAGCTGCATTCTTCTTGAGCGATGAGATGAAGAAAGCCAACATAAGCGATGCTGTTTTCGTATACAGGCTCTACACGACATTCATGAACAGAGTTCCTGATCTTGCAGGATTCAACTACTGGCTCGGCGTCATGAAGAAGCACCCTAACGATAAGTATCAGGTTGCAGTATACGGATTCTCCAGAAGTGCCGAATTCGTTAAGATCTGCAGAGAGTGCGGTATCATCCCATACAACGCAGCTACCTGATCTTTATGTAACAGACATCCGGTCCCGCCA
>CAMVBS010000124.1 GCA_947165785.1 uncultured Clostridia bacterium | reverse complement strand
TGGAGCCGATTGCGAGACTCGAACTCGCGACCTGCTGATTACAAATCAGCTGCTCTACCAACTGAGCTAAGTCGGCGTTTTTCTTACGCGAGAAGTAGTATACATTTACAACTCTTAGTTGTCAACAGTTTTTTTCGATTATCTTTATCAGGACTGGTGTTCTATGGATACGATCTCAGGAAGGTTCCTTCCGATGCCCTTACGGTCAAGGCCGTAGCCCAAAAGCCAACTGTCATTGATCTCGAATCCCGTATATTTGACGGGAAGGTTCAATAGCAGCCTGTCGGGATTAAGGAGCATAGTGCAGATACCAATACTCTTCGGATTCTGAAGTTCCAGATTGGAGATAAGATATGCAGTCGTAAGACCTGTCCTTATTACATCCTCGACGATCAAGACATCCTTGCCCTCGATATCTATATCAACATTCTTGGAGATCTTGACCCTGCCCGTCTTTGACGTGGTATCTGGGATATTGGCAAAACCTATCGTATCGATCAGGACAGGCATGTCGATCTCCCTTGTGATATCAGCAAAGAAATAAAGAGCGCCGTTGATAACGCCTATCATGGCAAGCTCCTTGCCCTTATAATCCTCCGTTATCTGTCGTCCGAGTTCTTCTACTCTTTTCCTTATCTTATCCTTATCGAAAACCGTCTGTTTGACCGTAAAATTGCCTTCGTCCAAAATACCCATAATCATGCCTCAAACTGCTTAAGTCTTTCCACGAGTTCCGTGAAATCCTTCTTATAAACGATCCTTATGTTCGTTCCGGGATAAAGCTCCCTTACCATGCGAAGCTTCTTGTTCTTCGTGGTGACATAGCGCTGATCCATCGTCGTAAGCTCAAGATACGTATCATACTTCGGAAGATAGAAATCAGGTGAGAACGCCATCTTAACATATCCTTCGGAATCCCATTCGATCGGGAATGTCTTCGGCTCATATTTCCACTCGATCCCGTACATATCAAGGATGTGCGCGAACTCGGCCTCAGTATCATTCTTGAAAACAACGGCTTCGCTTTGATGGTCAACAGCGTCCGTTCCGTTCACTTCTTCTCTAATGCGATTGGCAAGCTCCCTCTCCTTTACGACCGCCATGACCATGGAAGTACACTCCTCCAAAGAAAGGAAGTCGGTATTGAGCGTTATATCAAACAAGGAACTGTCATTAAGATCCTGATCATAAAGGGTACTTACAAAACGCTTATGCTTACGATCGCCAATGGTCACGATCCGTTCAGCCTCGAGTGCATCAACATTATATCTTCTCTCGATCCTTCCGATCCTGGTCTTATCCGAAGCCTGGACCCTGATATTTATCGCATAAGGATCATTGTGGAAGACAACGCTTCCGCCAAGACCCAGGATAACGACATTCTCTCCCGACTTATGCTTATCGGCCCTTACGCCTTCCAGTCTGTCGATGAGGATATCCTTATATGTAAGTCCGCTTTCCGAAAAAGTGTTGAGAAAGAATTTGGCGCTCTCGTTAAGTCTCTCCCTGACTCCGTCAGACAGTTCACCATAGAAATTATTCAATGCATATTCTCTGGAAATAATGCCGCAGGAAAGCTTGTCGGCTATGAATTCGGCCAACTCGTCACCAAGGCTTCCGATCTGTCTAGAAATAGTAATAATAGCCATCTTACGCACCCTAAAACTTATACTTAGATTATATCAGTTTGAGCGCCAAAGACAAAATCTATTTATGCTATAATGGACGAAAAGCTTTTGGGAGGTCAGTATGAACAAGGCAGATGAATATCTCGTTTCAGATATAAGGAATATCCTCGAAAACGGCTACAAGGACGTTGATCCGAGACCTAAATACGAAGACGGAACTCCTGCTCATACGATAAGTGTCAACCATGTCATGCGTAAATATGATCTATCCAAGGGAGAATTCCCTGTCTGCTCACTTCGTAAGCAGGCGTGGAAGACAGGTATCAGAGAAATCATTACCATTTACACCAGACCTACAAATAAGCTTTCAGAGATGGAAGAACTCGGCGTTACATGGTGGACTCCATGGGATATCGGCGACGGTACGATCGGTCAAAGATACGGCGCCACGGTCAAGAGATATGATCTTTTGAATAATCTCATCGCCGACATCAAAAAAGATCCTTACGGCAGAAGAAAGATCATGTCGCTTTGGCAGGAAACTGATCTTCGCGAGACAAAAGGACTTGCTCCATGTGCATTCCTTACTATCTGGAACGTTCGAGACAAGTTCCTTGATATGTGCCTCATCCAAAGATCCGGAGATATGCTCACAGCTTCAGGCGCAGGCGGCATCAACGAACTTCAATATGCTGCTCTTCTTATGATCGTAGCAAAGGCAACAGGTTATGAACCGGGCGTATTTACTCACTTCGTTGCCAACGAACAGATCTATGATCGCCATATAGATAATGCTCATGAGCTCTTAAGGCGAGCAGAGCAGATCAAGGACGAGAAGAGAAATCCGCATCTTGTTTTCGAGAAGGAAGCCGGATTTGATCTTAAGGATGTAACCGTAGATGATTTTACTATGGTAGATTATGAACCTTTGCAGCCTCAGCTCAAGTTCGAGCTCGGCATATGACTTTTGTCTTGCTTTATAACGACAAGTCTTGTATAATTTGCACGTTGACCAATCGGGTGGTTAGCTCAGCTGGTTAGAGTACTTGCTTGACATGCAAGGGGTCGTTGGTTCGAGCCCAATACTACCCACCAGATCAACAAGAGGATGTTTCTTCGGAAGCATCCTTTTTTGTTTTCTTCAAGGCAAGTCAAAACTCCTGGAAACACTGTGTTCTACCAATGGTCGATTGTAATGATCTATTCTTTTTGTTAGTTTAATCTTAAGAAATCTCGGGAGGGAATTATGAGAAAAGCAGTTTTGAAGACAGTATCAGCATTGATGATCATCCTGCTTCTGACAGGATGTAATTCCGGAGTCCTTAAAGGTCTTAAGAAAGAAGATGATAATTACTTCGTTTCCCCAAAAACCAAATATGAACATTTAGCAAAACTCACTTCAGAAAAAGCCCGCCAAACGGGTTTCAGCGGCTCTATGATCATCGCGACAGATGAAGATATCATTATGTTCTGCGGACCGAAAACAAAAACTGTTGACGGGAAAGATAAGGATCCTTATACAACCTACGAGATAGGATCTATCACGAAGACATTTACTGCAGCATTAACTCTGAAGTTGATAGAACAGGGAAAACTGTCAATGGATGACAAGGTCACGAAATTCTTCCCTGAATGTACGGTAGCAGAAAACATAACTATAGCAGATCTTCTCCATATGCAATCGGGGCTTCCTGATTACGCGAACAGTCCCTCAATAAGAAGTTATCTGGGAACGATGATGGAAGATGACACTATGACAGATGAGATATTCCTGAAGTGTCTTAATGATCACAACCTAAGTTTCGAACCGAAGACGAATACCGAATACAGCAATACGAATTTCCATCTCCTGGCAATGATCATCGAACAGGTCGAAGGAGAAAGCTACGACAAAGTACTGAAAAGAGTGATACTTGACCCGTGCGGAATGAAGCACACCAGTTCAATGACTACAGGAGATGTGACAAGCATTGCAGGAGCCGTCGGATATCACCCATTCCAAAAGGGCGCCGGCGGTGCAGGAGACATACACTCATGTGCTGCAGATATGATAGCCTTTGACAGAGCTTTGTTCGGAGGAAAACTCTTAAGCGAGGAATCCATGGCTCTTATGAAAGATTTCAGGGGAACATTCTACGGATGCGGATTGATGTTTATTGACGAAAACGTTTATGGTCACTCAGGATCAACCCCTGCATATATTTCCCAGAATATGATCTTTGAGACTGAGGAATACGGCAATGTATACTTCTTCGCTTCGATCTCGTTAAATGACGGTATGCAGGGTATGGGGGAAGTTAGTGAGATACTCGCAAAGGAACTGACTTGATCAAGAGCTTTAAACCGGATAAGCAAAGGGATGTTCCAGGTTTAAACACCGGAGACATCCCTTTTAATTTATCATCTGTC
>CAMVBS010000123.1 GCA_947165785.1 uncultured Clostridia bacterium | reverse complement strand
CGCGCGTCTGTTAAAATTATCTTATGTTTTGAAAGAGAGGGTGGGAAAATGGCTGAAAAGATCATCATCGACGGTATTCATGTTACAAATTCGGATATCAAGTGCCCGGGGTGCGGTGCGACGAACATAGCATTCGATCCTGCCACCACGACTTTGTCATGTCCGTTCTGCGGCGTGTCGGCTTTGCTTCCTACGCCGGAGACAGGCGCAATTGCCGAGGAGCTGGATTTCAACTCGGCCATGCAGCGCGCGAGTGTCGACTGGGGCAGATACAAAAAGCTCGTCGTATGCTCCAACTGCGGCGGCGAGACGATCTATGATGCTGAAAAGATCACAGGTTCCTGCCCTTTCTGCGGATCGACACACGTTACGACAGCAGAGACATCTCAGATCATGGCGCCTAATGCGTTGATCCCGTTCGCTTTCGGAAAAGAAAAGCTTCAGGATCTTTTTATTGCTGAGCTTAAGAAAAGAGCTATGCTCAATAAGAAAGCATTGAATTGCAAGCTCGAGAACGTCACGGGCATCTACCTGCCGTTCTGGACCTTCGATACCTATACGGCTTCCTCTTATACCGCCGTCATCCCGAAGGGTCACGGCCGTGCGGATTATGAGAAAAGGAACTGGTATCAGTTCATCGACGACATCGTTGTCTTCGCTTCCGTCAAGATCCGTCATCCGTTCATAAAAAATGTTCAGGAATTTGACTTTACCAAGGCAGTTCCTTATTCACCGGAGTATCTCGCAGGCATCCCTGCAGAGCGCTACACAAGAGGACTTAATGACGGCTGGAATCGAGCTCAGCTCTATATATCGGAGAAGCTCAAGACCACCATCAACCGTTCTGACAGAAGAAGGAGCTATGCGAGGGACATCGCGACCAACTACTATAACGTCAAGTTCAGATATCTTCTGGCACCGATCTATCTTGCTACGTATACTTTCGGCAAGAAGACCTATCAGGTAGCGATCAACGGTCAGACCGGAAAGACAGTCTGCCCTGTACCGACGACTGTCGGAAAGCTCGTAAGGCTCATACTTCTTCTGATGCTCGCGGTTGCGATCATCCTGGTCATTACCGTTATTCTAATGATCAACTTTCTCTAAGGGACAGGTCACTCCACGTACATGATCGTCTCGAGCTCGTCAAAGCCGTAGTGCCTGAACGAGATCTTGTAGTCGGAGTGCATGCTTAGTACGAGGTCTGCAAGCGTAATGAAGTCCTCGAACTTATGGTAGACGGAGATAGCCATCCTCGGACGGTTCTCCCCGATGAGTCTTCGGGCACCAACCAGCGCCTCGTACTCGGCGCCTTCTATGTCCATCTTGATAAATGTTATCCTTTTGCCCTCGAGCACGTCATCGAGGGCAATCGTTTCTATCTGCTCGACGCCTTCGAAGTTTCTCTTCTTTGCCTCTTCTTCACTGATGATGCACGAAGTCTCAAAGGCATCCGCCGCAAAGTACACCTTCTTCTTCACATCGGAAGTTCCGTACGGATAAAGATCACACTTGCCCAGCGGCTCAAGAAGCTTCCTGCTCTTCTCGTAATTTACCGGGTCAGCCTCAAAGGAATAGATATGCTCATAGCCCTTATGGCCGCACCAACCCGCGAACTTGTAGCACGTAGACCCGTCAAAACATCCGCAGTCCACGAACACCTCATTCTCCTTCGCCTCGAAAAAGTCAAAGTACTGACCCTGATTATTTCTCCAGTCAAAGATACCCATGCGGATATCCTTCTCGCTAATACCGACCTCATTCATAAGACGGGCCTTCACCTCAAGAGCCACGTCCTTTACTGAATATGAGATGATGAACGTCTTACCTTCGTAAAGCGCTTTGTTATCTTTAAGTTCCTTCTCTGTAAGTATCCTGATCCCTGTTGCTTCATCGACCTGACTTTGGTTGTCGTCATTATCGACGAACGCATCGACTACAACTCCGAATCCCTTAAACCTTCCTGCAAGATAATGCCCTGCCCTTCCCGTTCCGCAGATCAGGCAGTGGGAGCCCTTCTGAAGCTTCTCGACATAAAGCTGCATGTCACTGCTGAGATTTCTGTACTTCGGCTCGAGCCCCGTGATATAACCCACGTCACCCGTTGAAGCGTACAACAGCTTAGCCTCAAAGATCTTCTTTGAGATCTCATCATTAAGATGAGAATACACATTCCTTGCCATCTCCATGAGATCTTCATTCATATTACCCGATCCTCTTAAGGCTCTCTGCTTATCGGCTGCCTCATCAGATCCGAATGCAACGCGTTTATCTTCTATACTCATATCCTTTTGTCCTTTCCCTTCCGCATCCTGTCTATTCTACCACTATGAGGCTTTGTCTTCTTTGTGGATGTGATCGTTTATGTATCCGATATCTCTTTGCACCCTGAAAGCATCCACCGCGAACGCCAGCACCAGCACGATGCCCACATAGATAAAGGCCATCCAGAAATTACTCGGGAAGAACCATCCGACGATAAAGCCGAACAGCATGACCATCGCGGAGAAGACAAAGTATTTAACGATGTAGCTGACGATGATCGACAGCGACAGGAATTCGTCCATAAGGAAATTTACGACCGTGATCAAAAGCGCGAGGACAAACAGCGCCAGCACGAGAGTGATCTCAGCCGTCAGTCCCGACCAGATTATCGAGCAGGCAAAGACCGCCAGTATCATCAATGCCGCGAGAATGCATGTATCTTTAAGGATCTTACGTATCGGCATTTTCTAAAACCTCCTCTTAATGTCGCGCAGATATTTGCGCGAGACTATGAGTTTCTCGCCGTTGTCGAGCGTTGCCTCCAGGTGGCTGTTCTTAAGCTGGCGGATCTCCGTAAGATGTGAAGTGTTCATGATGCAGGTCCTCGAGATCCTTACCAGGTCCGAATCTTCAGTGATCCTCTCGACCTCCGGCATCGGTGCATCGATCCTGTAGACGTCCCCCTTTGTATAAAGGAAGAGCTTGCGGTCAACTTTTTCGAGATAATAGACATCGGATATGGATATCCGCATCTGCTTTCCGTCGGCAGACGCACTGAAGCTCACGTCAAGACTCTCGATCCTTCTTACAAGTCCCCTGACCGACTCGGTATATTCGGGATATTCTATCGTAACGGTAAGGGGCTGCCCCTCGACCTGCCTGGTTACTATCTTCAACTTCCTATGCTCCCCAGAACTTCTGCCGTTTCCTTCTTAAATCTTCTCGAAAAAGTCACGTACAGGATCACGCCCAGAAAAAACACCATATTCGTGTATCTTATAAGCGCACTGATCTCTGTCGTATAAGAAGATAATAACTGACTTCCGATCAAATTGCTAAACATATGTACAAGAGCACCTGCCAAAATGCTCCGATCCGTCTTCACATACACAAAAGAAACGAAGACCGACAGCATCATAACGCTCGGGATAAACATCAGCGCATCGACCGGCGAATCCTTAAGAAGCGCATACTGCGCCTGACCCGGAGTAAAGTACCACGGAAGATGCCAGATCGCCCAGACAAAACCCAGTATCAGCGACCCCTTAAGAAACCCGCACTTCACCAACAGCCTGTCGAGCGCATACCCCCTCCAGCCGAACTCCTCATTAAGCGGCCCCGATATGAGCGACAGCAGCAAAACAAGAAAGATATTAAGCGGGTTGGATTTTATCGCCTTTATGTAGTCCATCGTCGGCATCTGATATTTAAGAAGTCCTACGCCGACCGCTATGGCTATTGCCGAGGTGACCGTAAAGACGGCGATCGTTATGAGCGGCCACTTCCACCCTGCTCTTCTTAAACTGAAGCATCTTCTAAAATAGTCTTTCCTTAAGTTTTTGGGATATGTCAGGAAAACGATGAAGAGCGCCACCACCGACGGAGCTCCCCCGCCAAAGTAGAAGATAAAAGTTCCGACACCCGTTCCCGTCAGCCCCAGCACGACCGGAATGAATCCGCAGATCCAGGTCCATGCCAGCGTAAGGATAAAAAACAACACTAGATTCTTTGTTGACATAAGATCTTTCTTCATAAGCATGCCTCCCGTTTACCGAGAGTCTAGCTTATCAGTTCTTCAGTTACTACAGGTGTTGTCAGTTGTTGCAATATCGGTGACGCGAAGTGCAT
>CAMVBS010000122.1 GCA_947165785.1 uncultured Clostridia bacterium | reverse complement strand
TAGCAATCGTCAACGATACTTTCTTCGCAGAGTTCATCAGCCTTTTCCATGAGTTCGTCATATGTCAGCGGAACCTGGAATTCCACGGTGTAATCGTTGCCGGTGTTGTCGAGGATGATGAAGGAATACTTCTCTCCGAGCTTTTCCACATCATCATATTTGGTCCCTTTGACTACGCAGACGAAGAGCTGGTCTTTGACGAATGTATCGCCGTCTTCATCCACCTCAAGGATAACTTCCTGAGACTCGGCAGTCGTTTCCGAGGATGTCGCCGATTCAGCGGTCGTCTCTGAAGTCTTGGTCGTTTCCGAAGTATCAGATGCCTCCGTGCCGGCTGCACTGCTCTCCGAAGACTCTACAGCAGTCTCCGAGACTATTGTTACGCTGATCCCCGTCTCATCAGTATCCTTGCCGCATCCTGCTAGGAGCACCGCGGCAGCGATCAGTGTGATCAAGATCTTACTTTTTTTCATTAGTCTTATCATTCTCCTTAGTCTTCTCATCAACCTTTTTGTTGTCATGAGCGTCGACCTTGGTCTTATCATCCGCCTTGGTTCCCGAAGCCTCGGCCTTGGCCTTCTCGATCGCCTTTACCCGTTCGATCTCCCTGGCCTCGCGAGCCTGACGTTCCTTATCGCGGCGGATCCTTCCTCGCCTGATGCAACGCTTGACGAAGAATATTATACCAAAAACTATCAAAGCAAAGATAATAAGTCCCCACCATGACCTTACGAAGAAGAGGATGATGCTCTGGAAGAACTCAAGACAGTTGTTCCATGACTCTTTGGCAGTTTCCTTAAACTCAGTCGAGAATCTGTCGTCAACAGGCGTAGGAGTCGGGGTCGGAGTATCTTCAACGATCTCGTTTACCTTACGGATCGTGACTGTTACGTATGAATAAGCCACATCGCCTTCGATAACGCTCATGGAAGTCTTTATATCAGCGATCTTTATCGCGAGGTCCCTTAAGTCCTTCTCGATCGTAAGGGCGATCGCGTCGTCTTTGGTCTCTTCGAACTTGACGAGATAACGCTCATATTCAGCTTCATAGATCTCGAGTTCGGCCTTCAATGTACCGTACTCAGTTGTTACGTTATCTACTGTGGAATTCTTGGATCTCAGATATCCGAGTCCGTCTGTTGAAGATACGAACGATTCGTAATTTGCAGACGGGATCCTGATGGTCGCATTAAAGTAATAACTCTTCTCATCTTCATCGATGACATAATCCGAGGAATAAGAAGCGCCGTCATTTTGCTCCTCCCTCTCGATGAATCCGTTATAATCCTTGACCTTGCTTTTCAATGTGGATACGGCTGACTCGAAATCCAATGTATCGATAACCATGTTGCATCTGTAGATGAGCATCTTCTTATTGACATCAACCGGCACATCAGGAGCGCCGCTTAAGTCGATGCTGTCGGAAAAATCGGCGTCGATATCGGCTGCTTCTGCAGCATAATTCAGTGATGCTTCCCCGTAGATCTCCTCATCGGCTTCGGCGCTGTAGACTGCTTCGCCCTCAGGATCAAATGCCCGTTCAGACCTTACTGCGCGGTCCGACTTTGAAGAAGCGGAACATCCGGCCATTCCCATTGCAAGCGAGAATAAAAGTGACAGAGTAATAAATGAAGACAAAAACCTTCGTTTCATAAAACACCTCCTATGTAATTGTTTATTCCTTACTCACCTTATAAACGAATCATAAATTATTTTTGTTGCATGGGATAAGTGCCTTCCTTTACTTTGATCTGACCTCTAATTATAATTATGATGTTGCCCTGAAGGGTTTAAATGCTATAACGAGGTGATTTCTATGAAGAAGATATTAAGTGCAGTCCTTTGTGCTGCAATGCTCATGACATGTTTTACGGCATGCTCCAAAGAAGATAAGAAGGAAGGTTCTTCCGCTTCAGATAAAAAACAGCTGGTAGTAGGATTCGATGCAGATTTTCCTCCGATGGGATTCAAGGACGACAACGGCGAATACGTTGGCTTCGACCTTGATCTTGCAAAGGAAGCAGCAAAGCGTCTGGATCTCGAGTTCGTAGCTCAGCCTATCAACTGGGATCTTAAGGATTCCGAGCTCAATTCCGGCAACATCGACTGCATCTGGAACGGCTTTACCATCAGCGGCCGTGAAGACAAGTACGCATGGACAGATGCTTATATGGAAAACGATCAGGTAGTAGTCGTAGATGCTTCTTCCGACATCAATACTCTTGATGATCTTGAAGGAATGACAGTTGCAGTACAGAAGGATTCTTCGGGACTTGCAGCAGTCAACGACAACGAAGAACTCAAGAACTCATTCGGTGAGCTTCTCGAGGAAGATAACTACCTTAACGCAATGATGGAACTCGAGTCCGGTGCGATCGATGCAGTCATAATGGATGAGATCGTAGCACGTTACCAGATCCAGTCTTCCGGCAAGAACTTCAAGATCCTTGATCAGACCGTAGCAAGCGAGACATACGGCGTCGGCTTTGCTCTCGAAAACACTGCGCTTCGCGACGACGTTCAGAAGGTCCTCGAAGAAATGGCAGCAGACGGAACAATGGCTGAGCTGTCCAACAAGTGGTTCGGCAAGGACGTAACCATCATCGGAAAGTAATCTCATATGAAAGATCTATTAAGTATACTGACGCAGCTCGGGACAGGCTTTCTTACAACGATAATATTGTTCTGCCTGACCCTCATATTCTCCATTCCGCTGGGACTTCTTGTCGCCAAGGGAAGGATGTCCAAGAACATCGTGATCAGATCCGTAGTGAGATTTTATATCTCCATCATGCGCGGAACTCCTCTGATGCTCCAGCTCCTGCTCGTATACTTCGGACCTTTCTATCTGTTCGGCATCAAGCTTCGCGACCTCGGCATAGGCAAGATAGACTACCGTGACATCGCAGCCGTTATCGGTTTCTCGATAAACTACGCGGCATACTTCGGAGAGATCTTCCGAAGCGGTATCCAGTCCATGCCGAAGGGTCAGTATGAAGCTGCTGCCGTTCTCGGTTTTTCCAAGTCACAGACCTACTTCAGGATCATACTCCCGCAGGTCATCAAACGCGTTCTTCCTGCAGTTACAAACGAGGTCATCACGCTTGTTAAGGACACTTCCCTCGCCTACTCCATCGCAGTAGTCGAGATGTTCACCGTGGCAAAGCAGATCTCCGCAGCCCAGACTTCTGTCCTTGCACTGTTTGTAGCAGGAGCATTCTACTATCTGTTTAACTTCATAGTAGAGATCATCATGAACGGCATCGAAAAGAAAATGAGCTATTACCAGTAAACGGAGGGAATTATGAGCGTACTCGAGATGAAAGACATACATAAATCCTTCGGTTCACTGGAGGTACTTAAAGGGATCGACCTTAACGTCGACAAAGGCGAGGTCGTAGCCATCATCGGTCCTTCGGGCGGAGGTAAGACTACTCTTCTTCGCTGTGCCACGACACTTGAAACGATAGATAAGGGACAGATCAAGATCGGAGACGACGAACTCGTTACGACGGTCAATGACAAAGCCGTCTATTGCAGCAAAAAGATGCTCCAGGATTTCAGGAGCAAGTTCGGTCTTGTGTTCCAGGGATTTAATCTCTTCCCGCATTTTTCGGTAAGAAGAAACATAACCGAAGCACTCATACACGTTCACAAAAAGCCTGCAGCCGAGGCTGATAAGATCTGCGACAATCTTCTTTCCAAGATGGGAATGCTCGATAAGGCAGATGCTTACCCGTGCAATCTCTCAGGCGGTCAGCAGCAGCGTGTAGGTATCGCGCGTGCTCTCGCGACAAACCCGGAGATCATCTTCTTTGACGAGCCTACTTCCGCACTGGATCCTGAGCTTACTGCAGGTATCCTGAAAGTAATCAGAGAACTTGCCGAAGAGAAGATGACAATGGTCATCGTAACCCACGAGATGAGCTTTGCAAGAGATGTTGCCGACAGGATCGTCTTTATGGAAGGCGGCGTGATCGTTGAACAGGGTCCTGCAAAAGAACTCATCAACAATCCGAAGAACGACAGGACAAAGGAGTTCCTGGCAGGTTACTGATCATTTGATGTTAGGATTTCCCGAAGTCTTCTGAAGCACCATGACAGTCCTTTGTTCACCTGTCTTGCGGCCTCCGTTCTTAAGAAG
>CAMVBS010000121.1 GCA_947165785.1 uncultured Clostridia bacterium | reverse complement strand
AAGAGATTTTGCTTAGATCTTGACCTTGATGAGATCACATCCTGGTGTAAGGAAAAGTCGTTTCCTTCCTACAGGAGCGGACAACTTTATAAATGGCTCTCTTCAGGCGTTACGGATCTTGATGAGATGACCAATATCCCTAAGGATATGAAGGCCGCATTAAGTGAGGATTTTATATTTGGCGAAGGAATGAAGATAGAGCATGAGTTCGTCTCTCAGATCGACGGAACGGTTAAGCTCGTTTTCAGGATGTATGACGGACACATTATCGAGACCGTCATCATGCGCTACAAGCAGGGCCTTTCCATCTGTATATCCTCTCAGGCAGGCTGCAAGATGGGCTGCACATTCTGTGCATCAGCTCATGCAGGTTTCGGAAGAAGCCTTACGGGAGGCGAGATGTTAGGCCAGGTGCTCCTTTCTCAAAAGCACATGAACGAGAGGATAAGAAGCGTTGTTGTCATGGGTATCGGTGAACCTTTTGATAACTATGATAACCTTCTTAAGTTCATTAGACTCGTAACTGATGAGAACGGTAATAATCTTGGAGCAAGACATGTAACAGTTTCGACCTGCGGACTCGTCAATAAGATGAAGGAGTTTACTTCCCTGAAGTCACAGGTGAACCTTTCAGTGTCTTTGCACGCTCCTAATGATGAGCTTCGTAAAAAGCTCATGCCTATAGCAAATAAGTATAGTCTTGATGAGCTTATCAAGGCTTGCGACGAGTATGTTAAGGCAACGAACCGAAGGATCACTTTTGAGTATTCTCTCTTTGAGGGAGTAAACGACGGAGCAGATTCTGCCAGGGAGCTTTACAGGCTCCTTAGAGGCATTCATTGCCACGTGAACCTTATCGCGGCAAATGAGTTCCCGGGAAGCCCTTATAAGAGGTCTTCCAAGGAACATATCGAAGCCTTCAGGCAGTACATGGAGAAATATAAGATCAATGCCACTCTCAGAAGAGAGATGGGAACTGATATAATGGCTGCATGCGGACAGCTTAGAAGAGGACTTGAGAAATGAGATATTTTTCGATGACCGACAGAGGTCTTGTCAGAGAGAATAACGAAGATTCGATCGCCTGCGAGATGATAGGCGGTGTTCTTTGCATGGTCATCGCTGACGGCCTGGGCGGTCAGGAAAAAGGTGAAGTTGCAAGTTCTACGGCCGTTGCGGCAATGATGGATATCCTTAAGGAAAATGAGGAGATCTTCGCGGATTTTAACGAGTCCGCCATCGTTTCGCTTCTCGAGACCAGCTATCAGAAGGTCAACAGCAAGATACTTCTGCGTGCCTGCTACGACAAGAACTGTATCGGAATGTCCACGACACTTACATGTGCCGTATTAAGCGAGAAGAGGCTTCTCATATCTCACATAGGTGACTGCAGAGCATATCTCTTGCATGGATCTAAGCTGGAGCTCTTGACGATCGATCACACCTATGCGGCTGAACTTATTAAGAGCGGTGCTGAAAATGTCAGTGATGAAGAACTGAGATCAGCCAGGAATATGCTTACAAAGTATCTTGGCGAAAACATATTCATCACACCTGACATTTACAGGTATAATGTTATGTATGGCGATCTGATCATGCTCTGTTCGGACGGGCTTTATGCCTATATCGATGAAGAGAAGATGAGATCACTTCTGAGGTCGCACGGGAACCTTGAGAAGTGTGCCAAGAGTTTATTGGAATCTGTATATGAAAATGGGGCTAGCGATAATGTGTCCGTTCTTTTGGCACATAACAGACCCAACGATAAGAAGGAGTTTATATCATTATGAACGAACAGGGACCAGAAGGTTTATTGTTTGCAGGAAAGTATAAGATCACTAAGATGATCGGCAAAGGCGGTATGGCCAATGTTTATCTTGCAGTAGATATGGCTACGGGTGCCAATGTTGCCGTAAAGATCTTAAAGCCTGAATTTTCCAATAATGAAGAGTTTATCAAGCGATTTGACACAGAAGCACGTGCTGTTTCATCCCTTAATCACGCCAACATCGTTAAGGTTTACGGCGTAGGACATGAGCATGGCTACAGATATATCATTCAGGAATATGTACAGGGCATTACCGTTAAGGAACTCATTAACCAGAACGGTCACCTTGACTGGCGAGTTGCAGTTCCTATCGCTATTCAGGTAGGTATGGCTGTTGAGCATGCTCACAGGAACGGTATCGTCCACAGAGACATCAAGCCTCAAAATATCCTCATCAATCGTGAAAGGATAGCAAAGATCACGGACTTCGGTATCGCTCGCGCGGCTACTTCCAATACGATCACCATGAATTCCGGAGGAGCATTGGGTTCTGTTCATTATTTTTCACCTGAGCAGGCCAGAGGCGGAAATGTAGGTCCGAGTTCGGATATCTACTCTATGGGTGTAATGCTCTTTGAGATGGTTACAGGAAGACTTCCGTTTGACGGTGATACGGATGTTGAAGTTGCCCTTAAGCATCTTCAGGATAAGCCGCCGGTCCCGTCGAGCCTTCAGTCAGGCATCCCGGCAGGTCTTGATTCCATCATCCTTAAGTGTATGCAGAAAAATCCGGACAGACGTTATGCTTCCATGCGTCAGATGGTCGAGGAACTCGATGGCTTGATGGTGGATCCTAACGGTGTTTTCGGTGTTATCAATACTGATGCCGGTAAGCCTTCGGAGGATGAGATCAATTCATCTTTCAGACAGAATCCGAGCTATAACAAGATCGATGAATTTGAGAAGACTATCGAGAGCAGAAGAAAAGCAAGGATAGCATCAATAGTCGGAACTATCTGCCTTGTTGTAGTTATCCTCGGTGTTCTTTTGGCTGGTGCGATTTTCTTTACCAAACTTATAAGCGGTTTTACGACTTCTGATAAGAAAGTTGAATATGTCGTTGAAGACTACAAGGGAATGACAAAGGAAGAGGTTGACGATATCCTCACCAGAAACAATATCAAGCACGAATTTAAGTATGTTGTTTCCGAGACAGTCGCTCCTAATGTAGTTATGGATCAGAGCATCGAGAAGGGAACGAAGCTTGCTTCAGGTTCTAACCTCAAGACTATCGTAATTACCATCTCTCAAAAGCCTGATACGTTTATCCTTCAGGATTATTCGGGACTTAATTCCGACGATGTATGTAAGTCCATGGAAGCCCTCGGACTTTCTGCGGTCAAGGTCCCTGAGAATTCTACAGAATATGATGTCGATATCGTTATCCGTACTGATCCTGCTTCAGGTGAAGCGGTTCGTCCGGGATCTTCGATCGTCGTTTACTATGCTGTTGAACCGACAAGTTGTACCGTTCCTGATGTATCGGGAATGAACATAACAGATGCAAAGGCTGCCATCGAAGAAGCAGGCCTTCTTTGTTCAGTAGATTGTTACCCTGAGATCGAGGATCTTGATGATTCCGAAAAGTTCGTAATCCAGACTGAACCTGACAGCGGAAAGACCGTTCCTCGTAAGTCTCTCGTTAAGATCATCGTAGGAACTCAGGAAGATGTTCAGCGTGGTGCTACGCCTACACCTAAGCCTGATAAGATCAAGGTAGAGCCTATGATCGTTGGTCAGGGTACCGTTGAAGGTGCAGGAGAGTATGATCCTGATGAGATGGTAACTCTTAAGGCAGTACCGAGCCCTGGTTATAAGTTTGATTACTGGCAGGACAGCCTTGGAAATGTAGTTGCATATAATGTGGATTACACATTCAGGGTTACTGAGAATAACCATATCTTCGTAGCTGTATTTACTGCTGAACCTACTGCAACGCCGACACCGACGCCTACGGTTCCGCCGACACCGACACCGACGCCTTCACCGACGCCTGTGCCGCAGCCTACACAGCCGACTCAGCAGCCACAGCCAACAGATCCTCAGCAGAATAATCCTCCGACACCGACTGATAATAATCAGGGCGGAGATCAGAATAATAACGGCGGAGGAAACTGATAGCAGTGGAAGGAAAGATCACCAAGGGACTTGGCGGTATCTATAGTGTCAGATTACATTCGGGGGAGACTGTGTCTGCCTCGGCCAGAGGTGTTTTTCGAAAAGCAAAGATAACACCGACGATAGGAGACAATGTGGAGATATCTCCATCGGGAGATCCTGATGTTGAATATGTGATCGATAAGATCTTAAAAAGAAA
>CAMVBS010000120.1 GCA_947165785.1 uncultured Clostridia bacterium | reverse complement strand
AAGATATCCGGATCTTGCCGAGAAGATCGCTCAGAGGATGTTTGACATAAGGGATATGTACGATAACAAGACATTCTTCAGCGAATCCAAATGTAAGATCAAGATGCTCGAGATAATAGTACTTATAGGTGAGCATATCTTCAGTGAGCAGCAGGATCAGCGTGTTGCGACCATCAATTCGACTTCAGATAAGAAGCATATTCAGGCAGCTCTTACATATATCGATGAACATTTCTCGGATAATATCTCTCAGCAGGACGTTGCGGAATATGTCGGCTTAAGTCCTTATTATTTCTCGAGGCTTTTCAAGAAATATATGAAGAAGAACATTTCCGCTTATATCTCTGATGTCAGGATAAGAAATGCGATCGGTCTTCTTGCTGACGATAACATGTCCGTAACCGATTGCGCATTCCGTTCCGGATTCCAGTCCATCACTGCTTTTAACCGCGTTTTCAGGGAGGTCATCGGCTGCTCTCCGCGCGAATATAAAAAGAACAGTATCAAAAGAAATAAGATGAACATATGATATAATTTTCAATAGAAATTTATTGAAAAGAGGATGGATATGCTAAGTGACAGTAATATTTCATTGATACTTGAAGCTGCACTTGGAAAAAAGGCCGATTTTGCCGAAGTCTTTATCGAAGATTCCAAGCGCAGTTCCGTAAGTCTCCTTAACAACAGAGTTATAAAAGCCGGTTCCAATATCGAGAGAGGTATCGGTATAAGGGTCATGTCCGGTACGAATTCTGTCTATGTTTTCTCCAATGATCTTGATGTAGATGTACTTACAAGACTCGCATCAGAGGCGTCTTTGGCCGTTAACAGCGGCGAGGGCGCTTCCTTGGAGCTCATGAGTAAACTTAAGGTGTATAAGCAGACTTATCTTTCACAGTCAGCTTTTTCGAGAACTAAGAAAGATTATGTTGATGTGCTTCGAAAAGGCCTCGACCATGCTTCAAATTTCGACCCGATGATCACTCAGACAACAGGTTCTCTGGGATCACATTTAAGGAACATCCGAGTAGTAAATACAAGAGGCGTAAATATTGAAGAGTCATCTGAAAGGATCAGGCTTACAATGTCTGTCATCGCAACAAACGGCGATGAGAAACAGACAGGAAGCGTAAGCCCCGGAACAAGACTCGGATACAGCTTCATAGAGGATTATCCTATCATCGAAAAAGCGACCGAATGCTGCGAATCAGCAATTAGGATGGCTACCTGCGGATATGCTCCTTCAGGTAAGATGCCGGTCGTTATCGGTAACGGTTTTGGCGGAGTAATCTTCCACGAGGCGTGCGGTCATGCTCTTGAAGCTACATCAGTCGGAATAAAGGCTTCATGCTTTACTGATAAGATCGGTCAGCAGATCGCAAATTCCGTCGTATCTGCAAAGGATAATGCCAGACTTGAAGGTGAGTGGGGCTCATATAATTTTGATGACGAAGGCAATGAATCATCTGACCTTCAGCTTATCAAAGACGGTATCTGCGTAGGCTACCTAGTTGATGAACTCGGTTCGCGCCGTATGGGCATGAAGCCTACAGGCTGTTCACGCCGTCAGGACTTTACATATGCTCCTACATCAAGAATGAGTAATACCTATATCGAGAACGGTAAGGATGATCCAAAGGACATCATCGCCGATACGGAATATGGTCTTTATGCAGCCAATATGGGCGGCGGTTCCGTAGATACAGCAACAGGCGAATTCAATTTTGCCGTAAGAGAAGGCTATATGATCAGAAACGGCAAGATCGCTGAGCCTGTCAGAGGTGCTACTCTTATCGGTAAAGGCGGAGAAGTCCTTATGAATATCGACAGAGTAGGGAACGACCTTGCGCATGCTGCAGGTGTATGCGGCTCGCTTTCGGGCGGAGTTCCGGTAAATGTAGGTCAGCCTACGATCAGAGTATCATCTATCGTCGTTGGCGGAAGAGACTAAGGAGAACGGAAAATGGATAATAATAATGCTAGAGTTTTTATGAAAAAGGTCATGTCCATCGCTCCTTCATACGGCTTTGAGGAATTCGAGGTCGCTTTCGGCGGTGGATCATCCATGGGAATAGAGATCCTTAAAGGTGAAGTAAGTAATTTCGAGAACAGTAACGATCAGGCTATCTCATTCAGAGGCAAGCTTAACGGTCAGATGGGTTCCGCTTCTACGACTGATATCAACGATGACGGTATCGCTTTCCTTCTTACGGAAGCCAAGGCAAATGCCGAAGTACTTGATGATGAAGATGAAGATTTCTTCTACTGCGATCCTGATAACAGTGTACTAGTATCGGATCTTCGAAGCGGCGCCTATGATAAGAACAGTTATGAGAGATTCAAAAAGATCGGTCTTGAACTTGAGAAAGCCATCCTTGATTCAGATCCAAGGATCAACGATGTAGATTATCTTTCCATCGGTTGTTCAACGGGCTTTTTCATTCTCATGAATTCCAAGGGACTCGATCTTTACAGAGATTCTGATTCGGTAACCATCGTTGCAGAAGCAAGAGCCGAAGAAGACGGTGTTACCAAGACAAAAGACAATTTCTGGTACGGAGTCGACATCGACAAGTTCGATCAGGATGCTTTTGTCAGAAAACTTAAGGACGAACTTGTAAGTAAGTTCGGTGCAAAGTCCATAACTTCAGGACAATATGATGTCATCTTTGGTAATGAAGCAATGATCTCAATGCTCAGTACTTTCTTCGGTGTATTCTCTTCCTACGGAATGCAGAAGGGTATCTCGCTTCTTGCAGGTAAAGAAGGGGAGAAGATAGCTTCAGATCTTGTTACGATCAAGGAATTGCCGATGTACGAGAAAGCGTTGATGAAGTCTGATTTTGATGATGAGGGCGTTCATATCGATGATAAGGCTTTCATTAACAAAGGTGTTTTCGAGACAGCTTTTTATAATCTTAAGACTGCGAACAAAGCAGGGAAGAAGTCCACGGGTAACGGCTACAGAGGAAATATCTCCACAACAAATATCGTTTTCGAGAATGGAGATAAGAGTTTTGATGAACTCTGTAAGTTTGTCGGAGACGGTCTTTATATTACGGATCTTGCAGGTCTTCACGCAGGTGCCAATGAGATAAGCGGTGATTTCTCGCTCCTTTGTGAAGGTTACCTCATTAAGGACGGTAAGGTTTCCAAGCCTGTTGAGCAGATAACCGTTGCAGATAATTTCTTTAACGTACTTAAAAAGATCGTTGCCGTAGGAAATGATCCTTTCAGCCATCCGGGTAAGAACGGCGAGATGTTCTGTCCTTCAGTAGTCGTTAAAAATGTATCAGTATCAGGCGAAGAGTGATATAATCAATAAAGTTTTTTCAGTTAAATCTATGGAGGAAATATAACATGAGCAGCATTGAGACAAAATGCGTACAGTCCGGTTACACACCTAAGAACGGTGAGCCGAGACAATTACCAATCTGGCAGAGCACTACTTGGAAGTATGGTTCAAGTGAGGCTATGGGAAGATTATTCGATCTTGAAGATGCCGGATACTTCTACACAAGACTTCAGAATCCTACAAATGATATGGCTGCTGCAAAGCTTTGTGATCTCGAAGGCGGTTATGCAGCAATGCTTACTTCTTCCGGTCAGGCAGCTAACTTCTTTGCAGTATTCAATATCTGTGAAGCAGGCGACCATTTCATCGCATCTTCATCCATTTACGGCGGAACATATAACCTCTTTGGCGTAACAATGGCTAAGATGGGCATCGAGTGTACTTTCGTTGATCAGAACCTTCCTGAAGAGGAACTTGCAAAGTACTTTAAGCCAAATACCAAGTGCGTATTCGGTGAGACAATCACAAATCCTACATGTACCGTATTGGATTTTGATAAGTTCGCACACCTTGCTCACAGCCACGGCGTACCGCTCATCGTAGATAATACATTTGCTACACCTGTTAACTGCAATCCTATCAAGTTCGGTGTAGATATCGTTACACATTCAACAACTAAGTACATTGACGGTCACGGTATTTCCGTAGGCGGTGCCATCATCGACAGCGGTAATTTCGACTGGATGGCTCATGCCGATAAGTTCCCGGGACTTACAACACCTGATGAATCATATCACGGTATCACATATGCAGAGAAGTTCGGTAAGGCTGCTTACATCACAAAGGCTACAGCTCAGCTCATGAGAGAC
>CAMVBS010000119.1 GCA_947165785.1 uncultured Clostridia bacterium | reverse complement strand
CAAATAGAAGAAAATACAGCAAACAGCTGATACTGTTTGACTTTTTATAGGAGGAAAAACATGAAAAAAGTAGAATTGGTAAGAGCAACAGAAAAAGACATCGACGAACTTCATCAGATGCAGACAGAAGCATTCATGCCGCTTTATGAGATCTATCATGATGATCTTTCTCCTGTTAATGAGCCTAAGGACAGAACACTTTGGAAGATCCGCGAGAGCCATTTCTACTTTATCGTTTATGAGGGTAAGAAAGTCGGTGCCTTAAGGGCAGTAAGAGACAGGAGCATTGATGATGACAGCATAATGTGGATCTCTCCGATCTTCATCCTTCCGAAGTTTCAGGATCTCGGAGTCGGAAGTTCCTCGATACTCAAGCTTTTCGAGATATGGGATAAGACTCATGTCTGGAAACTTGCCACGATCAAGGAGGAGGGCAGGAACTGCCATGTATATGAGAAACTCGGGTTTAAGCGATTCGGCGAAGAGACCAGGGTAAACGACCTTATGACTCTGGTAAATTATGAGAGAAAGACTGAATAATCTGTCCCTCTAATGTATAATGAGAGCCGAGGTGAATATAAATGACTGCAGATGATGAACTAAAATGGGAAGAAGTATCGGTAAAACACCTGATACAGAATAAATGGATCGACCTCAGACAGTCGAGATACCGTTTCCCTGACGGAACCGAATTCGAACCGTATTACAGTTACAGCAGACGTGATTATGTTGTTATCGTTCCTTTTGATGAGAAGGGGGATCTTATTTGCGTAAAGCAGTACAGACACGGTCTTAAGGAAGTTACGACAGAGTTTCCGGCAGGCGGCATCGAAAGAAATGACGGTAAGGAGTACGGTACTAAAGAACCCGGACTTACTGAGGACGCTGTTAAGGCTGCCGTACGTGAATTAAGTGAAGAAACAGGTTATGAGGCAGGCAAGATGGAGCATTTGATCACGGTTCCTTCCAATGCCACCGTATCTGATAACTATGCCCATATCTTTGTAGCCAGAGACTGTAAAAAAGTAACGTCACAGGACCTTGATGATACGGAGTTTCTTAATGTCCTTACGATCTCTCCCGGTGAACTGGAAGATCTCATTAAATCGGGTAAGTTTCAGCAGGCTGTTCATATAATGGCCTGGTATATGTGCAAGAACGGGTGAACTATGGATATTCCGTCACAACTTCGTGAAGCGATCGAGGAGATGGTCGAAGGCAAAGATCTGGGTAAGATCAGGAAGACCGTCAAGGAGATAAGCGGTAAATATAAAAATGACAGCGGAAGCGGCAAGGTCCTCATAAAGAGCGACAGCGATGCCGAAGTTTATTCATGCTTCAGGATGCCTGCTACATATGGTGCCTGCTATGATGCCTTTTCCTATGCAAGAGAATTCTTTAACGAAGAGATAAAGACGGTAAATGATATCGGAGCCGGAACAGGCGCCGCTTCATGGGCTGCTGACAGGATCTTCGATCCGGAAAAGATCACATGTCTTGAACGTGAGAAGTCGATGCGTCTTATCGGTCAAAGGCTCATGGATGCTGATAATGAACTTAAGGAAAAGACGACGTGGGTCGAATACGATGCTCTGAAAGACGAGATCAGGGAAAAAGCAGATCTTACCATCGCATCTTATGTTTTTAATGAACTTGACCCGGGAAATATAATCGGGGCGATGGATAAGCTCTGGGACAGTACTTCCAAGCTCATGATCATAGTTGAACCCGGAACCGTTGAAGGGTACAAAGTAATAAAGCTCATAAGAGATCATCTTCTGTCAAAAGGTGCCAATATCGTTGCTCCGTGTCCGCATGAGGGTAACTGTGATCTTAAGGATGACTGGTGTCATTTTGCCTGCAGGGTCCAAAGGAGCAAGCTTCACAAGCTCATCAAAGAAGGCGATGTTCCGTATGAAGATGAGAAGTATTCATTCATCGCGGTATCCAAAGAAAAGACTATAAGGACGACTTGCCGTGTCTTAAGGCATCCTTATATCACCAAAGGTCAGATCGATCTTACGGTATGTACCGGTGATGGAAAGAAAGAGATCACGGTCCGTAAAAGAGACGGTGAGATCTTCAAGAAAGCCCGTAAATGCAAGCAGGGTGATAGTCTTGAGATCTAACTTTTGCCCTTAAAGAGCCTTCGCTTGCATCCGATCTCCATCTGCCACTGTCTTAAGAAGAACGGGGCGTTGCATCGTGACAGACAGTCGCCTTCGTGGATCCTGTAGATATATACCGGATCAGGTGCGAAAACTATCCTTTCTGCATACTTGAAATATGCATAATTAAAGTACATGTCTTCAGCATAATTTCTTCCTGTATCGAAGATCAGATTGTGCTTTATGATGATGTCTTTCCTGTATAGTCGTGCAGTAGTTCCGCGCATGCTCCTTTGGTAGCGGAGATGTACTTTGCGGAATTCGTCCATGTCTCCTTCAAAGGCCTGCCAGCCGTCTTCTCGCTTGAAATCCTTTATCTGATTCCATCTGATCTTTTTGCCTATGCATATGTCAGCATCGCCTATGGAATCCACCAGTGTTTCAAGCATGTTCGGAAGCGGGATATCGTCAGCATCGACAAAACAGATATATTTTCCTTTGGCAAGCTGTATGCCGTAATTTCTGGCATCGGAAGGTCCTCCGTTTGTTTTCGAGAAGGATCTTATCCTATTATCTTCGGATGAGTATCTGTCAAGGATGTTCTTACTGTTATCAGTGGAACCGTCATTTACTATTATGAGCTCGAAATCCGTGTATGTTGAAGAGAGTATCCCTTTTAAGGATTCCTCAAGATATTTCTCGGCATTATATACCGGCATGATGATCGACACTAACGGCTTCATTAATGAAAAACTCCTATCTGCTTACTAATATTATAGCCATAATCGCAGGCTTTTTGGTTCAAATTATCTTGATCGAAAAAGTCAAAGGGTTGAGAAGTTATCCGGATTGTTTTATCATAGAAATCAAATAGAATTGATTCACGCGTGCAGCCTTAATGATTACGGTGGAGGGTTTATGGCTTGCAGTTATGAAGAACGGGAATTGATATTTAAAAGAGATGATCTGAAGATATTTAGTAAGCTCCTTGCTCCGAAGGAGAAGGGAAGATTTCCTTTGGTGATCATCTGTCACGGCTTCGGAGGAAATCTTAACAGCACCTATGATCATGCTGTTAATATGGTAAATGCGGGTTTTGTTTCCTGTGTCTTTGATTTCATAGGCGGTGGTCCTCAGATACAAAGTGACGGAACGATGCTCGATATGACAGTCCTTACGGAAGTAAAGGACCTGAAAGTCGTTTTGGACGGACTTAAGAAACTCGATATGGTCGATCCCGATAATGTCTTTCTTCTCGGAGAGAGTCAGGGAGGTTTTGTGTGTTCATACTTTGCGGCAACATATCCTGATGAGATCAGAGGATTGATCCCGTTTTATCCCGCATATGTCATTCAGGATGATGCAAAGAAACGCATTGAAGAGTATGGAACAGATCGTGAGTGGATCGAAGTCATGGGACAGAAGATAAGTGTCAGATACGGGATCGATGCGACATCATTCGATATCTATGACATGCTTCCCAATTATACGGGAAATGTCCTTATCATTCACGGAACATCAGACAGCATAGTTCCTTTGTCTTATTCCCAAAGGGCAGCAGAAGCTTTTCCGTCAGCAAAACTTATCACCATTGAAGGGGCTGATCACGGATATAGCGGAGAAGACAGGAAATATGCCGTGGGGAAGACGATCGAGTTTATAAAAGCCAATATTAAGACATGAAAATTTATTTGGTATAATACGTGGTGTCATTATAGCGACCTTTGATAAATGGTCGCTTTTTGATGAGATTTTTTCGGCCAATAAGGAGTAATACAATGAAGAGAAAGTGCGTGAATGCTTTAACACTTACGATGGCTATGGCAGTCCTCAGCATGACCATGATGGGCGGCTGTTCAAAAGAAGACGATAACACGACGGATGAAACAAAGAACGAGACTGTCGCATCTGAGACCGAAGCAGATAATGATCCGTCTGAGATTGCTGTTGAGGATACTTCGGCAGCTTCCGGAACGTCAGGCAGAGAAGACGGTGAGCGTTTTGAAGAGACTATCATGATCGAGGGCATGGAAGAGACTGTTTATTATGAGCATTATGTGGATACGACCATAGGTTTTGAAATTGA
>CAMVBS010000118.1 GCA_947165785.1 uncultured Clostridia bacterium | reverse complement strand
GAGGCCTTTTCTTCCGTTGCAGAACGCATCAAAGCCTCATAAGCATAGATCTCACCGTCGCTTACTCTTACGATCGGCTGATAGACATATGTAAGGATGTTGTTATCGAGGATCCTCGATACAAGGTCGCATTCCTTCTTTTCCTCAGGGCCTAAGCTGTCATATCTTTCCTGAGTTGAGAAGAACTTGCTGTTTCTCATGTTCTCCATGAGCTTTTGATAACCGTTGACGGTAAGAGAACGGCGAAGGAACTCAAAGCCTCTGGAAACATCTTCCATCCATTCTCTGAATGACTCGTTGTAGCTTGTTGTCTTATCACCGAAATTGACCACGGCGTATCCGAAGCACTCGCTCTCGAAAAAGAACGGAGTAAAGAAGAACGCAGTAGGTATATCCCTGTCCCTGTCAAGATAAGGAATAAGATCCTTCGTATCGAAAACGGCATTCGTGTTAACATTGCCCTGGTTATTCTCTATGTCATAATCAACCGCAAGGATCATCTCGATCGGATAACCGTTATGGGTCATGTGAACATAGGGCGTGTTGCTTAAGTCTCGCCACGGCTCCGAGAGACATAGTGAGAATCGTCTTACATTGTCGATCTGATATGCATAGGAGTAGACCAGACTGAAAAAGTCTGACAGATCCTGCTGGACCATGAGACTGTCAGTCATCATGTTAAAGACATCGTCTCTCTTCTGAGCCATCCTGGATGTCGGCCATTCCTTACGCCTCGGATCATACTCCTTAAGATCACAGCAGTTACAGCCGCATGTCTGACCTTTGATGAACTCAGGTTTACAGGTGAATTCATCCGGCTTGATACCCTTAAGTGACAGGAGGATATATCTGACCGCGTAGCGTCCCATCTCTTCATACGGAAGGGAGCAGGATGTTACGTAAAGAGGACTCAATGCACCCTCTTCGGAAGTGTCAAATCCCGCTACGGCCACATCATCCGGGATCTTTATGCCCATCTTGGTAAGTTCGTTACAAACACCGATCGCCATCTCATCGTTGGCACAGACTATGGCTTCAGGAAGTCCCTTCTTACTGTTTGCCCATTCCTTAACGGCATATTCACCGCTCGTGTACCAGAAGTCACCATGGATGATCCTGTCTTCGCGGATCATGAGACCGTGTGAGATCATCGTGTCTTCATATGCATGAAGCCTGCTTAAGGAATGCTTATGCCATTTCTTGCCTGAGAGGTAGGCGATATCCTTATAACCGTGGACCTCGATCATATGTGATACGATCGAAGCCATACCTGAATAGTCGTCTTCAAAGACAGTAGGGAAGATCTCGCTGTCCCTGTCTATTACAAGAACGGGACCGTCGAAGTTTTCTTTGATCCGCTTCTCAATAAGATCGGTGGAATCGGCAGTCTGGATCGTATCCTTAAGGATGACGATCCCGTCGAATTTCTTCGGGTCGAAAAGATTGTAGATGTTGACTTCGCCTTTTTCCCTTATCTCGGTAAACATGTACTTTCTGTACATCGAAAAAACGCACACATCGAGATCGTCGGAAAATGCTTCTTGCAAGAATCCGCTGACAAATCTGCTCTGATGAGTCTCGTCGACCTGAGCTGCCAATAATGCCAATCTCTTTCTTTTTGCCATAGAAAACCCCGTTGTGCTGAAGTCTCTTTATAAGAAAAATTATAGCATCTTTATTTTTGTAAATGTTACTTGATAACAAATTCTTTACAAATAAAGTGAGACGAATGTGTAATCTTGACCGTTTATCACTTTTTCGAGAAAAAGCGTCCGAAAAATCATATAAAACAATCGAATAAAGTATTCTCCCGGAAGAATAACGATAGAATATTAACAGACATCAAGAAAAGGAGAACTGAAATGAGACTTGGAACATCATCTCCGCTTTCTCATGACACGCCTGAGCAGTGGGTGGAAGATCAGATCAGGCTCGGCTGTTCGACAGTCGTTTTCCCGGTGCAGAGCGATGAACCGATCGATAAGATCGATGCATATAAGGATGCTGCCGACAAGGCAGGTCTTACGATCGCCGAGGTCGGAATATGGAGAAACGCACTTGCGGCTGATCCTGATGAGAGAAAGAAAAATATCGATTACTGTGTTGAGCAGCTAAGACTTGCAGACCACCTCAAAGCACGCTGTGCCGTTAATGTGGCAGGAGCTTTCGGACCACGCTGGGACGGAGGCTATAAGGAGAATTTCACTCAGGAAGCATTCAGTCAGACGGTCTCGATGGTCAGGGAGATCATAGACAGAGCAGATGTGAAGGATACATATTTTACTCTCGAGCCCATGCCGTGGATGATACCTACGGGCCCTCGCGAATACATAAGACTTCTCGAAGCTGTTGACAGAGATCGGTTTGCGGTTCATATGGATATCGTCAACATGATCAATTCGGCAGAGAGGTATTTTCATGTCGAGGAGTTCATAGACGACTGTAAGTCGATCCTCGGAGGCAGGATAAGAAGCTGCCATATCAAGGATGTTCATCTTGATGAGAGATATACGTTGAGACTTGAGGAATGCGGTCCGGGTGACGGGGAACTTCCGCTTCGTTATTACGTTAACAGGATGAATGAGATAGACCCTGATATGCCTGTCATCCTTGAACATCTCAGTACCGACGAAGAATATATCAAATATATGGGTCACCTTAAGGAGGAACTTCATGGATTATACAAGATCATCTGATGCCAATGAGATAACCGCACGTTACATGGATTCGATCCTCATCGAAGAGCGTCTTATCGATTCGGTCAATGCGGATACTAAGACCACATTGTTCGGGGAGGCATTCTCAAGCCCTGTGCTCACGCCTGCTTTCTCGCACCTCGGTAATTACGGCGGCAGAGAACTTACGGGCCTTGAAGAATATTCTCTTGCAGCAAAGGAATGCAATATCCTCAATTTCTGCGGAATGATGGAGAACGACATGTTCAAGAAGATCGTCGATACGGGCGCAAAGACCGTGAGGATCGTAAAGCCTTATGCTGATAACGGCAAGGTCAGGGATCAGCTCAAGTTTGCCGAGGAAGCAGGTGCTTTCGGCGTCGGAATGGATATCGATCACATCTTCGGAACGACGGGTTATGATATCGTCATCGGCGAGGAGATGAGCTATCAAACGACGGAGATGCTCTGTTCCTATGTCGAATCGACCAAGCTCCCGTTCATCGTAAAGGGCGTATTAAGTGTAGCTGATGCCGTAAAGTGCGCCGAGATCGGTGTTAGCGGCATCATAGTAAGCCATCATCACGGCAGGCTTCCTTATGCGGTCCCTCCGATGATGATCCTTCCTAAGATCAGGGAAGCGCTGGAGGGCAGCAAAGTTACGATCATGGTCGATTGCGGCATCGCGAGCGGCACTGACGTTTACAAGGCTCTGGCTCTCGGAGCTGATGCGGCTGCCGTAGGAAGATCCATGCTTCCTATGCTCGAGAAGCAGGGAACGCAGGGCGTTGTTAAATTTTTACATGATGTCGAGAACGAACTCAGATTTGCAATGAGCAGCACCGGTGCCTCAGCGGTATCGGACATCGATGATACGGCTCTTCATTTTTGGAGAGGCTGATATTTGGTCTTGAAGATCGGGACATGTGATCCGTCCTTAACTTTTTCGAAGAGGAAGGATCGCATGTCTTTTTCTTTTGCTCGAAAAAGTGTCGAACATATTTTCTTTTCTCCGGTGATGGAGTATAATGACAGAAAAGAATCTAAGGCGGATCATTAATGGATTTTAAGATAGTGTCGGAATATAAGCCTACGGGAGATCAGCCGCAGGCAATAGACAAGCTCTCCGAGGGTGTTCTTCGAGGTGATAAGGGTCAGGTGCTCATGGGTGTTACAGGTTCCGGTAAGACCTTCACGATGGCCAACATAATCGAGCGCGTTCAAAGGCCGACTCTTGTCCTGGCTCACAACAAGACGTTGGCAGGACAGCTCTACAGTGAGTTTAAGGAACTGTTTCCGGATAACGCCGTCGAGTATTTTGTTTCCTACTATGACTATTATCAGCCGGAAGCTTATATCGCAGCTTCTGATACATATATCGAGAAGGACAGTTCCATCAATGATGAGATCGACCGAATGAGGCATTGTGCCACAAGATCCCTTCTTACCAGAAATGACGTTATCGTCGTAGCTTCCGTCTCATGCATCTACGGTATCGGTGAGAAGGAAGATTACCAGTCTTTGATGGTGCTTCTCCGTGTCGGCATGGAGATATCCCGTGACGAAGTAATGGCGATGCTCATAAATATCCAGTATGACAGAAATGACATCGATCTTGTCAGAGGTACGTTCAGGGTAAGGGGAGATGTCCTTGATATCTTTACTCCTGATTCGGAAGAAGCCGTTACGAGGATCAGCTTTTTCGGAGATGAGATAGAGAAGATCTC
>CAMVBS010000117.1 GCA_947165785.1 uncultured Clostridia bacterium | reverse complement strand
GAATTAACGAGGATGAGATTGCTGTATCGGCCCATAAGCTCGATGATAAGCCTCATTTCCTTTGTGTCGTGAAGTTCGTCTGTTGTTATGAAACCTATCTCTATGATCCTTTCGAAGTCAGGGCAGGTAATCTTGGAGATCTTGGCACCCTGCATATGCTTACGAAGGAGCATGCAAAAAGAAGGCGGCATCATCGGGTTTTCTCTGGAAGTATCAGTAAAATGAACTCGCTGAGCTGTCGGATCATAAGAGATCAGGAGCTTTTTGTTGGTTCCTGAGGTCCTTATGTGAAAGAATAATGTATATTTATCAGGCTGAAAGATCTTATCGATCCTCATGCCTTGAAGTTCGTTATTAAGTTCGTCACTTAAGAGTTTGCAGGTTATTCCGTCAAGAGGCATTATCGTCTACTTCCTTTTTCTCATGCTTGTTTGAAGAGAGAGCAAGTGCGATCGCAAGGATAACCGCAGCAACGATCATCTCGATGCCCCAGATCTTAAAGAACTTATCGTAGTTATTAAATGAGATAAGAAGGTCGATCCCGAAAACAATGAGTATGACAAGTACGATCAGGACAGGCTTAAAGAACCTGCTCTTTGTAAAAGCGTGGAAATAATCTGAAAAATGACTTCTCTCATCAATGGTCGTTGAGGGTACCGGAGCATTCTTCGGTGTTTTCTGTGCTGCCTTCGGAGCTGGTGTCTTCGGCTTTGATTGAGTTGTCTTTTTCTTCGGTGCTGACTTACGTTGTTGTGCCATACTGTCCTCTTATTATTTAATATTTATATATATTAACATAAATATCCGTTTAGGATAGTTCCGGTATTGGATATTGATGTGTCGTTTTCGGTCCAATGAAAAAGGATCCGACTTTAACGCCGGATCCTTAAAGAAATCTATGTTAATCAAGTATGATATCAGTTGATACCAGGGATCTTCTCGCCCTTCTCGCGAAGGAGCTTCTTGATCTTCTCTGTCGGGTTGATGAGATTCGAGAGGGAAGAATCGTGGTTGATGGCATCAATGAGCAATGCGACAAATTTGCACAGATTAACATCTGCAAACCAAGGTGCTTCAAGAAGTTCAGGTCTTCTGTAGATCAGGTTGGTTGCAAATACCTTATTGATGATGCCCTCTTCATATGCTTTGCTGAAATGATCGATACCTTCTGTGAAAAGACCGAAAGTAACTGCGCAGTATACATTACGAGCGCCTCTGTCTTTCATTTCTCTTGCAATATCGAGCATTGAATCACCGGAGGAGATCATATCATCAACGATGAGGATATCCATTCCTTCAACGGAATCTCCAAGGAACTCATGGGCAATGATAGGGTTACGGCCGTTGACGACCTTAGTATAATCACGTCTCTTATAGAATGTTCCGAGAGGTACACCAAGGATGGATGCAAAATACATTGCTCTGGAGATACCGCCTTCATCAGGGGAGATGACCATGAACTTGCCGTTAGAGAAGCAAAGATCAGGAATCTGACGATACATTTCCTTGATGATCTGATATGTAGCAGGGAGGCTCTCAAAACCTGAAAGCGGAATAGCATTTGAAACTCGCTCATCATGAGCATCAAATGTAATGATGTTTGCTACACCGAGATTATAGAGTTCCTCGAGTGCAAATGCGCAGTCCAGAGACTCACGGGAGTTTCTCTTGTGCTGTCTTGACTCGTAAAGAAACGGCATGATCACGTTGATGCGACGAGCCTTACCTGAGCAGGCAAGGATAACACGCTTAAGATCCTGATAGTGATCATCAGGGCTCATTCTGTTATCCTGACCGAACATCTTGTATGTGCAAGAGTAGTTCATTACGTCGCTTACAATGAAAAGATCATGACCACGAACTGAGTTCAGGACTACGGCTTTACCTTCACCTGAGGAGAATCTGGCGTTATCAACACCGATCCTGTAATCATTACGGTAGAATCCAGGATACTTGGAAACAATTGCCTCCTGCTGGTACTCAGAACGTCTCTTGTTGAGGTAGTAGTTTACCTGTTCAGTAAATGCAACACTTCCTTTGAGCGGAATAAGACCGATAGGTCCTACCGGTGCCATCGGGTTGTCACCATACTGATTGTAGCGAGAATAGGATTTCTCATCATTTGGTACTGAAATCATACTTCACCTGTGCCTTTCATATTTGTCGCATAAATATATCCTTAACCCCCGTTCAAGGAGGGAATAAGCTTAGTAGATAATATCGTCGATAAACTCATCGATCCTTATCTGATCAAGAAAATCCGTGATCCTGGATGTAGAATTGATGAGGTTACTGACAGACTCGTCAACGTTAAGTGCATCAATGATGCGCGCAACGTATGGAGTAAGGTTTACATCCACATACCACTCTTTGTTAAGGAGTTCCTGTGGTCTGTAGATAAGGTTAGTGCAGACTACAGCCTTGATAAGCCCGTCTTCATATGCCTTATCGAATTCCTCGTAACCATTGGTGAAAAGACCGAACGGTGCGAGATAATATATGTCGCGAGCTCCCTGTTCCTTGAGGATGGATGCTGTTGTCATCATTGTATTTCCGGTGTTTATCATGTCATCGATGATCAAAAGATCCTTGCCCTTTACATCGTTTCCGATAAACTTATAGGATTTGACCTGAGGTTTGTCATTATGAGCATTTACATAATCCCTTTCTCTATAGAAGATGCCGAGAGGGAGGTTAAGCATTGATGCATAAAATACCGCTCTGCTGATACCTGTCTCATCAGGACTTATGACCATAGAACTGTCAGGACTCAAAGTGATAGAACCGAACTTGGAGATCAGGGTGGAGATGATCTTATAAGCAGATCTTGGTTTCTCGATGCTCATTAAAGGCACTGCGTTGTCGATCCTGGTATCATGTGGGTCAAAAATAACGATATTTGCTACACCAAGAGAATAAAGCTGTCTTAATACGGCAGCGCAATCAAGTGATTCGTCAAGCTTTGAGCCTCTGACTATCTGGATGCCTTCGTACATGAACGGGATTATAACGTTGATACGACGAGCTTTTCCTGCACATGTGGATATGATCCTCAAAAGATCTCTGTAATGATCATCAGGTGAGGTTATATGAATCTCGCCATTGATGCTGATAGTCTGATTATAAGAAAGAACATCGGTAATGATATAGATATCGTGACCCCTTGTACTTTCTGCAAGCTGGAATTTACCTTCACCGGTACCGAAACGAACCAGGTCGGAATCAAAGATATAACTGCTTCGAAGATATCCGGGATTGTTTACATAAGGATTGGAGTTGTTCTGGAAACGGGAAAGCCTTTTCTCGTATAAGATATTGCTGACCATCTGTACGAAATCCTTGTTGGCAGTATGTGAAATAATGCCAATAGGACCGAATGGCTCAAGTCTAAGATCGTTATACGTAGCGTCAGAAGTCTCAGTACTAAGCACTTTGCTCCGCTCTCCTTATTAATATAATTTAAGTATAGCGAACATCAAAAGTAAATCAACCGAAAAGATGTTCTACTATTGCGTTCTTCAAGTCTTCCAAACCTGTTTTTTTCTCCGAAGAGATCAAGAAAACATTAGCGTCGTCATCGAAGTTCAATTCCTGAGAAAGCTCGTTTAATCGCTTGTTGAGCTGTTGTCTGCTGAATTTGTCACATTTCGTGAATACGACAAAGTAAGGAAGACCGGAATTGTTCAAAAACTCGAGCATGCCGACATCTTCAGCCGACGGGCGATGTCTGATGTCCATTAAATGGAGCACAAGATCGATCTTGCGGCCGCAGGTGAAATAATTCTCGGCAAGTTTTGAAAATTTTTCTTTTTTCTCTTTGGATGTCTTGGCATAACCGTAGCCCGGAAGGTCTGCGATGTAAAACTTCTTGTCAACATTGAAATAGACAACGGCCTGAGTCTTACCCGGGGTCTGGGAAACTCTTGCAAGTCGTTTATTATCTGAAAGTCCGTTAACAAGGGAAGATTTGCCTACGTTGGATTTGCCTGAAAAAACTATCTCGGGTATGTCTTGAGGAGGGCATGCGTCAACAGACGATGCAAGCTTGAAGAATATGGTATTCCTGAAGTTTACGCCCATATGTTCCCCCGAGTACGTTTATGTGTTTATTATATCCGAAAAGTCTTTTTTAATGAGTGAAAGGATTTGTCGCTTTTTGTCAGTTTTTGTCGGTATTTCGTCGTATTTTTTCTACAAACTATGTTTTAAGGTAAAAGAAAAGGTCAAAAATTCATGAAGAATACTCTAACTGAGTACATGCATAAACTCGGTCAAAGGCCGCTTCTGATGCCGGTTTTGCTGCTTTTTATCATTCTTTTGGTCAGAAGCATCTTTGCTGTTAAGTCTGACGATCTGCCTTACGGTACTTACAAGCTTACCGTTAACAAGGTTGATATTGCTCTTGA
>CAMVBS010000116.1 GCA_947165785.1 uncultured Clostridia bacterium | reverse complement strand
CCGCCTACATTAGGTGAACCGCACTCGCATGTCCAAACCTCAGGATTCGGATTTACTGAACCGAGACCTTCTTTCTGAAGTTCAGCCTCCAACTCTTTCTCAAACTTTTCATCTGAATTACCCATTATCTTTCTCCTTATTCTTTTTTGCTAATATCATATTGAATATTATAGCAATACCTATTGCGAATATTATCACGATTTGTCGAAAAGACAAAACTTTTCCTTCGTGAGATAGACGCAGAAAGTCGGTCAAGAATCTCGCAATACCTGCCTCTATTATTACCATGAGGGCAACTTTCTTACCGTCCCACGAACGAAGTTTCATTATAAGGACCGTCAAAAAAACAATAAAAAACACTGCAAAGTCCGTAGGCTGAGCCGGAAAAAAGCTCTTTCCCCCATATATGATGCTGAACCAGCCGTCATACTCGAATCCCCTGCAGCAGCCTGCCAGAAGACATCCGATCTTAGCCAGTGAATACATCAAAGGTGCAGGGACCATGCACGAAGATAATATAGACTTCCATCTATCTTTAAATATGAAGCATGAAGTTACCGTTCCGCCAACGAGCCCGACGGCACCTCCGACTCCATCAAAACCCAATGTCCCTATCTTAAAGAAATTAGTCCCTGCAAAGAGCATGGACATCAAGACAGTACAGACCAGATTCAGCAATTCGATCAGAGCGATATGCTCTTTCTTGATCATATCTTTTCGCATAAGAAGACATGATACCAGGCCCCCTATAAAGAGCGATGACAAGAGGATATACGGATATGGTGATCTTTCAAAATGAGGAACAGTTATCATAATAGTATGTGTAACATTGTTACGAATTCAGTTTTTTCGGCACTTACAAGGAAAAAGTAAAGGCTGCCGTAACCGACAGCCTTCAGTTGATCATCTGTTGTAATAAACGTAGATGAACGCATCACTATCTGTTTCAACATCCATCATAAAGGTTACGAGGTGATCTCCGTCCGTTGCCTTGACTACCGCTACCTCAGTTCCGACCACAGGTTCCGGTCTTATGATCTCCTTTTGGAATGTCTCTGAAGCAAATTGCTTGTACGCTTCGTAATCATAGATCTCAACACCTGCGTTATATGTCGTTGCGATCTGTTCGAGCTTTTCCTCGGCCTTGTCGATATCGGTACGGATCCTTGCCTGATATGCCTTACGATAGAACATGACACCGTATTTACTCATCGAGACGACTTTCATATCATCTGTCATTTCTATCTTCAAAGTCCTGGCAAGAACAAAGTCATTACGATCATAGATAAAGCTTCCCGCAAGTACCAGGAGCAAAACGACCGTAACCACGATCAGTATCTTATCTCTCTTACTGCTGCTGTTGCTCATAAACTTCTCCTTTACAGCTCATATAGCGCAAGTCCGTTCTCTGTCGTGACCTTTGCGATAACTTGAGGGGCCTCCTCCCTTATCTCTGCGATCCTTTCTACAACGAAAGGAACAAAAGCAGGTTCATTGGTGCGTCCCCTGTTAGGTTCAGGCGTAAGATACGGGCTGTCTGTCTCAACAACGATCCTGTCAGAAGGACAGGCCTTACAAAGCTCAACGCCTTTGCGGTTATTATTGTAGGTCAAAGGACCGTCAAATCCTATGAAAAATCCCATCTTCAGAAGCTCGGTTGCCGCTTCCACGGACATGGAACAGCAATGACAGACACCGGGGTTCTTACGAAGCTTACCTTCCTTAAATGCTCTTTTAAGGATCTCGAGACAATCTCCCGTAGCATCCCTCTCATGAAGTATGAACGGTATATCAGCCTCATAAGCCAGCTCCAGCTGCCTCTCGAAAACGCTTCGCTGTACATCCCTCGGTGAGAAGTCATAATAATAATCAAGACCGATCTCACCGATCGCACGGACTCTGTCACGATCATTAAGAAGATCCATCAAAGCCTGTTCAGCTTCTTTATCATAACCTGATGCTTCATGCGGATGAACACCGACTGCAGCCCAGATGCTGACACCTGAGGTTCCGTTATATCTTACAGCCGTATCCAAAGCGACTTTCGATTTCTCGATATTGTCGCCGGGGATCAGGATCTTATCAACTCCCGACCCGGAAGCATTGCTCAAAAGCTCTTCGATCTTAACGCCTTTTTCGATATAACGCCTGTCATAAAGATGCGCATGCGTATCAAAGATTCCCTTGAGCGGACCTTCATAATAGACCTTGGCCTTCTTCTTGCTCATATCAGGAAATATCAGCTCCCGGCTTAACGTCCTTATTAAGCTCAACTACTCTGTAGCCGCCGTCCTCTGCTCTTGCAGAAAGGATCATTCCGTTACTCTCGTAGCCCATCATCTTACGCGGCGGGAAGTTAACGATCATCGCAACTGTCTTACCGATAAGATCTTCAGGCTTGTAGTACTTAGCGATACCTGAAAGGATCTGTCTCTCGCCGAAACCGTCGTCGATCTTAAACTTCAGGAGCTTATCAGACTTGGGAACGTTCTCACACTCCAAGATCTTACCTGCTCTGATATCAAGCTTAAGGAAATCATCGAAAACGCATGGATCCTTCAATGGCTCGAGGTTCTCGTTCTTAGGCTCTTCCTTCTTAGGGTTAAGAGCTTCAAGTTCCTTAAGTTCCTTCTCGATATCGATCCTAGGGAAGAGAACTTCACCCTTCTTAACTTCAACATCGAGAGCAAGAGCGCCTCTTACGGATGCGGAATCGAGAGTTGTATTCTCAGCCGTTGCACCGATCTGCTCAAAGATCTTAGGACATACGTGAGGCATTACAGGGCTCAAGAGGATAGATGCACGTCTTACGCAATCGAGGAGATTGTAAAGGACTGTTGCAAGTCTGATCTTCTTACTCTCATCCTTGGCAAGGATCCAAGGAGCTGTCTCATCAATGTATTTATTTGCTCTTGCGATACATCTGAAGATCTTCTCGAGACCGTCAGAGATATGAAGTGTCTCAAAATCCTTGATGGCTTCAGAAGGAAGTGCATCAAACATGGAAAGGAGCTCCTCATCGAGAGGCTCAGCCTCACGCTCAGCAGGAAGCTTGCCGTCGAAATACTTGAATACCATCGCAACTGTTCTTGAAACGAGGTTACCGAGGTCATTTGCAAGATCGCTGTTGATCCTGTTGAACATCATCTCGTTGGAATAAGGACAGTCTGAACCGAACGGCATCTCACGGAGAAGATCATATCTCAATGCATCGACACCGTATCTCTCGCAAAGGATAAACGGATCGATGACGTTACCTGAAGACTTACTCATCTTACCGCCGCCGAATGTGATCCAACCGTGACCGATGACCTTCTTAGGGAGTGGAAGATCAAGTGCCATGAGGATAGCAGGCCAGATGAGAGTATGGAATCTGACGATCTCCTTAGCCATTACATGGATATCTGCAGGCCAGTACTTATCGTAATCATTGTATGTTGTATTGCCGTAACCGAGTGCCGTGATATAGTTCGAGAGAGCATCTACCCAAACATATACGACGTGATCAGGGTCAAACGTTACAGGAATACCCCACTTAAAGCTGGTCCTGGATACGCAGAGATCCTGAAGACCAGGCTTGATGAAGTTATTGATCATCTCGTTTACTCTTGACTTAGGCTCAAGGAAATCGAGCTCCTCATCCGTAAGGAGTTTCTCGAGCTTAGGACCAAACTCGGAGAGCTTGAAGAAATATGCCTCCTCGGAAGCATCAACGCACTCTCTTCCGCAGTCAGGGCACTTGCCGTCAACGAGCTGGCTCTCTGTCCAGAAAGACTCACAAGGCTTACAGTACTTACCTGTATATTCACCCTTGTAGATATATCCTCTGTCGTAAAGTTCCTTAAAGATATTCTGGACACTCTCTACATGGTACGGATCAGTTGTTCTAATATATCTGTCATAGCTGATGCCGAGTGTTGCCCAGAGCTTTTTGAAGTTGGCAACAATATCGTCAACATACTTTTGAGGTGTGACGCCGGCTTCTTTTGCCTTATCTTCGATCTTCTGACCGTGCTCGTCAGTACCTGTCAGGAACATCACATCCATGCCCTGCATTCGCTTGAGCCTTGCAACTACGTCGCAGGCAAGTGTTGTGTAACAGTGGCCAATGTGCGGATTGCCCGATGGATAGTATATCGGGGTCGTGATGTAAAACTTCTTTTGTTCTGACATGGTAAATACCACCTCCTAATAAAATAACACCTTATTATAGTTTGTATTTATCTCTAAGTCAAAACAAGCCTCCTTACATCTTGCTTTTATCTCTCGAAAAGGAATAATAGAGTTATGAAAATAGTAATCGCAATGGACTCATTCAAAGGAAGCATGACTTCCCTACAGGCGGGAAAAGCGGTCAAAGAGGGATTTTTAAATGTTGATCCTGATCTTGACATCGAGGTCCTGCCGCTTGCCGACGGCGGAGAAGGAACGAT
>CAMVBS010000115.1 GCA_947165785.1 uncultured Clostridia bacterium | reverse complement strand
GGTTCCGATGATAATATCGCCATATACTACCGCGATTCCAATTATATGGAAGGAACGTCAACAATATACAGGTTAGACTGCGATCCTTCCACCGGTAATGTGGGAGAACCGAAAAAACTGGATATCAACTTTCCGGGAGATGGATATGTCTCATCATCAACACAGGTCGGTGACAAGATGGTGTTTCTATACGCGCTGTATAGCGGCAATCAAAGCTATTTAGAGGTCATGAAAGGAGACGATCTGTTATGCGAGGTAGATCTTAACAAAGAGATCGGCAGCAGTCAGTTCTCATATATCAGCAACATAACGGGTGACGGTGACAATCTGGTTGTTAACATTCAGACTGATAGTGCCGGTTACGCATGCACTATCGAGCCTTCGGGTTCCTTTAAGGCAGAAAAGGTTGATTCGGGAATAGGTTTGGATCACTCTACCTATATCGGAAAAGACGGAAAGACCTATGAGTTAAGATTTGACGGTATCTATGTTGACGATGAACTGTATTTTGATTTCAACGACAGTTACGTAAGTTTATACTCTGTTGCCCGGGGTGAGATCATTTCCGTAACAGAAGATCAGATCATCATAAACAGCAATGATTATGATCCGACAACGAGCAGATCCAGCAGTAATGTTTTTATCTTTAGCAAAGCCGAAAAGAATCCTAACGCCGGAAAGACTGTCATAACTGCCTCATCAGCATTCTGGGGCGTGGATAAAGTCTCTTCTGACGGCATGGCGAAGTTCAATCAGGAGAACAAGGATTATTTCATCAAGTGCTCCTGTAAGGAATATCCGGAAGACGAGGCAGCTCAGGAACAGTATGTTACCAACTACTGTATGGATCTTCTTGCTGATGACGGTCCGGATATCATCTTCAAACCTGATTATCTCGGAGATATAAAGTACGAAGAATATTTCCTTGATCTCGGTCAGGACATCAAATTAAGTGATGATCTGTATTACACGGCTGTCGTAGATGGTTCCAAAAAAGACGACAAGCTCTATTTTGTCCCTCTTTCGTTTGGAACGAGCGGCATCATAACGGACAGATCCAATGTAAAGGACGGAGCCAAAGGCTTTACATTCGAAGAGTATAAGGAATTCGTAAGCACCACCTGTAACGGTACAGATCCGATGAACGATTACTTCAGCAGAAGAAGCGAGTATTTCATGGAGTGTTTCCGTTCCATGGATGACCTGTGGTTTAAGGACGGCAAGGTAGATCTTAACCAGGATGCCTTCACCGAGCTCCTTGACTACATCAAGTACAATGTTCCGCAGGATACCGAAGAAGAAGAGGGAGATGATGGCGGTGTCATCTTTATCGGCGGACCTACGAGTGATCAAGCTGCATTATACACATATATCTCTTCTCCTTCGGAACTTTATTGGCAGATCAACAATTCCAATTTCAAGTCTCCATGCTTAATGGGTATTCCGTCTGCAGACGGAAGAGGCGCTTCATATCAGATCTATGATTCAGTAGCGGTCAACTCATCAACAGCAGTAAAGGAAGGATGTGTCGAGTTCATCAATGTTCTCCTTTCCGATGAGATCCAGGAACAAGCTTCTTCCATACCGCTTAGCAGAGCAGCTGCCAAAAAACAGGCTGACACCTTCTTCGAGATAGAGACTGATCGATTTGAAAAGCAGTTGAACAGCCTGGGCGTTGATGAAGCAACATTAAGAAGCTGGGGAACCGTAAGACCTGATCCTGCTTTTACGGATTGCTATCTCGAGATGATAGATGGTCTTACAAATACAGTTCCTTATTATGAAGATTCGCTCAACAACGTCATCATAGAAGAAGGAAACGCCTATTTCTCAGGCGACAGGGATGCAGCAGAACTTATCCCTCAGCTCGAGAACAGGATACAGACATATCTTAACGAGAACGAATAACCATCATACTATAATGCCGGAGACCGTCACATCATGTGGCGGTCTTTTCTTTCCTTATCGAAAACACACTGCACATCTGACAAACGTTTTCGATAAAAAAATACTATGATTTTCTCCTATGAATTATCGGCATCTGATATTATAATTACTTGGTACTTATTGTAATAAGTAAAGTTTCATGCATGAAAGGAGATCAATATGCAACACATTGACATCAAAGAGATTTTTGAGAATCAGGAGCTGCTCAATAATAATGTGACCGTATGCGGTTGGGTAAGGACAGCAAGAGATTCCAAGAATGTTGCATTTATCGAATTAAATGATGGAACAAGCTTGAAACACCTACAGATCGTAATTGAAAAGGATTCCGGCATCGAGCTCGAGCAGTGCCTCAAGCTCGGAACTGCCCTTAAGGTTGAAGGCAAGCTTGTTCCTTCAGCCAATAATATCGTCGAGATAAATGCATCAAGTATCGAGGTACTCGGTACGGCACCTGCGGATTATCCGCTCCAGAAGAAGAGGCACACACTTGAGTTCTTAAGGACAATGCCACATCTTCGTCTCCGCACAAATACCTTCAATGCGGTATTCAGGGTAAGATCTGTTATGGCTGCGGCTATCCACGAATTCTTCCAGAGCAAGAACTTCGTATATGTTAACCCGCCGCTCATCACGGGCAGTGACTGCGAAGGCGCAGGCGAGATGTTCCAGGTAACGACTATCGGATACCAGAACGGCAAGTATGAGAGCGCTGAGGATTATTACGCTGATGACTTTTTCGGAAAGAAGGCAGGCCTTTCTGTTTCCGCTCAGCTCGAGGGTGAGACAGCTGCTCTTGCCATGGGTAAGATCTACACATTCGGACCTTCCTTCAGAGCAGAGAACAGTAACACACCTAAGCACCTTGCAGAGTTCTGGCACGTAGAGCCTGAGGTAGCTTTCGCCGAGCTTCCTGACGTTATCGCTCTTGCAGAAGAGATGGTCAAGTTCGTTATCGGACGCGTCCTCGAGAAGTGCCCTAAGGAGATGGAGTTCTTCGACAAGTTCATGGAGAACGGTCTTATCGAGCGTTTGAACAAGCTCATCAGCGAGGACTTCGGAACTATCACATATACAGAGGCTATCGAGCTTCTTAAGAAGGCTGACGTTGACTTCCAGTATCCTGTCGAGTGGGGCTGCGACCTCCAGACAGAGCACGAGAGATACATCTCCGAGAAGATCTTCAACAAGGCTGTATTCGTTACCAACTACCCTAAGGAGATCAAGTCCTTCTACATGAAGCAGAACCCTGACGGAAAGACGGTCGCTGCAGTTGACCTTCTCGTTCCGGGCGTAGGCGAGATCATCGGAGGCTCCGAGCGTGAAGCTGATTACGACAAGCTCCTCGAAGCAATGAAGGTAAGAAACATGCCTTTGGAGCCTTATGCTGACTATCTTGACCTCCGTAAGTTCGGTTCCGCTCCTCACGGTGGATTCGGTCTCGGATTCGAGCGTCTCATCATGTACGTAACAGGTATGGCAAACATCAGAGACGTTGTGCTCTACCCTAGAACAGTCAACAACATCCGCTAATCATACGAGGTATATATTATGTCCAGATCAGTAACTATTCCGGAGGGCTACAAATCACATCTTTCCCTCCGCGAGACACAGCATGCAATCAAGCAGATCAAAGACACCTTCCAGCAGTCTTTGTCATTCGCTCTTACACTCGACCGTGTTACGGCGCCATTGATCGTTCCTAAGGACAGCGGTATCAACGATGATCTTAACGGAGTTGAGCGTAAGGTTGAGTTCTCCATCAAAGAGATCGATACCAACGCAGAGGTCGTTCAATCCCTTGCAAAGTGGAAGCGTATGGCTCTCTACCGTTACGGTTATAAGCCGGGTGAAGGCATCTACACAGACATGAATGCCATCCGCCGCGACGATAACGTTGACAACATCCACAGCATCTTCGTTGATCAGTGGGACTGGGAAAAGGTCATCACAGCTGAAGACCGCAACATCGAGTTCCTGAAGGATACAGTTCGTGGCATCGTAAAGGCCATCGTCTATACAAAGCGTCAGGTAACGATGCGTTATCCTCAGATCAACAGGCCTATCAATGAAGATGTATTCTTCATCACGACACAGGAACTTCTCGACAAGTATCCTGACCTTGATACAAAAGCACGCGAGGACGCTATCGTCAAAGAGCACGGCACGGTATTCATCATGGGTATCGGTGCACCTTTGAGCAACGGTGAGCCGCACGACGGCAGAGCACCTGACTATGACGACTGGGCTCTTAACGGTGACCTTCTTATCTGGAACGATGTCCTCGGACACGCACTCGAGGTTTCCTCCATGGGTATCCGTGTAGATTCCAAATCCCTCGCTTCACAGCTCAAGGCTGCAAACGCAGAGGACAGGATGAAGTTCGAATTCCACAAGCTCATCGCTGATGGCACTATGCCTCTTACTATCGGCGGCGGTATCGGACAGTCACGTCTTTGCATGCTCCTTCTCGAGAAGGCACACATCGGCGAAGTCCAGGCTTCCGTTTGGACATCCGACATGTACAAGGAGTTCGATGCGAAGGGCATCACGCTTCTCTGATATATTCTTTTCTCGCGAAAAA
>CAMVBS010000114.1 GCA_947165785.1 uncultured Clostridia bacterium | reverse complement strand
AAAAGGACTGTCTCGATTGAGACAGTCCTTCGAATATCAGTTAAGATACAACTTATTTCTCGAGAACGGAATCAGGATAGATATCCTTCTGAGCATATGTTGTGTGGAGGAGCTCATGAGCCTTGTGTCCGTTTGGCTCACCAAGGAAATCCTTGTAAAGCTGCATAACCTGAGAGTTCTTATGAGACTTACGCTCAGGCATAATCTTATCCTCTTCGTAGAGAGCCTTAGCACGCTCAGCACGGATATCGATATCCATGAGATCCTGAGCAGGAACGATAGGCTGACCACCACCGCATACGCATCCGCCGGAGCAACCCATGATCTCGATGAATGCATAATCATTAGCTTCACCGTTCTTGATCTTTGTGAGGAGCTCACGAGCTGCAGCTGTAGAATGAGCAACAGCAACCTTGATCTCCTTACCAGCGAGTGTCAAAGTAGCTTCCTTAACGTCAGCTTCTACGCCACGAACCTGTGTATACTCGAAGTTTGGAAGATCCTTCTCCTCGAGGATATCAGCAACTGTACGAAGAGCAGCCTCCATAACACCGCCTGTAGCACCGAAGATAACGCCTGCACCTGTGTACTCACCGAGAAGATCTGTGTCAGGTCCTTCATCAGGAAGTGAGTTAAAGTTGAGACCTGCCTGCTTGATCATACGAGCGAGCTCACGTGTTGTAAGAACGATATCTACGTCACGGAGACCATTTTTGTTAACAAGCTGCTCACGAGCTGCCTCTGTCTTCTTGGAAGTACAAGGCATTACTGAAACAACTACGATATCCTTAGGATCGATGCCATTCTTCTCTGCATAGTATGTCTTGATAATAGCACCTTCCATCTCGTGTGGAGACTTACAGGAAGAAAGGTTAGGAATGAACTCTGGGAAATAGAATTCGCAGAAACGGATCCATCCTGGTGAACAGGAAGTGATCATAGGAAGAACTCCGCCGTTCTTGATCCTGTTAAGAAGCTCTGTTCCTTCCTCCATGATTGTAAGGTCAGCACCAAAGTTAGTGTCGTAAACCTTATTTACACCGAGGCGGTGCATAGCAGCAAACATCTTACCTGTAGCTCTTGTTCCGATAGGAAGACCGAACTCCTCACCGATAGCTGCACGAACAGCAGGAGCAACCTGCATAACAACGTGCTTAGAAGGATCGTTGATAGCGTCCCAAACCTTCTCTGTCTCTTCCTTCTCATGGAGAGCGCCAACAGGACAGGAAACGATACACTGACCACAGTAGATACATGGAGCATCTGCCATGGAGATATCATAAGCAGGACCAACGGATGTCTCGAAACCTCTGTTGAGGAAGCTCAATACACCAATGCTCTGCTTCTTACAAGCAGCTACACAACGGCCGCACTTAACGCACTTAGAACCGTCTCTTACGATAGAGAATGACTTGTCATCAAACTTAGAAGAAGACTTGATTCCCTTGAATGTAACTTTACGAATACCATACTCTTCTGTGAGTGTCTGGAGTTCGCAGTTACCGTTTCTGATACATGAAAGACAATCAACGTTATGATCGGAAAGGATCATCTCGAGTGTGTTCTTTCTTGTTGCACGAACCTTAGGTGTGTTTGTGTGAACAACCATGCCCTCATTTACAGGCATAACACAAGCAGCAGCCAAAGCACGAGCGCCCTCGACTTCAACGAGGCAAACACGGCAAGCGCCGATTTGGTTTACATCTTTCAAAAAGCAAAGAGTAGGGATCTTGATTCCGGCAGCTCTGGCAGCCTCAAGAACTGTGTAAGATGAAGGAACAGAAACCTTAACTCCGTCAATGGTAACATTAACCATATTATCAGCCATTTTTCTAATCTCCTTTCTTATCACTTCTTAACGATAGCCTTGAACTTACATGTTGCCATACAAGCACCGCACTTAACACACTTGGAAGAATCGATCTCCATTGCAGGAAGCTTCTTTCCAGGAGCTGTGTAATCTGTCTTTGTGATAGCGCCTGCAGGACAAGCCTTAGCACACATACCGCAACCGAAGCACTGATCCTTCTCGATCGTATATGTAAGAAGGTTCTTACATACGCCGCAACGGCACTTCTTATCTACTACGTGCTCAACATACTCCTCACGGAAGTGCTTGAGTGTAGAAAGAATAGGGTTAGCAGCTGTCTGACCGAGAGCACAAAGTGAACCGTTCTTAAGAGCAACAGCAACATCTTCGAGAGCCTGGAGGTCCTCAAGAGTACCTGTACCGTCTGTGATCTTTGTAAGGATCTCAAACATTCTCTTAGTACCGATACGACAAGGTGCACACTTACCGCAAGACTCATCAACTGTGAACTCGAGGAAGAACTTAGCGATGTCGACCATACAAGTGTCTTCATCCATTACGATCATTCCGCCTGAACCCATCATGGAGCCTACAGCAATGAGGTTATCGTAGTCGATAGGTGTATCAAGAAGTGATGCAGGGATACATCCGCCGGAAGGACCACCTGTCTGAACAGCCTTAAATGCCTTACCGTTAGGGATACCGCCACCGATATCGAAGACGATCTCACGAACTGTTGTACCCATAGGGATCTCAAGGAGACCTACGTTATTTACTTTACCGCCAAGTGCGAATACCTTAGTACCCTTGGACTTCTCTGTACCGAGGGAAGAGAACCACTTAGCACCCTTGTTGATGATAACAGGGATATTTGCATATGTCTCAACGTTGTTGAGGATAGTTGGCTTACCGAACAATCCCTTGATAGCCGGGAATGGTGGACGTGGTGTTGGGTTACCTCTCTTACCTTCGATGGATCTCATCAAAGCTGTCTCCTCACCACAAACGAAAGCACCGGCACCGAGACGGATATCAAGATCGAAGTCGAAACCGGAACCCTGGATATTCTTACCGAGCCAGCCAGCTTCACGAGCCTGCTCGATAGCATTGCCCAAACGCTCAACAGCGATAGGATACTCAGCACGAACATAAACATAACCCTGGTGAGCATCGATACAGTAAGCAGCGATAGCCATAGCCTCGATTACGCTGTGTGGATCACCCTCAAGGATGGAACGATCCATGAACGCACCCGGGTCACCCTCGTCGGCATTACAGCAAACATACTTTGTAATTCCCTGTCCTCTGTTACCGGAAGCGAACTTCCACTTAAGACCTGTTGGGAATCCGCCGCCACCACGGCCACGGAGACCGGAATCGATGATCTCCTGGATGATAGCATCAGGATCTCTCTTCTCGGAAAGGATTGTACCCAAAGCCTTATAACCGTCATGCTCAATGTACTCTTCGATATGATCAGGATTGATCTTACCGCAGTTACGAAGAGCGATACGGAGCTGCTTTGAATAGAAAGCTGTAGGGTCGGAATTTGGTGTTACCTTAAGTCTTGCGACTTCGTTACCCTTAACAACGTGCTCGTCGATGATCTCTTCAGCATCATCAACTGTTACACGATAATACATTGTCTCCTGGTCACCGATCTTAACAACTACGATAGGACCCTGAGCACAAAGACCGAAGCAACCTGTCTTAACGATCTTACAATCATTTTCGAGCCCCTTAGCCTTTACGAGCTCGTTCAATTTGTCCATGATCTTTGCAGAACTGGAAGATGTACAACCTGTACCGCAACAAACAAGGACGTGAGCGCGATAATTATCCATTATGCTTCCTCCTTATACTTTGCGATAATTCCCGGAATCTCATCCGGTGTAAGTCTTCCGTAAACATCGTCGTTAACGAGAACGACCGGAGCAAGACCGCATGCACCTACACAACGGCATGCAGAAATAGAGAATTTAGTATCCTCTGTAACGTCACCGGACTTAATACCGAGACAAGATTCGATCTTGTCGAGCAAAGCCTGTGAACCCTTAACGTAGCAAGCTGTACCCAAGCAAACGTTGAAAGCGTACTCTCCCTTTGGCTTCAAAGAGAAGAAAGAATAGAATGAAACTACGCCATAGACTTCAGCAACAGAAACGTCCAAAGCCTCAGCAACTTTACGCTGTACAGGAAGCGGCAAATAACCGTAGATTTCCTGGGACTGCTGCAAAGTAGCCATCAAAGCCTTTTGTCCCTGGCCTCTGAATTTTGAAAGAACTTCTTCGAACTTAGCCGACTGTTCTTCCGGAGTCATTTTAATAATAGACACTGTGACTCACCTCCCGACGAAAAGATTAACATATTTATTATTATCAAACAACAATATCGCGAAGCAATTTTCACGTTTTTTTACCTTAATTCCAAATTCCGTAACATTTAATACGACTTCGCCTCAAAAATCGAAAATCAATTAAAGGAAAACCTCGAAAAAAATGGTATAAGTATATAGATGAGGTGTAAAAATGAAAATCAATTACGTGATAGAACCCCAATATGACAACATGGAGATAAGGGATATCCTGAAGGACAAGTTTTCGATGAGCAATAATATGATCAAGAAGGTCAAGCTCTACGGGATCATGGAAATAAACGGCGTCCACAGGAGGGTTATCGACAAGGCCTATGCGGGCGAAGTCATGTATGCAGCCTATGACGATGATGCAGGAAAGCTCAAGACCGATTCCGG
>CAMVBS010000113.1 GCA_947165785.1 uncultured Clostridia bacterium | reverse complement strand
CTTAGGTGCCGCAGTCTTTGCAGCTTCAGCTTTCGGCGCTTCCTTTTCTGCAGTATCTGCATTCTTTTTATGTACTCTACGAACTCGAAGTTCCTTATTGCCTGAGACACCGCCCATTATGATCGGCTTGTTGTTCTCGTTATCTTGGCTCATTGATCCAGTTCCTCCTTGTATTCAAACCTGTCAAGCATTAATTCAAGCTTCCCCGCAAAACCTTCGTCAGTCACTCCGACTAATGCCCTGTCAGGTCTGCCAATAGCATTTCCCAAACTTCTCTTGTCGGCAAATCTGTATGCCGAGGGAATCTCACGATCAAATGTCGTCAAGACACTTAAGAACTTGTCGAAAGTATTTTGGGAAATGTCCCTTGCCACGATCAGGAGTTTGATATTGCCTCTTCTGGCTTCATCTATTATCTGATCGTTTCCCGAGACTACTTTCGATGCTCTGTTCGCAAGTCCCAAGAACTTCAAGATATCTTCTTCAGTATAAGAATCAGCTAATTTCATCCTTCTTCTTGTACCTCGTCTTCGCATTCCTTAAGTATCTGCGAAGCTATCTTTTTAAGTTCTTCATCATCCACTTGATGTCTAAGACCCTTGGCAAGTCTGTGTGCCTTAAGCTCAGCCATGATGCATTCCTGCTTACGGCACAGATAAGAACCTCTGCCGGGCAGCCTTCCCGAAGGATCATAAGCTATATCGCCGCTCGGGAGAAGGACAACTCTTAAAAGATCTTTCTTGTCCGCTCTCGTCTTGCAGCTGACACACATTCGTTGCGGTTTCTTCTTCATCAGTTAGCTCTCTCCTTACTCTTCGTCCGGAGCCTCAACGACCTCGAACTCATCCTGGATCGCACGGCTGTCAGCCTCAGATACGGCAGATTCAGTCTTGATATCGATCTTGAATCCTGTAAGTCTTGCAGCAAGTCTTACGTTCTGGCCGGACTTACCGATAGCAAGTGAATACTGAGAGTCAGGAACGACTACGTCAGCACGCTTCTCGATGTGTCCGTTTTCCTTTGTTACGAATGAAGTTGTTACGCTTGTAACATCAGCAGGCTGCAAAGCCTCGGAGATGAATGCTGCATCATCTTCACTCCAGTCGATGATATCGATCTTCTCGCCGCCGAGCTCATTCATAACTTCCTGAACTCTCTGACCTCTTTGTCCTACACAAGCACCCTTAGCATCGATGTTCTCATCTCTTGAGCAAACAGCGACCTTGGATCTTGAACCAGGCTCACGGGAAACGGACTTGATAATGACCTCACCGCTCTTGATCTCAGGAACCTCAAGCTCGAAGAGCTTTCTAACGAGGTCAACGTGAGTTCTGGAAACTGTGATAGTAGGTCTTCCGTTATACTCCTGAACATTGAGAACGAGGAACTTCATCGTTCTGCCGTGATCATAGTTCTCGCCCTTGATCTGATGCTCTCTCGGAAGAACAGCCTCAGCTCTGGCGATATCAACATATACATATCTTGAATCCTTACGCTGAACGATACCTGTAGCGATCTCGTTGATCCTGTCTGAGAAGTCAGACTGGATACGAGCATACTCAGCTTCTCTTACCTTCTGTGAGATAGCGCTCTTAGCAGCTGTAGCAGCAAGTCTTCCGAGCTCATCTACGTCGATACCGATCTCAACCTGGTCACCGAGTTCGATCTCGTCATCCATTGCCTTTGCATCCTCAAATGAGATCTCGTTATCAGGATCGAGTACTTCCTCTACAACCTCAACGAGCTTATAAACGAAGATCTCACCTGTCTCTCTGTCGATCTCAGCGAAAACGTTATCTATATTCTTGGAGCTGGAGAACTCTCTTTTGAAAGCTGCAACGATACCGTCTTCGATAGCCTTCATGAGAACTTCCTCATCGATGCCGCGCTCTTTCGCAAGTTCCTTAACAACTGCGATTACGCTTTCTCTCTGCTCCTCTTCCTGCTTCTTCTTAGCCATTTTATTTGCCTCCTTGATTAAAATTCAATGTGTCTTACTGCTCTTGCGAGCTCGTCATATTTAAGTTCTATCTCTTTTCCGTCATCATACTCGAAAAGGACTTTCTCATCGGTTACATCCTTGATGGTTCCCAGAAAGTTCTTAACTCCGTCGACCTCTTTAAAGAGAGATACTTCGATCTTCTCGTCGGAATATCTTCTGAAGTCTGCCGGCTCCGTCAAAGGTCTCGTAAGACCCGGAGAGGATACTTCAAAGTAATCCGCATCATGCTTAAGCTGTTCATCGAGTATAGGATCTATGAGTCTGCTGAAGTTCTCACAGTCATCGATATTAAGTCCACCCTTCTTATCAATAAAGAGCCTTAAAAATGTCTTCTGACCTTCTTTCTTAAACTCCGCATCGACCAGCTCCAAACCCATCTTTTCGGCCTCCGGCTTAGCAATGTCATATGCTGCCTGAGCGATCTTTGAACGTTTTGCCATTCATTCCTCCTGATACAACAAAAAACGGACCTTCAATGAAGTCCGTTTACCAAAAGTAATCTAGAACGCAATTATTGTATCATATTTATACATATATATCAACGATTTGGATATTCTGTTAACAATACACAAAAAATAACTCAAAAAATCCCCATTTGCTATTCAAATTACACTAAAATTCAGTTAAAATATATTCATCAAATAAATACACAGTAAAGGAGATCAACGCCTATGATCAAGATTATTGCAGGAGCAAAGGGAACGGGAAAGACTGCCAGAATTGTTGAAGACATCAACAATAAGGCAATGGAAGACAACAATGTAGTCTGCATCGAGAGAGGAAACAGACTCGACCAACTTCTGAAGCACAATGTAAGGCTGATCAATATCGATGAGTACCCATGTACCGGATATGATCAGCTTCTTTCGTTTATCGGCGGAGTTTGTTCCAAGGACTACGATCTCACTCACATCTATATGGACAGCATCCGCAAAGTAGCAAAGAGCGAAGACCTTGACGAACTCGCAAGCTTCCTCGACAAATTAGACAAATTCCTTGCAAATTCACCTATTGTTGTTACAATTGTTTTAAGCGTGAGCGAGGACCTTCTCTCTGACGCGATTAAAAAATTCTGTTAATTGCGAGGTGTATTTTAATGGGTTTGATCAAGGAGTTTAAGGAATTCATAAGTAAAGGTAACGTACTCGATATGGCTGTCGGTGTTATCATCGGTGGCGCTTTCGGAAAGATCGTTACTTCTCTTGTAAATGACATCATCATGCCGGCTATCGGTAAGGCATGCTCAGGTGTTGATTTCAAGGATATGAAATATGTTCTCGAGGCTGAGAAACTTGACGCAGCCGGTGAGGTTGTTACTCCTGAAGTTGCTATCAAGTATGGTGAGTTTATCAATACAATAATCGAGTTCTTCATCATTGCAATCTGCATCTTCCTTGTTATCACTATTATCCAGAAGAGTTCCAAGAAGTTTATGGCACTCATGAAGAAGGAAGAAAAGGAAGCTGCTGCTGAAGAGCCTGCAGAGCCATCAGAGGAAGTTAAGCTCCTTACAGAGATCAGAGACGCTCTTGTTACAAAGAAAGACTGATCTGCTATTTGATCTTACACGAGACATAAAAGGCCTTCGGATTTCTCGAAGGTCTTTTTCGTGCATAAAAAACGGTCCCCGAAGGGACCGTAATGATCATACTATCAATAGTTTGTTGTTCTCTCTTCAAAGTATGCCTTAGGGTGAGCGCACAAAGGACATTCCTCAGGAGCTTCATCACCATAATGGATATAACCGCAGTTAAGGCACTTCCAGATCTTAACGCCGTCACGCTTGAATGTCATACCCTCTTCAAGGTGCTTAGCGATCTCACGATAACGCTCCTCGTGCTCCTTTTCTACGCCTGCAACAAGATCGAAGAGTTCAGCGATCTCGTTAAAGCCTTCCTCACGTGCTTCAGCAGCAAATGTCTTATACATCGATGTCCACTCATCATTCTCACCTGCTGCAGCATCGAGAAGATTTGTAAGTGTATCAGGTACTCCGCCGTTATGTAAAGCCTTGAACCAAAGCTTAGCGTGTTCACGCTCATTACCGGAAGTCTCGGTAAAGATATTGGAGATCTGAACATATCCTTCCTTCTTAGCCTTGGATGCATAATAAGCATACTTGTTTGTTGCCATTGACTCACCTGCAAAAGCAGTCTGGAGATTAGCCTCTGTCTTTGTTCCTTTGAGATCCATTCTTTTCCTCCTTAATCGCAACGGCAATCAGAACATATACCCGAAGCCGTGACAATGATATTTTTGATGACAAGATCGGATTCATCAGACACCAGATCATCTCTAACATCAAAGTCATATACGTTTCCGCAGACCTCACAGTACAAATGACCATGCATCTTAAGAGTACCGTCAAAACGACGCTCGCCATTCGGAGAATTTAAGCGCAACAAAAGATGCTCGTCCACAAGCCGTTCAGTTACGTTATAAACAGTTGCAAGAGAAAGCGAAGGACTTACATCTTTAAGATTGTCATAGATCTCTTCACATGTAGGATGAGTCCTCTTGCTGAGAATATAATCATAAACTTCCACACGAGGTCTTGTTATACGGATTCCTGAATTACGTAAGATACGTTCAGCTTCAGTTACTTCTGCCATAGACTTCTCCTTGATCTCATCACTATTATTGATTATACATTAATTTCGGACAA
>CAMVBS010000112.1 GCA_947165785.1 uncultured Clostridia bacterium | reverse complement strand
CGACCTTGCACCAGTGTGCCTTACCTTCTGCTTCGGAAGCACGACCGAGGGCTACGACATAAAGTCTTTCTACAAAATCCTCAAATGTTCCGCCTATTGTTGTCGGGTTAGAAGTTGGTGTTGATGTTGGAGATGAAGTCGGTTCTGTTGTCGGCTCGCCTTTTTCCGGCACAATGCGAATTCCTCCCGAGACAAGCTCCGAGAAATAGGACTCACCGTATTGAGCATCATCCGTTTCAACATAGGTTTCGTGGGTCACTCCATCATCATAGTTTCGCAACAGTTTGACCTGATAAAAATCGCCGGGCTGTGCATCGTTCGGCAGAGTAACATACAGAGTCATGATCTCTCCGCTGGCCAAGAACAGATCAGGTTCCACATTATCTATCATGCATGAAAGCAAATTCGTATTCGGATCTGTACCGGTCGAACAGCTGATGCCGCCTACACGGGCAAGTGCATCAGAGGGTTCCGGTAAGTGACCGGGAAATGGGAATTTCAGCGTTGAGTCCTTTTCCAGTATGATCCGCAGGGTGCGGAATGCAGGCAGATTCTCGACATTGAGTTTGATTTGTACCAGTCTGTTATCAGGTATCTCGTCAGGCGTGAGTTCTATTGTCTCCAATGACAGTTTTATATTCTTCGGCTGTTCCCCTGTAGCATAAAGGGGCGTTACCGCCATCAGAAGCACCATCATGGCTACAAACACTATTATGAGCTTGTTCGATCTGTTAAATCTCTTGTTATCATTAACCGCATTACCGATTGCATTTTCGTGCATACTTACACCTCACATTTTCATAATGAACTTCTTGGAGGATCATATCGTTGTTCATATAATCCATGTATCATCCCGTTTCCCAAATCCATAACGATTATATCACACAAAAATATGTCCCCTGTCGGGGACATATTTACATTTTCCATATCACAACGTTTGATATTTCAATTAAAATCCTTTTTCAGACCTTCAAGCGAAGCTATGACTTTATCACACCATGCGTCGAACTCAGGATCTTCCACCTGACATTCCTCGTGAGCGAGGCAGTACTCGATCGTCCTTCTGATACCTTCCTCAGGACGGATGGTACAGCAGAATCCCGGCACCGCTCTTTTGAGCTTTGAATTATCGAAGATGACCGAATTACTCTTGTCTCCGATCAGAGAACCTTCGTAATCGTAATCGGATATGTCAGCCAGAAATCTCGAAGAGACATAATATGGCTTCAGTGTCTTTCCGAGGACGCGGGCGATAGTCTCGTAGATCTGATTCCACGTAAGAGATACATCGGATGTGATCTGGAATACCTCGCCTATTGCACGCGGATTACCCATAAGGCCGATGAATCCTTTGGCAAAATCCTCATTAAAAGTAATCGTCCAAAGAGAAGTTCCGTCACCGTGGATGATGACAGGCTTATCTTCCATGATACGTTTGACTACCTGCCAGCTGCCCTTAGGACCGTGGACTCCGAGAGGTACCGAGCGCTCGTCGTAGGTGTGGCTCGGACGGATTATGGTTACAGGGAATCCCTCTTTCCTGTACTTCTTCATAAGGAACTCTTCACACCTGATCTTGTTCCTGGAATATTCCCAGTATGGATTGGCAAGTGAAGTTCCTTCCGTGATCACGTGATCTGAAGGAAGCTTGTTATATGCTGATGCGGAACTTATGTACATGAACTGCTTTGTCTTTCCGTTAAAGAGCCTGTAGTCTCTCTCGAGCTGTTCAGGTACGAATCCGATAAAGTCACAGACTACATCGAATTCCATTCCCTTGATCTTTTCTTTTACTTCTTCCTCATCATTAACATCCACTGTTATGAAGTGAACATTATCGGGAAGGATCGCATTACGGTTTCCTCTGTTGATGAGATAAAGCTCGTCACCTCTTTGGGCAAGTGCCTTGGAGATGGCAGTGCTTATGGTTCCCGTGCCTCCGATAAATAAGACCTTCATTGGTTACGTCCTCCGATCAGATCTCAGCATTTGCAGCGATCTCATAGATCTTGGCAACATCTTCAGGCTTAAGGTGAACAAAACCTCCCGTTTCTCCGTTGATACCCATTTTCGAGACCATCTCAGGAATATCCTTTACATCAGCACCGAGCTCCTTGAAGTTGATCGGCATACCGATGGAACGAAGGAACATCCTGAAGCGGCGGATACCCTCAACGGCTGTCTTCTCAGGGTTAAAGAAATCCATCTTAACGCCCCATACGCGAACTGCGACCTGGGCAAATCTCATAACGTCGTGCTTATAAACGAATTCCATCCATGCAGGCATGATGACCGCAAGACCCGCACCGTGAGCGCAGTCGTAGATAGCAGAGAGCTCGTGCTCGATACCGTGGCTGTTCCAGTCCTGATCGCGGCCGACACCGACGATGTTCGTATGAGCAACCGTGCCTGCCCACATAATGTTGGCGCGCGCCTCATAGTTTGCAGGATCCGCGATGACCCTCGGAGTCTCCTTGATCATGGTCATGAGGACTGCCTCGCAGAGCCTGTCGGTGATCTCCACTTCCTTTGTATTCGTAAAATATCTCTCGAAAACGTGAGCCATGATATCAGTTGCACCGCATGCCGTCTGATAGGAAGGAAGCGTATATAAAAGCTCAGGGTTCATGACCGAAAATCTCGGTCTTAATGCAGGACTTCCGACACCCCTCTTGAGCATGCCGTCTTCCTTTGTGATGACAGAGTCGCCGGATCCTTCGGAACCTGCTGCCGCAATGGTAAGGACCGTACCTACAGGCAATGCCTTCTCGATGCCTGTCTTGTAACTGTAGAAATCCCAGAAATCACCGTCATATACTGCACCTGCCGCGATGGCCTTGGAACTGTCGATAGTGGAACCGCCGCCGACTGCGAGGATGAAATCGATGCCCTCTTTACGAACGAGATCGATACCTTCATAGACCTTGGAATCTCTCGGGTTAGGCATAACGCCTCCGAGCTCGAGATACTGAACGTTTTCCTTCTCAAGGGATGACTTAACACGGTCCAAAAGACCTGACCTTACAACAGAACCTCCGCCATAGTGGATGAGGACTTTGGATCCGCCGTACTTCTTAACGTAAGCGCCGACCTCATTCTCGCGGTCTTTACCGAAAACGAATTCCGTAGGACTGTAAAAGTTGAAATTTAACATAGGATATCTCCCTTCAAGCAAATATACTTAAAGGATAGATCTTATGGGTTTAAAACTATACAAGAATAAAATGTTTTGTGGTAAATATCGGACATCCCGTCTTATCTGATGATAAGGTACATCTCGAGATTGTCCTTTGCATATACTACATTCCTGCCGTCCTCACTTCTGAAGATCATCGACAGAGCAGGACTCGAATCCAGAGTAGCAACATGTGCTCCGAGTCTTTGCATGCAAAATCCGAAAACATCATCATCGCCCTTGATAAGCGCGATCCGTGCGATACAGAAATAAGCCTCGACAGACTCGTTTCCGTCAGGTCTTCCAGTCACGATAAAGTATGTATCCGCGAATCTTTCCGTTCCGTACAAAGTGGACTTGAGCCATGAATAAGAAGCTTCAGAAAGCTCATCGACCTCCGCGAGATTTCTCATCGTCATGACGCACTGAGTAAGGTCAACGGTACCCGTGATACCCGAGGAATACACATATCCGACTTCGCCGTCATTTATCTCATAGGCATATGCATAAAGCGGAAGGTCACTGCCAAGAACACTGTCCTTTACTATCTTGAGATTACGCTCGTAGGACCCTTCCGGAAGAAACTCATTTGTCTCCAGAGCCTTGATGAGCTTAAGATCGATCGATGACAGCAGGACTCCGTTTATGGTCTTCTTCTCATCCGAACCCTGATAAGAGCCGTTCGTACCGCCTGCCTCCAGGTCACCCATCGCACTTCCGGTGGAAAGAGCCTCATTCTCGTCAGCCGAAGATACATAAGCCTGACCGGAATACTTGGATACTTCAAAGGATTCCGGCTTCAAAAGCCCCTGCTCATCGAAAAGGCTGTTGACAAGTGCCGAGAGATTCTCAGCGTCATCCTTGGTTCCGTAGGAAGAGTAATAGTAAAGAAAGGCCTCAAGATAGGCAACCTTTGAAGGAACGCTCTCACTATCGATATCGAATCTCTTGTTGATCTCGGAATAAAGGGATTTTGCAGCGATCCTGTTGTTGTCGCTCACATAGATCCTTAAAAGAAGTGACTGATCTTCAAGCGAATACGTGCCTGATTCCGACTGTTCCTGATCGATGAGCTTACCCGGCAGAGTGACTTTCTCGACTATAAGCGTCTTGTCATCGGCATTCTTGAGCATGAGTTCCTTAGTCCTGCTCCAGAGAAAATCCTTGACGATACCGTTATCTGCTGCGACGCTTTGAAGCTCATAGCTGAGTGCCTTATCGGTCTCCAGGTCGACCTTGCGCGCATTGGCGTAATTTCTGACGTACCACAGGTAAAGTCCTCCGAGAATGAGGACTCCCAAAGTTATGGATATTATCGTTATGAGAGTCTTCCTGTCGATGCGGGCAAAGATCCCCGTCTTCTCGCCGTTCTGCTTCATTATGAAATTTGCCGTACGCCTTTTCATTGTGCCTTCTGTCCTGACCTGTCTTTTTAATGCACATATTATACAAAACTTCAAAAGTGAAACAAATTAAGTTGGGATCACTTTTTCGAGAA
>CAMVBS010000111.1 GCA_947165785.1 uncultured Clostridia bacterium | reverse complement strand
CCTTCATGGGTCGTGAACCTGATGATGCAGGTAAGGCACACTGGCTTAACCAGCTCAGTAGCGGCGCCATGAACCGCGATCAGGTGTTTGATTTCTTCTCGACATGCGAGGAGTTCACCGGTATCTGTAACAGCTACGCTATCCAGAGATAAGAAACTTGACAGGACATAATATTATTGGATAATAAATAGGTCGCTCGTAATACTTCGGGCGACCTTTGTTATATAAAAAGTTCTCGTTGACTATTACCCCGACCTGTGATAAAATTTCATTCGCTAAACCCGTAGAGGTCTTTTTTTATTGCGCTTAAAATGCATTTTTGCATGGTGAACATATAGAGGAAGACAACAATTTTTGGAGGTGTTCGATATGGCAAAGGCCAGTGCACGTGACAAGCTTACATTAGCATGTGAAGAGTGTAAGCAGAGAAATTATCAGACATACAAGAACAAGAAGAACGACTCAGAGAGACTTGAGCTCAAGAAGTACTGTCCTTTCTGCAAGAAGCACACAGTTCACAAGGAAACAAAGTAATCTTGTTCTTCTCGAGAGAGGTATATTAAATGGCTGACAAAAAGAAAAAGAATATCTTTGCACGTATCGGTGCAGGATTTAAAGGCGTAATCGGCGAGCTTAAGAAGGTTATCTGGCCTTCAAAGGATAAGCTCAAGTCTATTTGCGCGGTTGTATTCGTTGTCATAATTTTCTTTGCCATCTATCTGTATGCCGTTAGCGAAGGTGGTCACTGGATCCTCGACAAAGTTGGATTCTATGATCAGGTTGATCCTACAGAGGCTACATCTGAGAGTGTGGACCTTCAGTTTGATGAGACAGCTCCATCGGATGCTTCCGAGACAGCTGCTGATACTACTGATGCAACTGACGCATCAAATGAGACAGAAGCAACAACAGCAGCTTCTGAGACAACTGAGGCTACAACAAAGGCTACTGAGGCTACGGAATCAACATAATAGGAACAGTCTTAACGTTGGCGTTAGCCACTTTATATTAGGAGTGTAATAATGTCTGAACAGTTAGAAGCTAAGTGGTATGTTATTCACACATACTCAGGCTATGAGAAGAAAGTAAAGACTACTTTGGAGAAATTGGTCGAGAACAGAGGCCTTCAGGAGATGATCCAGGAGATCCAGGTTCCGACTGAGGATGTCATCGAAGTAAAGGATGGCAAGAAAAAGGTCGTTCAGCGTAAGAAATTCCCGGGATATGTCTTCGTAAAGATGGTATATAACGAGGAGATCTGGTATATCGTAAGAAACACCAGAGGTGTAACGGGCTTTGTAGGCCCTAATGCCAACAGACCTTTACCTTTGACGGAGGAAGACCTTGTTACAATGGGTCTTGCAACAGATTGGGTACCAAGCGTCGACTACGAGATCGGCGATACGGTAAGAGTTATCTCAGGACCGTTTATCGACAGTATCTGTAAGGTCGAGGCGATCGACATGGAGAAGCAGCAGGTTACTGTACGTATTTCCATGTTCGGTAGAGAAACACCTGTAAGCGTAGATTTCGCTCAGGTAATCAGGATCTGACTTTTAGCAGGGATCCCTGCTTTAAGATAAATTATTAAATTTTGGGAGGTGGCCATTTATGGCTAAGAAAGTCACAGGTTACATTAAGTTACAGATACCTGCAGGCAAAGCAACTCCGGCGCCACCGGTAGGACCAGCTCTCGGACAGCATGGTGTTAACATCGCGCAGTTCGTTAAAGAGTTCAATGAGAGAACAGCAAAGGACGCAGGACTTGTTATTCCTGTAGTTATCACAGTTTACGCTGACCGTTCTTTCTCATTCATCACAAAGACTCCACCGGTACCTGTATTGCTCAAGAAGGCTTGCAATATCGAGACAGCTTCTGGTAAGCCAAACGTAAACAAGGTTGCAAAGATCTCTTTTGAGGAGTGCAAGAAGATCGCTGAGATCAAGATGCCTGATACAAACGCTTCAAGCATCGAGGCTTGCGCAGAGATGGTTGCTGGTACAGCAAGATCCATGGGTATCGTTGTAGAAAGATAATAGCGGAGGAATAAAGACATGAAAAAAGGCAAGAGATATACAGAGCTCTCTAAGCTCGTAGATAAGTCAACAGCCTATGATCCTTCCGAGGCTATTCGTCTTGTACAGGAGACAGGTAAGGCTAAGTTTGACGAGACAGTTGAGATCCACGTTCGTTTGGGCGTTGACTCCCGTCACGCAGATCAGCAGGTTAGAGGCGCTGTAGTACTTCCACACGGAACAGGTCGTTCCAAGAAGGTACTCGTATTCGCTAAGGGACCTAAGGCTGATGAGGCTACAGCAGCTGGCGCAGATTTCGTCGGTGCTGAGGATATGGTAGAGAAGATCCAGAAGGAAAACTGGTTCGACTTCGACGTAGTTGTTGCTACACCTGACATGATGGGTGTTGTAGGACGTATCGGTAAGGTTCTCGGTCCTAAGGGATTGATGCCAAACCCTAAGTCCGGAACAGTAACAATGGACGTTACAAAGGCTATCAATGATATCAAAGCAGGTAAGATCGAGTACCGTCTCGATAAGACAAACTTGATCCACTGCCCAATCGGTAAGGTATCCTTCGGTCAGGAGAAGCTCGAAGAGAACTTCAAGACTCTCATGGATGCTATCGTTAAGGCTAAGCCTGCAGCTGCTAAGGGTCAGTACCTCAAGAGTGTTTCTCTTTCTGCTACAATGGGCCCTGGTATCAAGGTTAACACAAGTAAGTTCCTTTAATTAAGAAAGTACTTGCATATTTACCTTGAGATGGTGTATCATACACCTCGTGGCTTTTGCCACATATAACAAGTAAATATCCGTTCATTGCCAAAGACAGCAGGTTATCGTAATACCGTAAGGTCCCTGCCGAGGTTATGAGACTACATGATATAAATGAAGTTTCGACCCCTCATGTCTTTTGGCCTGAGGGGTTTTAATTATTCTGACAAGGAGGAATACCACAAAATGCCAAGTGAGAAGATTTTAGCTGCTAAGAAGCAGGTTGTTGAAAATCTTGTTGCCGAGTACAAGGATGCTGCTACTTTCGTTTTTGTAGCTGCACGTGGTCTTACAGTTGAGCAGGACACAGCAATGCGTGCTGAGCTTCGTAAGCAGGGCGTTAAGTACCAGGTAGTTAAGAATACAACATTGCGCTTAGTATTTAAAGAACTCGGTATCGAAGGACTTGATGAGACTTTCACAGGACCTACGGCTGTCGCTTATTCTGACAACCTCGTAACTCCTGCTAAGATTCTTTGCAAGTTCGCAGAAGATTATGAGCCACTTGAGATCAAGGGTGGAGTTATTGAAGGCAAAGTTGCTTCCATTGACGAGATCGTTGCTCTTTCCAAGGTTCCGGACAAGGAGACTTTGTACAGTCAGGTCGTTTATGGTTTGCTTTTCCCTTTCACAAAGCTTGCTATGCTCGTAAAGGCTGTTGCTGAGAAGGCTCAGGAAGAAGGCGGAGAGGTTGCTGCACCTGCAGAGGCTCCTGCTGAAGAGGCTGCACCTGCTGCTGAGGCACCTGTTGCAGAAGAGACTGCTGCTCCTGTTGAAGGCTGATAGCAGACACAACAAAGTATTACTAACTATTTATCATTAAATGGAGGAAAAAAATCATGGCTAGTGAGAAAGTTACTAAGATTCTCGAAGATATCAAAGAATTGTCCGTAATGGAGCTTTTCGACCTCGAGAAGGCAATTGAAGAAGAGTTTGGCGTATCTGCTGCAGCTGTTGCAGTTGCTGCACCTGCTGGTGGAGCTGCTGAGGGCGGCGCTGCTGCTGAGAAGACAGAGTTCACAGTATTCATGAAGAGCTTCGGCGCTTCTAAGATGAACGTTATCAAGGCAGTTAAGGACGCTTGCGGTCTTGGTCTTAAGGAAGCTAAGGAGCTCGTTGAGGCTGCTCCTAAGGCTATCAAGGAAGGCGTTTCTAAGGACGAGGCTGAGGCTCTCCAGAAGAAGCTCGAAGAGGCTGGCGCTGAGATCGAACTCAAGTAATCTGATTCTTAGTTTACTGACTAACAAGAGGGATGCTTCGGCATCCCTTTTTCATTGGTCGGAAAAAGAATGCTATAATCCTTAAGGTTCTATCGGAACGAAGGGGGAAATAAGGCAGATGAATAAAAAGGCAATATCGATGATCCTTGCCGTAAGTGTATTAGGATCCTTAACAGTCCTTGGCGGATGTGATGGTGACAGATCGGTTGAGACAAGTTCGGCCACGGCAGTCGAGGAGACAACATCAAAGGAAGTCATTGAAGACGATACGAAAACTGATGAGACGTATGTTCCCGGTTCCGTGCATTCTGATCCGGACGACTTCAAGTGCCAGACCATAAAGGATTATATTGAAGAGAATAAAGATAATCAGAATATAATAATGGAATCCAAACTCGGTGAATATGCCGCAAGTTTTGACAACACGGCAGTCGGCGTAGAGGAAGTCCTTATCGCATCTGATTTTGAGAAGAGCGAAAAGACAATGTTCATCAAGTTCGATACATTTGAGAATGCAAAAGCATACTTAGGTGACGAGCTTGTGGGACAGGAACTTGAAAAGACAGAGAATTCCGACGGGTCGATCGATTATGAGACCAAGGGAGACGAGAATAAGATGTACGGCAAGGTTTATGCCGACGGACTTATGACCTGGGTAATGAAGATACATTGATGAGAAGCCGCCTTAACGGGCGGCTTCTTTTTCG
>CAMVBS010000110.1 GCA_947165785.1 uncultured Clostridia bacterium | reverse complement strand
ATGGGAGCATATCACGGTATATGGGGATTTCGAGAATTCACTCATCCGAGTACTGTGCTTACGGGTTAAACGAGGTTTAATCTTCCGTTGCGAGAGCATCCTTATTCGGGAAAGACTGGCGAACGTAAGATGAGCCTTATAAGAAAACTCCTAAGATAAACAAATTGTAAGATCAGGATCTTTGACTGGACAAGTATGTCGGTCGGTGTTATTATGTATCAAAATGATATATCAAATTGATGCATAAGGAGTCTGTGACATGGCAAGAGAAAAGAAGATAGATATGGTCATCCTGGGACTATTAAGTCATGAACAGCTTACGGGATATGATATCAAGAAACGCATTGACGGAGCGATCAGTTTTTTCTGGAACGGCAGTTTCGGCAATATCTATCCTACACTTAAGGAACTTGAGACTAACGGCTTCATCACCAGGAAGGAAGCGACTTCGGAGGGCAGAGAGAAGATAAGTTATAAGATCACGCCTTCCGGTAAGAAAGTACTCAAGAACTGGATCAAGGATGAACAGGCAAGTAATGAACTTAAATATGAGACACTACTTAAACTGTTCTTTGGCGGAGTGGAGAAAAGAGACGTTACTTATCACAACATCGAAGTCTTCGAGGATAAGATAAGAGATGATCTTGGATTGCTTCGTTCCTATGCAAAGGTTCTCGAGAAGGATCTTGATAACGATGACCACCTTCATTATTATCTGACGATCTCGTTCGGTATCGAGAGCTACGAAGCGTATCTTAAGTGGTGTTCCAAGGCAAAGAAAATGCTCGGTAAGGGGGAGAAGCGATGAGGCAGAAAGTCCGAAAGGCGATCATAATGATCTCGTTTTTGCTCTTCCCGATAACCATCTGGTATTTTTCTCCTTATCTCATTATCGAAGGTGCATCGCAGCATATCATAAACGGAAGCTTTATCGTATTTGTATCGATGTTTGTATTGTCACTTTTTCTCGGAAGGATATGGTGCGGATATCTTTGTCCTTCAGGCGGACTTCAGGAATGCCTGTCATCTATCAATCCGAGACCTGTGAAGCAGGGAAGAAGGGATAAGATCAAATTCGTTATCTGGATCATTTGGGTATTGGCGGTTATCGTGACATTTATCCTCGGTAAGAACGATGTTAAGATCGATCCGTTCTTTCAGACAGACCACGGTATATCAGTCTCGAATATATACTGTTATGTGATCTATTATGGTGTTGTATTCATTTTCGTGATATCAAATATCATTCACGGAAAAAGGGCAACCTGTCACTATATCTGCTGGATGGCTCCGTTCATGATCCTCGGAAGTAAGCTTGGCAGAGCACTTAGGATCCCGCAACTTCATATCAGTGCTGACAAGGATAAGTGCATCTCCTGCGGAAAATGCAACAAATCCTGTCCCATGGGATTGGATGTTAGGCAACTTGTTGCCGATAATAAAACGGCCGTCTATAGTGAGTGTATATCATGCGGAGCCTGCGTTGATGAATGTCCCAAAAATGTATTGAAGTATAAATTTTCAACCAAGAGGTGATATATGCATTTCGGTTTCAGTTATATCGGATTGATATTTCTTATCATGCTCATGGTTCCGAATCTGATATGGACCAGAAATCTTCCTAAGGATTACGAGAAGTATGCATCAGGAGAGAACAGGTTTTTACTTGTGCTTGAAAGGATCGGGCAGGTATCTGTAACCATATTGGTGTTGATCTTCAAGGATCTGAACATACATTTAAGTCCTTGGGTATCTTTGCTTTTGACGGCATTTATCTTAATGATCTTCTATGAAATGTTCTGGATACGTTATTTCAGAAGTCCAAAGACAATGAAAGACTATTACAGCAGTTTTCTCGGTGTCCCCGTTGCAGGGGCAACTTTACCGGTAGTCGCTTTTTTTATCCTGTCCGTATATGGGAGAAATCCGATACTCGGGATCGCAGTCATTATCCTCGGAATAGGGCACATCGGCATACATGTCATGCATAAAAATGAGGCAATTTGCGAACAAGATATTAAAAATGCGTGACGTTTTCGAGAAAAGGTGTAAAATAACCTGGTGTGTTTTGGTGGGAATGCTACAGAAAGAGTGTTACATCAAAAGGTTATGAAGAAATTAGAGACAGAAATGTCACCAAAGGAAAAGTTGCTCTTTGCTGCACTGGATCTGTTCTCGCAGAAGGGTTACAGTGCAACGAGCGTAGATGAGATCGCGGAATCCATTGGTATAAAGGGTCCGAACATCTACAAGTACTTCAAAGGTAAAGAGGGCATCCTCAAGGAATTGACCTCTTTGGCCGACCGAGCCTATATGAAGGGAATGGGTTTTGACGATAATATCGTCAATTCCATTAATTCAGTCGAAGACCTTAGGGAGTACAGCATCAGACAGATACGGTTTACGGTCGAGAACGATACGATACGTAAGCTTCGTAAGATGTGTACCATCGAGCAGTTCAGAGATGAGAAGATCGGCGAACAGGCTACGGTGCATCAGGTAAGGAATATAAGCGAGTTCTTTGCCAAGGTCTTCGACCATCTTATGAAGTGCGGTCTTATCAGGAAAGCCGATCCGAAGTTATTGGCGCTCGACTACGCTTCACCGACGTCCATACTTATCCAGTTGTGTGACAGAGACTATGACAACAAGGAAAGATATATCGAGCTTATGATAAGACATATCGATTTCTTTATCGAGACGTATTCCTTGTAAGACATGACTTTAAGATCTTTAAGAAACGGAAGGAACTTTGCCTTAAGTTCCTTCCGTTTTCTTAATCCGGGGATGATATAATCAGATCAATAACATCAAGGGGCAAAAACTATGGATCATAAAGAAAGAATGCTTAAAAATCTTCCGTATAAGGCATGGCTCGACGGATTAAGTGAAGAGCGAATGGCATGTAAGCTCAAGATATACGAATACAATAATCTCTCTCCCGATAAGACTTCGGAGAAGATGAAACTTATAAAGGACATACTCGGAAAGACCGGAGAGTGGCTCAATATAGAAGCCCCTTTCCATTGTGATTACGGTTATAACATAGAAATAGGCGAGAACTTCTTTGCCAATTATAATTTCATCGTCCTGGATGTCGGTAAGGTAAAGATCGGGGAGAATGTTCAGTGCGGCCCTAATGTTTCCATATATACGGCAGGGCATCCGCTTCACCCTGATTCCCGTAATTCAGGGTACGAATACGGAATTGACATTACGATCGGTGATAATGTCTGGATCGGCGGAAATACCTGTATCATGCCGGGTGTAAATATCGGAAAAAACGTCGTTATCGGTGCAGGAAGCGTCGTAACAAAGGACATTCCCGATAACATGATAGCAGTAGGAAATCCGTGTAGGATCGTTCGTGAGATAACTGAGGACGACAGGGATTACTACTATAAGGATCGTAAGTTTGATGTAACGGATTATAAGTGAACCGGAGGTTGGCATGAGAGATAAGATCATTAATTCATTGATCGTCATACTTGTTGCTGCAGGTCTTGTTATGACTTTTACGAACAAGGACAGCGGTACTGATCTTATGTCCACAGGTTTTGATAATCTTAAGTACTATACCGTGCTTTCCAATATCTTCGCGGGAATCGTTGCCATACCTGCTCTTTTCACGGACAGGAAACCCGTCAAGGCATTAAAACTTATGTCGGCTTCTGCTACTTCGGTGACCTTTTCTGTTGTTGCATTCTTCTTAGGACCTCTTTACGGTCATATCAATCTCTACAGGAACGCCAATCTTCTTTTCCACTTGATAGTGCCTCTTATTACGATGTTCGATTATATTACGCTCAAGGGGACCTGCAAAGAATTTAAGTACACGTTGATCTCCGCCGTTCCCACAGTTATCTACGGTTGCGGATATATGCTTAACATACTTATAAACGGAATAGGCGGTGAATACCCGAACACAAATGATTTCTATCTTTTCCTTAACTGGGGTTGGAGAGTAGGGATCATCATCTTTTTATGTATAGTCATCCTTACCTTTGCTCTGGCATGTATCCTTCGGGCAGGTAATAAGGCTTTTCTTCGAAAAAGTGAATGAAGTTCAGATGTTATTCAGATACTCTTCCACTTCTTTAAGATGGAAAGAGAAAAACAGCCTTCTGTTATCCGCATCCAAAAGACGATAGTGATTGGAAACGATATTTTGCTGGATACGGTATCCGCGATCTTCCTTAACGACCTTCCACCAGATCTTTCCGCCCATGGTCTTGGGGTAATCAACCTCGATGTTGTCAAAAGCGATTGCAGTGATAAGTTCGTTGATATCGCCGCCGAAGTTACTTTGCAGCACAGAACTGTCGGAGAAGATGTTTGCCAAAGCAACGGATTCAGTCCACCCGAGAGGGCGTCGGCCCTTCTCGCTCTCAACAAGCGATTTCTTGGAAATGCCGATGATAACGGCCATCTCATCCTGAGTAAGACCATATTCAGTTCTTACCAGCTTAAGGATATGGGTGATGCCTTCTGTAAATTCGTTTCTATTCATAGTGTAATATTACACTATATTTGACATTAATCAATAGGAAATTCAGACGAATGACCTTCTAAGCTCTACGACTTTGCCAATGATGGAAACAGATCTTTTCACCCTGGTATTAAATTCCATCGGATCATATTTGCTGTTGACCGACAGGAGAGTAATGCTGTTTGCACGCTTAAGAAATTTCTTGCATACGGCATCTTCTTTATCTATGGAAGCTATTACTATGTCGCCGTGATCGGCATTGCTCTGTTTTCTGACGATAACGGTATCTCCGTCACTGATCAATGGTTCCATCGAATCGCCTTTGATCCTTAAGCCGAAGTAATCGCCGGTTGAAGCCATCTC
>CAMVBS010000109.1 GCA_947165785.1 uncultured Clostridia bacterium | reverse complement strand
GATCAGAAGACAAGACGACGCCCATCGTAGTCGTGCCTTCAAGCTTCAACACGATAACGGAAGCCGAATTGGCAGAGCACGGAGTAAACATCGTTATCTACGCGAACCAGCTTACAAGAGCCGCTTTCCCTGCTATGCAGAAGACGGCAGAGGATATCCTGCGCTACCACAGAGCGAAGGAAGTAGACGACAGACTTATGTCAATAAAGCAGATCATCACTCTTATCGACGAGATCTGACGGAGGTTTGTTTTGGAACATAAGTATTTGATTTTGTCGGATATACACGGTAACTTAAGTGCTTTACGAGCCGTTCTTAACGATATAAGAGGGGAAGAATTCTCCGGTATTATCCTTCTCGGAGACAATATCGATTATGGAATGAGATCGAATGAGGTTATCGAAGAACTGATAAGACTCGGGGATACTGATTGGAAAAATCGAATAGTTGCTAATATATGGGGCAATCATGAGAAACTCGTGATCGACAAAGACCTGGACAGGCTCTCGACAGACCGCGGACGGGTTATGGCAAAGTATACAGCAGATCATCTTAATGAAACTTCCGTGGCTTATATTGAGTCTGTCATGAATAAGGATGGCTTAACCGAGTTCAGTATTGACGGGAAAAAGTGCCTTGCAGTACACGGTTCGCTTGAAGACTTTTACTGGAAGTCAATTATGCCCGATAATCTTCGCGGAGATTATTCCTGTTACGATATAGTTATCTCAGGGCATTCTCATTACTCCCATGTCTTTACTCATTTTTATGAAGCAGATAATCCTGATTTCAGAAATAAGAAGGCAGTAACTTTTATTAACCCGGGTTCTGTAGGACAACCCAGGAATCACAATCCCTACGCACAGTATGTCGTGTTCTCGCTGCCTTCTCTTAAGGTCGAGCTGCGGTCAGTTGAATATGATGTGAAATATGAGCAGTCATTATATCCGGATGAGATAGATGAATTCTATAAGAACAGACTGACAAACGGAGTCTGAGAAAGAGGAAATAATTATGGGTAAGTTATATGCCATAAGCGGAGTTACAGGAATGACGGGCAATGAATTAGTCCGTCAGATACTTACAGAAGAAAGTACAGATCACATTATCGGCTTTGATAATTTCTATGCTTCTTCGATTGATACTGTAGCCGATCATATAGACGATGACAGATTTGAGTTCTTTGAATATGACATCAACAATAAAGATCAGATGCGTGACTTCGAGTTAAGAGTGTCGGATCTGAAGGGAAGTTACGAAGAACTTATCTATATTAACTGTGCTGCTGTAGTCCATACAGAGCATTTTTATCATGTATATGAGACCTTTGAGACAAATGTAGAGGGAATGAACGCGTTTCTTGAGCAGGCTATACGTACAGGCGCTCAGAAGTTTATTAATTGTTCCACTTCCGAAGTTTATTCGATGAATTCGTGGAATGAGAACGGCGGTGTAAAGGAAAGCGACTATATCACGATGGCAATAGCGGAACACAGTCAGAGAACCAGTTATGCCACGGGAAAACTCCTGACAGAGTTCTTTATGAAGGATGCTGTCGATACGGGAAAGATAAAAGGATGTTCAATAAGATTCGCCAATGTCTACAGCAAAGACGAGCGTTATCCGAAGCACATAATACCGTTCATTATCAACAGCTTCAGGGATAACGGTAAAGTTGTTCTCCTTGAGAACTCCCGTAAAAACAAAAGAACATTTTTGAATAACTATGACAGCTGCAGTGCGGTTCTTGCATTGGCTGCCACGGATTCGGCACTCGACGGAACCGTATATAATGTCGCCACCGATGAGGAGATATCGATCATCGATCTGGCAAAGCTGTGTGCATCAAAGATGGGCATCGATGATCCGGTAATAGAATTCAGCGGTTACAGGGAATCGGATCCTGAAAGAAGGCTTTTGTCTACCGAGAAGATCAGGACAAGGACATCATGGAGACCTGCAGTTACGCTTGATCGCGGCCTTGATGAGTGTATAACCAATTATCTTAAGAGGTGATTAGATGAAGATAGCGATAATCACGATCGCAGGTATCTCCAGCAGGTTCAATGAGGGAGTTCCCGAAAGTGAGAAAAGACATAAGATCATATACTACGAGAAGGATAAGACAAATTCTCTTTTGTATCACCTTCTGATCAAGTGTGATTTTGCAGACCGTATAATTCTGGTCGCTGGTAACAGGTTTGAAGAAGTAAAGGCTTATTGTTCCGAACTTCCCGACACGATTAAGTCCAGGACAGATCTGGTCTATAACGCACATTACGCGGATCTGGCTTCCGGTTACAGTCTTTATGTCGGGCTTAAGGAAGCGTTTGACAAATATGACGGAATAGAACAGATCCTTTTCGTAGAGGGTGACCTCGATATAGATAAAGAGTCTTTCGATGAGGTCGTAAACGCAAATAAGAATGTACTGACATATTCTTATGAGCCAATCTATGCCAATAAAGCCGTTGTTCTTTACAAAGACGGCGACGGCCGCTACAGATATGCTTTTAACAGCAGTCACGGTCTTCTGAAGATAGATGAATGTTTCTCGGTAATCTTAAACTCCGGACAGATGTGGAAGTTTACGGACAGCAATAAGCTTAAAGCGGCCAATGAGAAGTTCTATGAGCTTGAAAAAGACGGGACCAATCTTAGGATTATTCAGAACTATATCGATATGTGCGACAGCGATGACTTTGAACTGAAGGGTCTTAAAAGATGGACAAACTGCAATACGCGAGATGACTACAGAAAGATACTGTCGTATTGGGAGAAAGAGAACATATGAAAAGCTTAAGTGAAAGACTCGGAGTTGTTGAGAGACATGTCAAGGCCGGCAGCATCAAGATAATGATCATCGGTCTCGGAAGTGTCGGCGGTTATCTTCTTGATTATCTGATAAGCAGGAATGATCCTTCTTTAAGCGTCGTGGTTGTCGGAAGAAACCCTGACAAAATGCAGACCAAAGTTAACATAACGAGGGTATCGGCTTTGATCCGCGGGGTTAACAGATCCAAGATTGAAGTTGAGGGCGGAGTAGACCTTAATGACATCGATGCGATAGCAGGAGCCATAAGTAAGCATAAGCCTGACTTTATAGTTAATTCATCCCGTGCATATCCCGGATTGAAATACGGCAGTATCTCATGGGCAAATGTAAGGGCCTACGGTATATGGACGCCTCTGTCGATCAGATTTACCAAGAATATCATGGAAGCCTGTGATAAAGCTGATACTGATGCTGTTGTTATCAATACATCTTATTCAGATGCAGTTATACCGTGGCTCAAAAGTGCGGGTAAGGCGTATCCGGACTTCGGTTCCGGAAATCTGAATCATCTTATCCCGAGGATCAAATTTGCCGTAGCTCAATTGCTCGGAGTTGAAGATTTTTGGAATGTAGATGTTATGTTTGCTGCAGGACATTTCCATGATGTCTGTATCAGCAAGGAAGGTCAGACCGAAGGAGTTGATCTTCCGTTGAAGATCTACTACAAAGGTGTTGAGCAGGATATTCCCCACGAAGAAGTTTACAAGGCCTGCCATATATCGATGCCGGTTGATCAGACCAGAAACATGATGAATGCCTCATCGAATTATCAGATCATTACAGCTGTCATTGATGCGATAAGAACAGGTGAGCAACAGAAGGTGTTCAGCCCGGGATTCGGCGGTAATATCGGCGGTTATCCCGTTGCTGTAGGATACAGGGAAGGCAGGATCGATGCGTGGATCGATGAGTCGGTATTCAGCTTTGATGAGATGAATAAAGCAGACAGGCTGTCTATTGCACTTGACGGAATAGAAGATGTAAAAGACGGCAAGCTTATCTATACTGATGCTCTTATCGAGAAAGCGAGAATAGCTTTTGGCAAGGAGTTGCCCAAGACAGTTGCCTATGATGAGATTGAAAAAACAGCGGAGTATCTTATAAATGAGATCATTCTGCCGCAGACAGAGAATAAATAAGTTTGGAGAACAGATATGAAGGTAGAGAAGTTCACACAGATAATCGGTTCGGATTTTTATACGGGTGTTCCGGATTCGCAGCTTAAGGCGCTTTGTAATTACCTTATGGATACATACGGTATCGATCCCAAGCACCATGTCATAGCAGCCAACGAAGGTAACTGTACGGCACTTGCGGCGGGTTATCATCTTGCAACGGGTAAGGTGCCGGTAGTCTATATGCAGAATTCCGGCGAGGGCAATATCATCAATCCGGTAGCATCGCTTCTTAATGATAAGGTCTATGCGATCCCGGTCATCTTCGTAGTCGGCTGGAGAGGCGAGCCCGGCATTCACGACGAGCCTCAGCATATCTATCAGGGTGAAGTAACACTCAAGCTTCTCGAGGATATGGATATCGCTTCTTTCGTCATCGGCAAGGAGACGACCGAGGAAGAGATGGAAGCGAAGATGGAAGAATTCAGAGCTATCCTCGCGACAGGCAAGGACGTTGCTTTCGTTATCCGCAAGGGCGCCCTTACAGATGCTCCCAAGGTCGAGTATAAGAACGACAACACGATGGTAAGAGAGCAGATCATTCAGCACATCGTAAAGGCTACGGGCGAGGATCCGATCATATCCACGACGGGCAAGGCGAGCCGCGAGCTTTTCGAGACGCGTGTCGCCAACGGACAGAGCCACAAGTACGACTTCCTGACGGTAGGCTCCATGGGTCACAGCTCATCGATCGCGCTCGGTGTCGCAGTCAATAAGCCCGGCCAGAAGATCTGGTGTGTCGACGGCGACGGCGCGGTGCTCATGCACATGGGTTCGATGGCTGTATTAGGTGCCAATAAGCCTGATAACCTCGTTCATGTCGTTATCAATAACGGCGCACACGAGACGGTCGGAGGCATGCCTACTGTAGCATCCCAGATCGATGTGGTGGCGATCGCCAAGGCATGCGGCTACCCGAATGCCGTAAGCGTGGATAATTTCGAGGATC
>CAMVBS010000108.1 GCA_947165785.1 uncultured Clostridia bacterium | reverse complement strand
TCTTCTGTCATTGCGGGTATCCTGATGTTTGTTGCCGTAATGAGGAAAGATGTCCTGAAGTTCAGGGTAAGGGATATGCGTCCTGACAGGGCAATGATAGGAGCTGCTTGCAGGATCGGACTTCCTGCGATGGCAACAGGCACTGCATCGTGTCTCGGATATGTCTTTTTCGCGAGGATGGTATCAGGGATGGGTAAGACGATCTTTGCAGCCCATTCGATCGCACTGGCTGCAGAGGAACTTTTCTATATCCCGGGGTACGGACTTAGGACTGCGACATCTTCTCTTATAGGAAATGCACTGGGTGAGAAAGATGAGGTCAAGCTTAAAAGGACTGAGAGGGCATCGGTATTCGTTAACCTTTCCATCATGTGCGTAAGCGCGGTATTGCTGTTTTGTCTGGCGCTTCCGATCATGTATATCTTCACGAGGAACAGTGAAGTAGCTCAGATCGGCTCTCAGGTATTAAGACTTGTTGCTTTCAGCGAGCCGTTCTTTGGTCTCATGGTCGTATTTGAAGGTATCTTTTACGGAAAGGGGCAGACGCTTCGAGTGTTCTTTATCGAGACGTTTTGCATGTGGTTCATAAGACTTCCTCTTACATACATAACGATCAATTATCTCGGCTTGGGTCTTAATGAGGTCTGGCTGTGCATGATCGCCGATAATGTCTGTAAGGCCATGGCACTCGCGATCTGCTATCTTCTTACTCGAAAACGCGGGTTGAATAAATAATCGAAAACTACTATAATCGTCACGTAAAGGCGTTGATCGGGAACAAGTAGATCTTGGTATTACCGCACAGAGAAGGGGCGGTCGGTGAGAGCCCTAAGGTCGATCTGAGATTCGAATACATCCCGGAAGTCGGATACCGAACTGAAGTGTCGTAGTAATTTTGTAGTTTTCCGTTTACCTTTGGCGGAATGTAGGACTTCAAAGTAGGCTATCCCGTAGTTGCACACGTTACAGTGCCGAAGTATGTTCATCAATACTTCATGAGTCCTTTAAGCGCGAGCTTTTGGGAGAACAGAGGTGGTATCGCGGATATCTTATTTCCGTCCTCTGGACTATTATCGTGGGTCCGGGAGGACGTGTATTTCCTCCTGACAAGTTAAGGAGGTTTTTTTATGCTCATCAAGATCATCATGCTCATCGCATTTTTTGCGAGCGTTGTTGTGGTCGGTGTCGTCTGCAGAAGAAAAGCTAACAATGTTAACGGGTTCGTACTCGGAGGACGTAATGTAGGTCCTTGGCTTACAGCTTTTGCTTACGGTACATCTTATTTCTCAGCCGTTATCTTTATCGGTTATGCGGGTCAGTTTGGATGGAAGTTCGGTCTTGCATCTACCTGGATCGGTCTCGGTAATGCCGTTATCGGTTCGCTTCTTGCATGGGTCATCCTCGGAAGAAGGACAAGACTTATCACTCACAAACTCGACAGTTCCACAATGCCTGAGTTTTTCGATAAGAGATTTAAGTCAAAGTCATTAAGGATCGGTGCTTCAGCGATCATCTTTATCTTCCTTATCCCTTATACGGCTTCTCTTTATAACGGTCTTTCAAGACTTTTCGAGATGGCCTTCGGGATCGACTATACAGTTTGTATCATCGCAATGGCAGTCCTTACTGCTATCTATGTTATCGCAGGCGGTTACTTTGCTACTGCCGTGAACGATTTTATCCAGGGTATCATCATGCTCATCGGTATCGTAGCAGTTATCCTTGCAGTTCTTAACATAAACGGCGGTCTTATGGGTTCAGTTACAAAGCTTGCTGAAGTTGAGGGAAGTTTCCCGGGATCATATGCATCATTCTTCGGCCCGCTTCCTATGGATCTTCTGGGCGTTGTCATCCTTACTTCACTTGGTACCTGGGGTCTTCCTCAGATGGTCCAGAAGTTCTATGCCATCAAGTCAGAGGATGCTATCCGTAAGGGTACCATAATCTCTACGGTATTTGCAGTCATCGTTGCAGGCGGTTGCTACTTCCTCGGCGGTTTCGGCCGTATCTTCCTTACACAGGATCAGGTAGATTCCTTGGGATTTGACCAGATCATCCCGACAATGCTCGAGAAGCTTCCTGACATCCTCATCGCCGTTGTAGTCATCCTTGTCCTTTCAGCTTCGATGTCTACATTGTCATCACTTGTTCTTACATCAAGTTCAACACTTACACTTGATTTCATCAACGGTACGATCATCAAGAAGATGTCTGAGACGAAGAAGGTCGTATGTCTTAGGATATTCGTATTTATCTTCATCCTCATCTCCGCAGTTATCGCAATCATTCAGTACAACAGTTCCGTAACGTTCATAGCTCAGCTCATGGGTATTTCCTGGGGTGCTCTTGCAGGTGCTTTCCTTGCTCCGTTCCTCTATAGTCTTTACTGGAAAAAGACAACAAAGCTTTCCTGCTGGGTATGTTTCCTCTTCGGACCTGCCATCATGGTAGTAAATATGCTCTGGAGAGCTAATCTTCCTACGATCATCCAGTCGCCTATCAACTGCGGTGCATTTGCGATGCTTGCAGGATTCATCATCGTTCCTGTAGTAAGCCTCATCTCGCCAAAGCCTGATAAGAAACTCGTGGACGATATCTTCTCTGTATGTGAAGTGGAAGTTAAGACAACCGCAAAGCATCAGCTTGAAGAGTCCAAGTGATCTGATAATCCTTAATTAAGAAACCGATAGCCTGCTGACCTTTTGGTCGGCAGGTTATTTTTTTCGAGATAAAAAAGAAATCAGATATGTACTGTGATAATATGAGGTTATATTTACCTGAGAGAGGAATTATATGAAGCATTTTAATAAGTTGATCGCATTTTCTTTGGCTGCTGTTATGCTTGTCAGCGCAGGTTGCAACAAGAAGGAAGATAAGACTAAGGAAACGGAAGAAGAAACTTCGGCAGTTGAGACAGAGACCGAAGTCGAGGAAACTGAGACTTCTGAGACAACAGAGGAAACTACAGTTGAAACTACTGAAGTTACGGAAGAAGCTTTATTCGAATTTACGACCAAGAATTTCCCGACCATCGACGGATCGACTTCCACTAAGCCGATGGCAACTGCAATAAAGAGCCTTCTTCTCGGCATCGACAGGGAAGATGCAGATCAGTCTATGGAATTTCATAAGACTTCCAAGTCATTTGAATATCTTATGGACGGCAGTGCAGACATTCTGGTTGTAGCTCAGCCCAGTGCCGAGGTTTTCGATAAGATGGATGAGGAAGGTTTTGAATATGAGATGGAACCTTTTGCTCTTGAAGCACTCGTATTCGTATGTAACGCAGATAATCCCGTTGACTCGCTTACTCATGAGCAGATAGTTGATATATATACCGGTAAGATAACAAACTGGAAAGAAGTCGGCGGCAATGATGAGCCGATCGCAGCGATCCAGAGAAATCACAGTTCCGGATCTCAGGTCATGATGGATAACCTTGTCATGCAGGGTGAAGAGATGATGGAAGCCGATACCGAACTGATTCCTGCTGATATGGGCGAACTCATAGAAGTCGTTGAGGGATTTGATAATTCTGCTTCTGCACTCGGATATACACCTTACTACTATGCAACAAGCATGGGAATGGCTGCAGGTCTTAAGATACTTAAGGTCAATGATGTAGAGCCGAATAACGATACTATCAAAAGCGGCGAGTATCCGTTTGTTAATCCGTATTATGTAGTCATCAGCGCCAATGCCGAAGATGGTTCACCTGAAAGACGACTTTATAACTGGATACTTGGTCCTGACGGTCAGAAACTTACCGAGATGGAAGGTTATGTTCCTGCAAAGGGAGAATGATCAATGAAGCGTAATAGTCTCAAAGTCCTGTCGATGTTATTGATGTCTTGCATGATCATGTCTTCATGCTCTTCATCGAAAAGAAGAGATATCAAAGTTCGCAATAAACAGGCAACTGATCCTACTGAAGAGACAGTAGTCGATGAGACTACTGATGAGACCGATGAGACTTTTGAACCTCCAAGTCCTGCAGTTACAACTATCCCTGCTGATGCGCCCGTTGCAGTCGATTGGGATAATTATCAGGCGCCTGAAAAAAAACAGGATAAATATACTCGAATATCGGATGATCCGATCACTGATTTTATTCCTTCAGATGAATATGGAATGATCTATCCGTTTCTTGCCTCGAGGGGTAATTCTGCGTATGTCGATGATTATGAGACCGGGATAAGTTATCATGGCTTTGAATCGTATGGCCTTTGTGATAAAGAAGGAAGGATAGTCTGCGATCCGGTGTTTTCTAATGCTTATGTGATAAACGATAGCATTATCCTCGTTTATAAAAATGATGGTGAGAAAGATAAATACGGACTTATCTCTATAGACGGTTCAAAGTATACGGGTCTTATTTACGATCATATCTATTATCTGAATGGTGAAAATATGTGTGCGCTGGCAAACGGCAGGATCAGCGTTATTGATCCGGATCTTAATGTGCTGACAGATAAGCCTTTTAATATCGATCTTTATAATTCAGATGATCTTAAGGAAATGGCCGAGGAATACGGCATTGAACTGGAAAAAGAAAACATTAGCATCATAAGGTTTTACGATGAATCACATTTTATGTTTGATTATTTTGGGGAAACATTCGTAGCAGATCTTGATACCGGAAACATGGTTAATTGTTATTGGGCCTATTATGAAGGAAATGTCATAGTATTAGGAGATTACGGAGCGTTCTATCTGGCTGATATAGAAGGAAATCCGATAAGTGACGATTATTTGCGCCCGGTCTATATGTCTGATTTCCCGATCTTTGAAGATGCTAATGGTAATTATGTAGGTATGGATCGTCAAGGAAATGTAGTTTATGAATTCGGCAAATCAGATAGTCTATACTCTTACAGCTATGATGAATGTTTCATTGTCTTTGATGATGATGATTGTCTCGTCTTTGATATGGATTTTAATCTGATCAAGGAATACGGACATGCAAAATATCTTTTTTCATACGAATGGACAGGGAAGTACTGGGATACGAACAAAGAACCTTATCTTTTAATGGACGATGGTGATATCATTAATGCTCT
>CAMVBS010000107.1 GCA_947165785.1 uncultured Clostridia bacterium | reverse complement strand
GGTTGTTTTGGTCATGCGGGTGATGTATTCACAGATGAACAAAAAATCATGCTGGATGATATGCATAAAAGAAAGATCGACATGGCAGATGCTATCTTTGTGATCAATAAAAATGGTTATGTCGGTAATTCTACAAGAAGTGAAATAGAGTACGCCATAGAACATAATAAAGAAGTATTTTATATGGAGGAAAGATCATCCTGAATGATACTCCAAAACTGGTGCATCGTTTAACCAAACTCAGCCGCCTGATAGTTCCTTTTGCTGTCTATTAATCCGGCGGTTTTATTAAGTATGACCGGTAGTGATCTGCGAAAGTGGTGCGAATTGAATCGTCATATGGTATAGTTTCTTTGTAGGTATTGTTTGTGATCTTGGGATAAGGGAGATCATATCTATGAGTTATAAGATCAGGAATGAGTTTTTCCGTTAAAGATAGTGTTGACGATTGCTGCAGTTGTTTTTTCATATCCTTAATTTTCCTGCCGGTGTCCAGAGTGAATCTGTCATGGTGGGGGATTGATCTGGGATTCTGCATAGGTTCTATGGCATTGATGGCAATAACGATGATCTTATATTTTATTGATAAGGCCATAGGCGCTGTCATCAGCATAGATGATTCAAAAGTAGTGATCAGGCAATTGTTCGGTAAAAGAAAGATAGTGCTGGAAGATATCGAAGCTCTTGAATTCGATGATTATTCCAGACGTGTAGTGCGCAGCAAGGAATATAGAGTTAAGCTGGCAATTGTTTACGGCGGAGGCAGAAAGATCAAGCTTACGGATAATGCTTCCCGTATAGACGGACTTCTCGGCTTTATTACCGGAGAACGTAAAGAACTGCCATATCATGAGATCCCGCTTTATCAGGCAAGCAAGTATATCTCGGATATAATCGGATCCTGATATATATGTCCGAAGCAGATGGTCAAAAAGATTAATGATCCGGATTCATCAGTCTTGGGTATCAGGTCGGGATCAAGACTTCCGACGATCATTTTTAAATGGATCATGTGCTTCATATATAGATTCCCTGCACTGAAGTATTGTAATATAAACACATCGGAATAAGAGATCAGGGAGGTATATTCATGGGTGGGGTCATAATCGGATGCGGAATATTATTTTTTGCGGGTGGCATATTGATACTCATTGCATTTCTTGTTCACGGGAAATATCTTACTCAGCAGAAAAAGTGTACGGCGACGGCGGTCGGTACAGTCGTAGGATATACGATCGCTGCTTACAGCAAGATGCATCATTATCCCATAGTCGATTTTACGGCAGAAAACGGTAAAAGATACAGGATCAAGGGTCCGGAGTACAGGGTACATTCCGTAGCAGGATCCGTTAACTTCAGAAATATCGGTAAGACCGGATATAAGATCCTGGAGAACGATGAGAAACAGACGATACATGTAAATATTGGCGCTCTTTCTGAAGAATATCCGTATCCTTTCGGAAAGAATCCTCTTACGAGCAAATATCCCAAAGGTACGACTTTCCCCGTATTCTATGATCCGGCTCATCCGAAGAGAGGCTACGTCAAGCGTTATTGTGATAAGCGCTATTTATTTTGGATATTGGCAGGTACAGGGATCTTCTGCTTTATTGTCGGTATTCTTATATTCATGCTGTTTTTCTTCTTCGGCTGAGAAATACACGAAAGCAGATTTTTTATGACTTAAGTCACTTCGAGATCGTGACTTTCGATGCTACAAGCACCGATCCTTACCGATTAAGATCTAAGTATAAAAACGGGTAAGGAGTTTATACATATGGATCATAAGATAGGCATGGCAGGATCTCTCATCAATGCACTGACGGTATTACTTTTCGCGATCTTCATGTTGATGCATTTTACGTTCGGAAGTTACTTCGTGTGCATAATCCTCGCACTCAGTTTCTGTTGTATGATTGGTGCCCTTGTCGCTGAATCACATGAAGGTACCAAAGCAGCCGGCAAGATAGCAATGATATTTGCCGCGATCTACGCGACGATGATCATAATCGTCTACTATACGCAGTGTACGACCGTTGCAAACGAGACACTCGGAGGCGATGCGCAAAGGATCCTCGACTACAGATACCTTGGCCTTATGTTTAATCTGGATATCTTGGGATATGGCATCATGGCGTTGTCAACATTCTTCATCGGCTTTGCCGTCAATGTAAAAAGCAGGATCGATAAGGCGCTCAAGATAATGCTCCTCCTGCACGGAGCATTCTTTCCTGCCTGTCTCATCATGCCTATGACAGGAATGTTCCTCGGAAGTATAGGTTCGACGTCGTCAGGCGGTTATATCGCACTTGAGATCTGGTGCGCATATTTCCTCCCGATCGGGATCCTTGCATTCCTGCATTTTAAGAACTCCGGGCATAGCGCACATTAAGAGTGCTAAGAAAGAAACTTTTGTAATCCTCATATATAGTCGAATGATCAAGGTGTTCCCATAGTTCATAGGTGAAAACTGCAATTCGCCACGCAAAAAGTGCAAGTGACAACAGAATCCGCAATTAAGAAATTGGCGGTGATAGTATCCTGTCAACGAAACTAAGACAGGAGAAAGCGAATGAAAAAGATTGTTGGAACTGCATTGATGTTCGCGATGGCTATGAGCCTGGTTACCGGCTGCGTCAGAGTCGAAGAACCTGAAAGGGAAGAGACTGCAGAAGTGGTTGCTGCAGAAGCTGAGACGGGCCTTAAGGATAACTTCTACTATTATGTGAACGCAGAAGAACTTAAGAGCGAAGATATCATATATAGTCAGGGTTACGGCCGGAGTTCTTTTGATCAGGATGTGATCAATGACAGGATCAAGGAGATCATCGATGATGTCTTAAGCGGAGACGGATATGTAAAGGGCAGTGAGGAAGATCTCGTTAAGACAGCATATAACTATTACGTTGAATATGATTTTAAAAGCAGCGGAGTTCCTGCTGATATCGCATCGATTATCAATGAGATAAGAAACGCTGATTCGATCGATAAGCTCATGAAGGTTGACGCGAAGATGTGTGAGGATCTCGGAATGGAGAGCATCCTGAATCTTGAAGTAAAAACGGATATGCTCGACACGACAAGAAACAGTATTATATTTATCCAGTACAGTGAACTGATGGGAGCCGATTTTAATACGCTCATCTGGGACTATAAACCGCTTTCCGAGGTAAGAGATCAAGCAGAGAATATCTCTTCGGTCTTTTTCGAGAATGATGATGCCGAGCAAAGAGGACTTGATACGGCATACATGGTCTACGATGTGTTCCTTAATACGGATCAGGAGATAATGGAAAGCTCTCTTCCGTCCGAATTTGTTACGTATCTTGATAAAGCGGAAGTGAAGGAGGTTTTCACGGGATTTGATGTTATCGATTACCTTAAGTCGATAGGATATGACGAGGATCATCTTGACAGGTTCATGGTGCTTGACGAGGGTCAGTTCAGATATCTGGGACAAGTGTTTACGAATGAGAGACTAAGCGAAGTCAAGAGCTACGAATTATACAGGCTGATAGAAAAGTACGGCGTATTTATCACGCCTTCTTACGATGACTTAAAAGATCAGATCAGTTACAAGGATCTCGATACGCAGGCGAAGGATGCGATCCTCAACGACATGACGGATATCGTGGATCCGCTGTATGTCGAGAACTGCTACGATGAGGAGACTGACGAGTACATAAGATCGATGTGTGACGACATCAAGGAAGGCTACAGAGGTCTCATTACGAATGCTGACTGGCTTACAAAAGAGACCAGGGACGGACTTCTTACTAAGCTCGATAATATCGTCTATGTAACTGGAACAAATCTTAAGAGATGTGACCCGAATGAATATAAGGATCTGTGCGGAAAAGATTATTACGAGATGTTAAGAAATTACCTCGTAAAAAAGCACGGTGAAGATGTTGATAAGCTTAAGGAAAAACCTGATAACACTGTGCCGGGAATGCCGATGGCGATGCTCAATGCCTGCTATGATCCGAACAAGAATAACATAACGATCACCACGGCGATATTGATCGATCCTTTCCTTGATATGAACGCCGATTACTATACGAACCTCGGAGGCATCGGAATGGTGATCGCGCATGAGATGGGACATGCCTTTGACAGCAACTGCATCAAGTTCGATCCGAACGGCAGGTTTGATCCTTCATGGATCAATGAAAAGGATGTTGCTGAACTCGAGGAACGCAATCAGAAAGCGATCAGTTACTTTGAAGATAACTTTACGGTATTTGAAGTCTATCATGTAGACGGCGAGCAGACCTTAGGCGAGAATTACGCCGATCTCGGAGGAATGGAGTGCATCGTATCACTTACGAAGACCAAGGAAGACAGAGAAAAGCTCTTCACGAATTTCGCGGTCATCTGGTCTGTCAAAAAGACTTCCGACTACCTGTGGGATCAGCTTGAGACAGATGAGCACAGCCCTGAGATATTAAGAACAAATTCGATCCTGTCGACCATAGACGAGTTCTATGAGACATACGACATTCAGGAAGGCGACGGCATGTATATCGCGCCTGAAGACCGCATTTCCAGATGGCATTGATGAGGTGTGAAAATGAAGATCATACTTAAAAATTCGTTCAAGAATATTTTCAAAAAACCTTTGAGGACTCTCCTCATGACGTTTACCATTTTTCTGTGTGTCGTATCAGGATTATTCTGCATCGATATCGGCAACTGCCTGGACAAGCTCGTGGCTGAGATGTTCGGCAGTATCTGTACCGCAGACCTTACGATCGAGTCGGAAAGACCGTTCGATCTTCCGGAGGATATGCCGGAACATAAGGACTTTACTCTCTATATCAACCAGGAGTATGTCTACACGGATATCGAGAGTGATCCGGCATTTGTAAACAGGTCCGAATTCACCATTTACGGCGCCGACATCAAAGCAGCTCACGAGATGGATTTTGTCGATTTTGATTCGCTTGGCGATGACGAGATCGTCATCAACTCTGGCATGGCAAAAAGGTACGGTTACAAGGAAGGCGACGTCATCACTTTGCATGACAGGGCCGAAGGCGAGCACGAGTTCAAGGTCAAGGAAGTCATCACTACTTCCGCTACGAATCCTGTC
>CAMVBS010000106.1 GCA_947165785.1 uncultured Clostridia bacterium | reverse complement strand
GGACATCTTTCCTCATTACGGCAACAAACATCAGGATACCCGCAATGACAGAAGACACGGCAGATGCAATGGCTGCGCCCTTTACACCAAGTCCCATGACAAAGATCAGGATTATATTGAGGATCACATTAAGGATATTCGCACCCAGATTTATCATCATCGGAGTCTTCGTATCCTTTATCGCCCTTATGGCAGAAGACATAACATAATTAACTGCCCTGAAGACATAAGGAAGACTGATTATGAAAAAATACAAAGATGCATCATGTCTTATGCTCTTATCGGCTTTCATCCACCCCGGGATAAAAGGACTTAAAGCACATGAAGCAATTGCCGTGATCGCACCGAATATCAAAGCGGATAAGAACGCAAATCCGGTATATCTTCTTACCTTGTCATATTCCCTGGCTCCGTAGGCTCTTGCGATGAGCGCCATGAAGGCCATACCGACTGACCAGGAAAATGTTCCGACAAGCCACGAGATCGTAGTCGTAGTGCTTACGGCCGCTGTCGCATCTTTACCGAGATGGCCTACCATCGCCGTATCGACGTACTGCATCAATGTCTCAAGTATGTGTTCGATAAGTGACGGGATCGCAAGAAGTATCAAAGTAACGGTCTCTGATCTTCTTTTGCCGTCTGAGATCTTTGTACTCAACTTACCCTGATACCTCCTGCTCTTAGATCTGATCCCGCTTATTTTACTCGAAAAAAAAGATCCTGTCCTCACCTTAAGTGAGAACAAGATCTTTTAGGTTTCTAAGCTTATGCGTTCTTCACAAGATCACAGATGATCTGAGCACATTTATCAACACCGAAGAAACTGCTGTCAAGGCACAGATCGTAATTTGCTCCGTCGCCCCATTCCTGATTGGTGTAATACTTATAGTTCGTACGACGCTTCTTATCCTTCTCGATGAGACGTTTTTCAGGTTTGTTCTCACTCTCACCGTAAAGTTTAACGATACGCTCCTTACGGAATTCCATATCTGCATGGATGAAAACGTTAAATACTCCGTCAAAATCCTTAAGGATATAATCAGCGCAACGGCCTACGATAACACAAGGCTTATCTTCTTCGGCGATCTTCAATATGACCTGACGCTGGATGCTCCAGAGGTAATCAGCTGCCGACATACCGTTCATTATTCCCGGAACTCCCTGCGGCTCAAATCCGTACGACAATATCGTCTTGCCCGGTGCGTGCTCACCACGCTCTTCGATGTACTCTTTGCTGAATCCCGTCTCGACTGCGACATGATCTATGATCTCTTTGTCATAGTAGTTAAAACCCAACTCGTCAGCGACCTTCTTTGCTATTGTTCTTCCGCCGCTTCCGAACTGCCTGCTTACGGTAATGATCTGGATCGACATATAATCACCTCCCGAAGTGTTTCTTTGCTTAAATTATACCTTTTTCGAGAAGAATAATAAATGATTTCTTATAGTTTCGGATAAGTGGTAAAATAGAAGGTGGAGGCGAAGATCATGGGAAATATTATCGATTATGTAAAGTGGCGCGGAGACATTACCTTTTCCAAATCTCCAATGAACGAAGTCGACGGACTTATATTCTCCATCTTGAGTTATCTTTATTACGATGCAGTCATAGACAAGGTCAGTACCGAGAGCATCACGATCAAGGAATATGCACAGCTCGTTAAGAAGAACGACTACAAGATCTTGAGCATGATCCTTGTTAAGATCCAGAACTACGAAGAGCTTCTTGCTCAGTGCGCCAAGTCTGCGAGATTCAAGAATGTCAAGCTCTCCAATTACGTTAATATCTTCGATCCGAAGGAAGAGATCCAGTTCGCGGCAGTAACTTTTGAACTTGATGACAAGACCATGGTCATCGCATACAGAGGAACGGATGACACGGTTGCAGGCTGGAAAGAAGATTTCAATATGGGTTTTCTCGATGTCATCCCTTCACAGGCCAAGGCACTTGAATACCTTAAGCTTGTTGCGGAGCATAATCCTACCAAGAAATTCTATCTGACAGGTCATTCCAAGGGCGGAAACCTTGCCATCTATTCAGCTATCAAGTCACCTCTTAAGATCAACAGCAGGATCATCGGTATCCTAAATTACGACGGTCCGGGTTTTCTCGGAGACATCCTTGAAGATGCCACATATCAGCGTATCCTTCCCAAGATCAGGTCGATCGTTCCGGAGTCCTCCATTGTCGGAATGCTCCTCGAGAGGAAAGAATCCGAGACGATAGTAAAGACAACGGCGATAGGCGGTTTTTACCAGCATGACGGTTTTACCTGGGAACTTGTGGGAACCAAGTTCACCCATGTCAAGAAAAGAAGCATCGACAGCGAACTTATCGATAAGACGTTAAAGAGCTACCTCGATAAATCAACATCCGCCCAGCGCAAGCAGTTCGCGGATGCCATCTCCAAGATATTCGAAGGTTACGAGGGCTATACTCTTACCGAGCTTACGGCAGATAAGATCAAGGTCATAAACCGTGTTGCAAAGAGCTACGACGGTCTTGATAAGGAGACGAAATCTTTCCTTATCGCTTCGTTAAGACTTATCTTCTCGCAGGGTATCTCGGCCGTTAAGGGAACCGCTCAAAAAGAGAGCATCAAGCTTCCTTTACCCGGCATTCTTGCAAAACGATAAGTCCCAACTTGCAAAAAGTCACTATTTTCCGTAAAAAACTTTACGATATTTAATATTATGCAATTTTGCAATTTTCAATATTCATATATTAGTTTATAATTATTGCGTCAAAAAATTAAATCGAAAGTGAGATTAGTGTAAATGGCTATTAGAATCGGTATATTGGGCTACGGTAACCTTGCCAGAGGTATCGAAGCCGGAATCACACACAATAAAGACATGGAACTCGTTGCTGTTTTTACAAGAAGAGATCCTTCTTCCCTTCAGATCAAGACAGCAGGCGTTCCTGTAGTAAGCGTAAACGACATCCTTTCTTACAAGGATAAGATCGACGTATTGATGCTCTGCGGCGGAAGCGCTACAGATCTTCCAAAGCAGACAGTTGAATATGCTAAGGACTTTAACGTAATCGACAGTTTCGATACACACGCTAAGATCCCTGAGCACTTCGCAGCAGTTAACGAGCAGGCACTTAAGAATCAGAAAGTTGCCATCATCTCCTGCGGATGGGATCCGGGTATGTTCTCTATCAACCGTCTTTATTCCAACTGTGTCCTCCCTGACGGTAAGGACTATACATTCTGGGGTAAGGGTGTAAGCCAGGGTCACTCCGATGCTATCCGTCGTGTACCGGGTGTTAAGAACGGCAAGCAGTACACAGTACCTGTTGAGTCAGCTCTCGAGGCAGTAAGATCCGGATCCAATCCTGAGCTTACAACACGTCAGAAGCACACACGTGTATGCTATGTAGTTCCTGAGGAAGGCGCTGACAAGGATCTTATCACAAAGACAATCAAGGAAATGCCTAACTACTTCTCCGATTACGATACAACAGTAAACTTCATTACTGAAGAAGAGTTCGCACGTGATCACAGCGGTATGGCTCACGGCGGTTTCGTATTCCGTACAGGTACAACAGGCTGGAACAACGAGAACAAGCACGTTATCGAATACAGCCTCAAGCTCGATTCCAACCCTGAGTTCACAGCATCCGTACTTCTTGCATATGCTCGTGCAGCTTCCCGCCTCGCAGCAAAGAGCGACTTCGGTTGTAAGACAGTATTTGATATCGCTCCTGCACTTCTCTCACCTCTTTCCGGTGAAGAGATCAGAGCACACCTTCTCTGATGATCCGAATACCTTGAGTATTCTTTATCTTCAACACAGTAAAGACCGTCATCCTGACGGTCTTTATTCATTTTTCAGATCATTCTTCCGAACCGTATATGTATTTGAAATAGTTATACTGGATTATCATTCCTGAGTATCTCCACTTATCCTTAACGAGCGCATTAACGTCATCAACATATTCATCTGATACGTGCACTCCGGGATTCGGAGTAAACTCCTTACTCTTACAGTCATACTGTCCCGCTGACGTTACCCAGCTGTTACCCGAATTCATCGGAAGTATGACAAGCGGCATCGTATTAACGACATTGGTCTTGTCATATTCAGGAGCAAAGATATCCCTTCCCGCAAAGAGCCTCGAATCATATTCTATTCCGAAAAGGTTAAGGATAGTCGGAACGATATCGACCGTCATGCAAGGCGTATCAACGATAATTGGCTCCTCGATCGATCCGCACCACAGGATGAGTGTATTTCTGTATCTTGTTATATCCTGCTCTGAATCGTCGATACCGCTCATCTCGTCGTAGTAATCCGTTCCGCTGTTACAGATGCCGTACGGATAGTGATCAGCCGCCATAACGATGACAGTATCATCAGCTATTCCCTCTTCCTCGAGGCGTTTAAGAAGATACTCGAGTCCCAGGTCAAGCTCTTTATTACACGCTTTATAGGCCTGAACGGTCGAAGATGAATCAGGGAAAGCCTCTATCGCCGAGTCCTTATTTCTCTTACTCATCGCATTGGCGCCCCAGCTGTAGTTACAGTGACCACTCACGGTCATATAATAAGCATGGAACTTTGTTCCGTTATTTACATAGTCTTCGATATAGGAATCCACGGTCGCCTCGAACATTTCCTTGTCTGAAGCAGGCCATGTGTTAGTCGGAAGATCAAGGCCGTGGTTTATCGCGCTGAAATCATATCCGAGATTCGGATGAGTCTTATCTCTGTCATAGTAGGTATACGCTCCGTTATGCCATGCAGGAGTGCTATAACCCATGTCACCGAATATGTGACCGAGACCCAGAGGCATCTCAACTTTGGAACTTGCATAAAACGAATTGCTTCCGCCTATCCACTGCGGGATCTGACCCGTCATAACCGAATACTCGCCGCCAGTCGTAGACAGATGCCAGTTCGGCTGATAGAAGTTCTTGAACACGAATCCCTCATTCGCGAGCTTATAGAGCGTCGGCGTATAATCCTTGTCTATCGCATAAGGCGAGAATGCTTCTGCCGTTATAAGTATCAGATTCTTCCCCTCGAAAAGGCCGGTGTACTCATTTTGCTGTGTAGGCATGAGATTACCGAAATAAAGATGCATGCCCTTTATCGTATTGTTATCGGTATCGTTATACAAAGATTCAAAATCGATATCCTGCATATTGAAAGGATATGGCGTAGGCGTTGGCGTCGGCTCCTCCGTCGTTTCAGTCGTCTCATCCGTTCCCGTGGAAGCTACGGTAGTTTCCGTCGTCGTCATCTCCGTCATCTCAGGCGAAAACGTCGTAAACAAAGGCTCATCCGGAAGCACCTC
>CAMVBS010000105.1 GCA_947165785.1 uncultured Clostridia bacterium | reverse complement strand
TTTGTTAACAGCTTCATTAGCAGCCTTTTTGGCTTCCTTTGTCTCACTCATAACACTGTCAACGATGTTCTCGATATCTGCATCGCTTCCGATATCCTTCTTGTTGGAAGCGTAAGCAGCATCAGGCTTGATCGCATTCTCGAGGTTTCTTGCACCATAAGCATCTGCGATCGCAAAGACTTCTTCCTTAAGCTTAAAGAAATCCTCACGTGAAGCGAGATCCTTAGTAGTTGTCTGATAGCATGCATCATCAAGGACATTATCAAGTACAAGGTAATATACCTTCTCATTTCCGCCCAAAGATGAGTTGTTAAGAAGCTCCTCAGCCTTGTCAGGCTCACCCTCACGAGCATCAAATGTCTCGAACGGGATAGTAATGAGGCTGTATCTGTAACGAAGGATGATCTTCTTCTCGTTATAGTCTACTGCGATCCTGTATTTTGCAATAAGGAAAGTGTGTACAAACACAAGAACGGATATTACGAAGCATGCGATCGATACACATGCAAAGATAATATTCTGATACTTTCCTACAAGAAAGAATACTGCCAATACTATAAATGCAACGATAAGCGGGATCGTAATGATACGTCTTGTATTGATCTGCTTACCATTAGCCGCAAAGCAGTGTACGCCCTCATGCGGGAGCTTAGCTACCTTTGCTTCATCCATTGTTTTTGTTTCCATAAAACCCTCCACCGAAAGTTCATCTCAATTCACAAAAGAATTTTAACACACAAATTCAAAAATATTCACCATTTTTCAAAAATCATTGCTCATTCTTAAGCATTGCAATACGATCCTCGACGCCCTTGAACATCTCGAGATACTTAGCCTGCTTTTCCTTCTCGGCATTGATTACCTTCTCCGGAGCCTTGCTTACGAATGCCTCGTTGGAGAGCTTACCGTTAACACGATCGATCTCCTTCTGGAGGTTCTCCTTCTCCTTTGCAAGTCGCTCAAGCTCCTTATCGATATCGATAAGATCACCAAGCGGGATATATACCTCTCCGCCCGCGAAAACGCAAGCTACCGCAGTAGCAGGGATTCCGCTCTTATCCTTCTGGGTATCAAGACCGCTTACCGAAGCAAGACGCTCAAGGAAAGCCTTACCGTTTACGAACATCGAAGCGATGTTGTCATTCTCTGTAACAACGATGATATGGGCCTTTCTTGAAGGAGCAACACCCATCTCCGATCTGATATTACGGATAGAACGGATGGCATCCATGAGAGTACTCATCATCTTCTCTTCATCATCAAACTTATATCTGTCGATAACCGTAGGCCAATCAGAGATCATGATGGAATCGCTCTTATCATCGATAACGAGATTTCTGTATACCTCCTCAGTTACGAATGGCATAAACGGATGCAGCATCTGCATGCTGATTCCGAGGACCTTATTAAGAAGATACTGAGCCTCAAGTCTTGTAGGACATTCCTTATCGAAAAGACGGCTCTTGGCGATCTCGATATACCAGTCACAGTAGCACTCCCAGATGAAGTCTACGATCTTGGAAAGAGCTACACCGTAATCGTAATTCTCGATATTGGATGAAGCCTCGGAAATGAGGTTGTTGAGCTTATTCAAAATCCACTTGTCTTCCAAAGTGAACTTAGACTCATCAACTTTGCTGAATTCCAGGTCATCTTCACAGTTCATGAGAACGAACTTCATGGCATTCCAGATCTTGTTGGAGAAGTTACGTCCCATGTCGATCTTATCCTGCTGGAATCTCTGGTCATTACCCGGAGCATTACCTGTTACGAGTGCAAATCTCAATGCATCGGCACCTGACTCGGCGATTACTTCGAGCGGATCGATACCATTACCCAAAGACTTACTCATCTTACGACCCTGAGAGTCACGAACAAGACCATGGATAAGTACCGTATCAAACGGAGGCTGGTTCATATGAGCGCATCCAGCTACCATCATACGGGAAACCCAGAATGTGATGATATCGTAACCCGTTACGAGAGTATTTGTCGGATAGAAGTACTTAAGTTCCTCTGTATCCTTTGGCCATCCGAGTGTGGAGAAAGGCCAGAGAGCCGAAGAGAACCAAGTATCAAGAGTATCAGGATCCTGGCGCATAGGCTTGCCGCACTTAGGGCAGACAGCAGAGTTTTCCTTTGTAACTACGATCTCACCGCAGTCATCACAGTAGAATGCAGGAATCTGATGGCCCCACCAGAGCTGACGGGAGATACACCAGTCACGGATATCCTCCATCCAGTTAAAGTAGTTCTTGTCAAATCTCTCAGGAACAAACTTTGTCTTGCCTGTCTTAACTGCTTCGATAGCAGGCTTAGCAAGCTCTTCCATCTTAACAAACCACTGAAGTGATACTCTAGGCTCGATAGTTGTTCCGCAACGGTAACATGTACCTACGTTATGATTATGAGGCTCAACCTTGATAAGGTATCCGCCCTCTTCAAGATCCTTAACGATGGCCTTACGTGCTTCGAATCTGTCCATGCCGGCATACTTAGGATAATCCTCAGTGATCTTGGCATCATCAGTCATTACGTTGATGACCTCGAGATTATGACGAAGTCCGACTTCGAAGTCGTTAGGGTCATGTGCAGGAGTGATCTTAACAACACCTGTACCGAAATCGATATCAACATAGTTATCTGCAACAACCGGGATCTTACGTCCAACCAAAGGAAGGATGAGGTTCTTACCGATAATATCCTTATAACGCTCGTCCTTAGGGTTAACAGCAACAGCCGTATCACCGAGTAAAGTCTCAGGTCTTGTTGTAGCAAGCTCAACATAGCCTGTTCCGTCTTCGAACGGATATCTGAGGTGCCAGAAAGCACCGGCCTGATCCTCGTAATCAACCTCAGCATTGGAGATAGAAGTAAGACAATGAGGACACCAGTTGATGATCCTCTCGCCTCTGTAGATCAAACCCTGATCATAGTACTTGATAAATACGTCCTTAACAGCCTCAGAGCAGCCTTCATCCATTGTAAAGCGCTCTCTGGACCAGTCACAGGAAGAACCGAGCTTCTTAAGCTGCTCTACGATCCTTCCGCCGTACTGCTTCTTCCAGTCCCAAGCTCTCTCGAGGAACTTCTCTCTTCCGAGATCTTCCTTTGTAAGGCCTTCTTCACGCATCTTTTCAACGATCTTAGCCTCTGTGGCGATTGAAGCGTGGTCTGTTCCAGGAACCCACAAAGCCTCAAAGCCCTTCATTCTCTTGTATCTGATCAAGATATCCTGGAGGGTGTTATCGAGAGCATGACCCATATGGAGCTGTCCCGTGATATTCGGAGGCGGCATCACCACGCAGAAAGGCTTCTTATCAGGATTTACCTTTGCGCCAAAATATCCTTTGTTCATCCATTCCGAATAAAGCCTTGGCTCAGCCTCGTTCGGGTCAAAAGATTTGCTAATGCCATCTGTTCTCATAGGAACACTCCTTTATAAATAAAAATAATATAGCAATCTATTATCTTATGTTTATTCCAAAAAATCAAGAAGTGATGAGCATTGAGTTCACTTTTTCGAGCAAAAGAAAAGTGCGTGACCATATAAACGACCACGCACATATATCTCAGATCAATCAATTACTTCTTTAAGCCTTCCTCTATCATCGACAGGGCACCGTAAAGGATCGAATCATCACCAAGTGCTGCTTTCCTGAACTGAACCGTGGAACGGATAGAAGGCATACAGTACTTATCTACCTCAGCAAGGATCTTCTCAAGGAAGATGTCGCCTACAGCCTCGATCACGCCACCGCCGTAGATGACAATCTCAGGGCTGAAAGTATTAACGAGGTTTCCGGAAGCGATCGCCAGATAATGGCATGCTCGATCAACAGCTTCCATGGCTACCTTATCGCCGTTTGCCAGACTGCTCTTAAGGACCTTGCTCTTGAAAACGCCATCTTTGACGCTGTCTGCCATCTCAGTTGTCCTGCCGCGCATGATCTGCTGGCGGATATAGTCACTCATTCCCTGTTTGCTCGAAAAAGCTTCAAGACAGCCCCTCTGACCACAGTTACAACGAGGTCCTTCCTCATTGAGGATCATGTGACCGAATTCGGCACCCTTGAACATGTGACCTGTATAGAGCTTACCGTCAAGGATAAGTCCTCCGCCCATTCCGGTTCCTACAAAAAGACCTACGATGTTCTTGAAATTCTTGCCGACACCGTATTTGTACTCGCCGAGAACACCTACGTTAACGTCGTTTCCGATAAAAAACGGAACTCCGAAATGCTCCTGCAAAGGAGTGCGGATATCATAATCACGCCATGGAAGATTAGGTGAGAACAATACGATTCCCTTCTCCTGGTTGATGACACCCGGAGCACCTGCAGCTATGGCCTTAACATTCTTAAGACCGATCTCTGACTTAGCCAGAAGCTCATCAACAACACTTATGATGACCTCTTCGATATTCTGTGATGAGTCACCACCGGATTTAGTCTTCTTCTTGATCCTGAACACTATTTCCTTCTTGGAATTGAAAATGCAACCCAAGATCTTAGTTCCGCCGATATCCAAACAGATCGAATACTTTTCTGACTTTGCCATAAGATCACCCCTTATCAGGCACCCATCTCGCCATCAGCGAGCTTGTTTCCACCGTCCTCTGACTTCTTTTTCTTCTTATAGATGAGCGTCGGAGCCTTACCGTTAGTAATACACTCCTCATCTACGATACATCTGGAGACATCCTTCTGTGAAGGAATATCAAACATAACATCACGCATGATGGACTCAACGATAGAGCGAAGTCCTCTTGCACCTGTCTTTTGCTCGAGAGCCTTCTTCGCGATAGCGCTGACGGCCTCATCGGTAAACTCAAGATCGACGCCATCCATCTTCAAAAGCTTTCTATACTGCTTAAAAAGAGAATTCTTAAGATTCTTGAGAATGTTGATAAGAGCGATCTCATCAAGTTTATCGAGTGCGACGATTACAGGAACACGTCCGAGGAATTCAGGAATGAGACCGAACTTCATGAGATCCTGAGGAAGAACATCATGGAAGTTATCACCCGTAAACTCTTCTCTCTTGGAATGGATCTCTCCACCGAAACCGAACTGCTTGACAGTTGATCTGTCAGCGATTATCTTCTCGAGTCCGTCGAATGCACCGCCACAGATAAAAAGGATATTAGTTGTATCTATCTGGATACATTCCTCATTCGGATGCTTACGTCCGCCCTTAGGAGGAACAGAAGCAACCGTACTCTCAAGTATCTTCAAGAGTGCCTGCTGAACGCCTTCACCGCTGACATCACGTGTGATGGAAACGTTCTCGGACTTCTTACTGATCTTATCGATCTCATCGATGTAGATGATACCCATCTGTGCGCGGTCGATATCATAATCAGCTGCCATGATGAGCTTCAAGAGGATATTCTCAACGTCCTCACCGACATAACCTGCTTCAGTAAGCGAAGTTGCATCAGCTACTGCAAAAGGTACATCGAGGATCTTGGCAAGTGTCTGTGCAAGATATGTCTTACCACAGCCTGTAGGA
>CAMVBS010000104.1 GCA_947165785.1 uncultured Clostridia bacterium | reverse complement strand
CCGAGGTTACGGCTGCCGGAATGGATGACCAGATAAAGCGTACCGTCGGAAGCTTTATCGACCTCGATGAAGTGATTGCCGCCGCCTAATGTACCGAGAGATCTTACGAGTCTTTTTGTATCACGAAGTTCTCTGAAGCACTTCAAGCCTTCGAGATCGAACTTCGCGATCCTTCCGTCCCAGACTCTCTTGCCGGACGGGATGAAGTGGCAGACTTCATCGAGTTTGGCAAGATCTATCTCTTTCTCCTTAAGCTCGACCGTATACATGCCGCAGCCGATATCAACACCTACAACGTTAGGCACTGCCATACCCTTTACCGTCATAGTGGTTCCGATCGTGCAGCCCGCACCCGTATGGACATCAGGCATGATCCTTACCTGAGAACCTTCAGTGAACGGTGTATCGAGCATCTCCCTGATCTGCTCGATCGCTTCGTCTTCGCAGACCTTCGCGTAGCAGATCGCTCTATTGTATTTACCTTCTATTACGAACATCTTTTATCTCCTTTGGTCATTAGACCCGTTAATTGCGTTAATATATCTTCCCTGCCGGAAATGTTTATGCTGCCGACACTCTCGCAGATCCTCTCCACATACTCGAGTTCCTTGAGCTTATACAAAGTCGGGTTATCTTCCATCATCTTGGCTGTGTTAAGAAGCGACCTCGTTGAGGCAACTTCCTCCCTTCTCGTGATGACGTTAGCCTGAGCCTTCTTCTCAGCAAGGAGGACAGTCTTCATGATGTCTCTTACTTCACCCGGAAGGATAAGATCCTTGACACCGATGTTTACGATCTCAACATAGAACTCTTCGCATCTGCCCTTCATGTTTTCCATGATGTAAGAAGCGATCTCGTCCTTGCCTTCAAGGAAGTCGTCGAGCTTTTGCTTGCCGACATATTCCCTTACTGCGAGCTGACCCAATGAGTAGAGCTGCACGGCGTATGATTCGACGGACTCCTTCATCTTTACCGGATCCATGATCTTATAGTCGATGGAGAAGTTGACTCTTACTGTTGCCTTGTCAGCCGTAAGGATCTCCTGACTTTGCACGTTGAGCTGCCTGAGCCTCATGTCGATGATCTCGCATTCGACCTTTAATGTCTCGAACTTATCCGGGTAGAAATATGTACCGGTATCGAGGACCCTGTTAAGTTCCTTGTTAACATACAAAAGGCCCTTTGAACCCATCGGAACTTCCACCTTCTTGAAAAAGCCCTTAAGCTTCTCGATGATCTCAGGTGCGAGCTTATCCGCGAGGTCGATATCGATATCGTAGATCTCGAACCTGTTCTTATAGAGTGCGTTAAAATATGCGTAATACTTGCCCGATTCAAGAACAGTATCGAACATACCGTCTGCAAATCTCAGTGCGATCTTGCCGTCCGGAACTTCGATAAAATTAGTGATGTTCCTGATCTGCTCATCCGAGATGAGCTTTTTGAGCGGAACCTTGCTGCTATAGAGCGAACCGCTTAATTCCTTGACCTCGATCTCACTGTTGCCGAAGGTCGTGTATTTGCCTGCACGAAGCATCTTAACGAACTTTCCGTTCTTGAACAAAAGTCCGATCTGTCTTTCTGTAATTATCTGTGTCTTCATATTAAGTTACCTCCATTAGGTTGATTCTTTTAGTGAATAGCCATCCACAAGAAAGTTGCGGCCGATCTCTTGAGTACACCGCATCCTTAAGCGGAAGCTTCGGCTTAAAGATCGTATGCACGGTATCCGACATCGGGCAGGGCTTCTATCCTGCTGCTTTTGAGGTCTCGCATCTTCATGCGATCTCCCGGAAAGCCGGACGGCCATTTTTCTTTTCTTTACCGAAAAAGATAATGTGCTGAGTCGAACAGCTATCAGATCACTGGAAGGTGGTCTATTGCCAGGAGCCGAACAGGTACATGACGGGATACACCTCGGTGCACCGTCGTCACATGCGAATGACTTCATGTGACCTCATCGACAATAGGATGGTAACTTAGGCGGATCTTTTAATCACGGAAAAAAAGTTGCGAACTGTTTTTGGATGCGCGATCTCATCTGCTCGACGAGAGACTCGGGCTCCAATACTTTTATGACAGGACCAAATGACAGAAGTCTTATAAGGACCTCTGTTTCATCCTCAGGAAGATACCTGAGCTTGACCCTGTATTTATTATCACTTATCTTTACTGCTTCCTTGCTGTAGTGAGAGAAATGGAACATTACTCTCTCGAGGGCCTTTCTGTAATCGGTTATCTCGAAGACAGCCTCCGATACCGTAGGCAGTGTTATGCTCTCATGTGAGATCTTCTTCTCGGAAGGAGAGACTGACAGGATATTCTTCATGTTGATGATGTGCTTATTGCCGATCACGCGGAACTTATCGTCCTTCTCGGAATATTCCATGACACTTGGTACCATAAGGACCTTTTTCTTGTGACCGTGTCTGGTCCTTACCCAGATATCGAGCGTTGTCATATCCTTGATCGCCTGATTAACGATCCTGAAGTTCTTGATATAGTTCTCGTTGTCATACGGATCACCGTCACTGAAACTGTCGTAAGTACAGTAATCTTCCTTTGTGAACAAAGGCTCGACATCATCAAGACCTTTAAACTCCACATCAAAGAGCTTAAACCTCGGATCTTCGGATATGGACTTGATCCATCTTTTCTGAAGCGTCGACAAAGGCATTCTCGGAACTCTCTTAAGAGGCGAAGTACCGTCCTTTTTTATGAGCTTATACTCATCGCAAAGGACCTTCGGAGTAAGATAAGCCGAGCTTTCAGCATAGCACCAGTACGAGACGAATTTATACACGTCATCAGCCGTGACGGGACGCATGGTGGAAAGCTTTATTATGTTAGCCACGCAGTTATAGTAGGAACCGAACATCTCGTTAAATATCATTTTCAGTTCCTCCGTACAATCTTGCCATTGCTCTTATATCTTCGGTAAATCTCTTCTGCACATCGCTGTTGGAAAAATAAACTCTCGTGATCCTGCCGATATATGTTCTCATCCACGGGATAAGTTCCATGGAATCATATACGTCCGCTTCGAATCTGACGAGTCCTTTTTCGAGAAGAGTTATCTTTCCGATCCTGCGCTCGCGCTTGAGCCTGAAGTAGACGTAGTCCTCGAATTCCGTAAATCTTATGTCAAATTCAACGTGCTCGAGTGTCTTTCCTAAGCTTACGCCCCAGACGTGTTCCAGGATGGAATCAAGCTTTACGCGGGCTTCATCAAAATAATCCACAGGTCTTCCTGCTTCTATCTTAAGGATGTTATCGATCCTTAAGCTTACAAACCTTCCCGAATTATATTCACAGCAAAGAAGATGCTGCTTGCCGTTTTGAGATCCGTTCATGACCTTAAGAGGGATCACTTCATTTGTGACCTCGACCTTCTTGTGCTTACTTAAGGAAGTGAGGATAATGCTCTCTTTCTTATGCATTGCATCAAAGAGCATACAAAGGATCTCACTGTCCATGACGGAAGTTATGTAATGATGCTTGAACCTTAAGTTACTCTTGGAACGATGTCTCTTATTAAGAAGAAAGTGTCCGATAACACCGCATGGTGCCGTCTCCGAGAAAAAGCTCAGTGCATCTCCCGTAGGAAGATCAGTCATTGGGATCGCTCTGTAGTAGGAAGTCCTTCCCTCTTTACGCATCGAAAACATGCCTTCATCGATATACTCACCAAGTTTCTTGCGAACTGTAGAAATGTCGAATTCAAAAGGCTCGTCAAAACTGTCTCCGAAAGACTCCATCTTCTCGCATATCTCCTTAAGAGTATGCTCCTCATTGTCTCCCATGATCTCCAGCAGATAAAAATGTATGGTAATGTCCTTGGATGTAAAGCTCTTGCTCATCCAGGCCTTGAAAAAAGGATTGGTCTCTTCTCTTCTGCTGTCTATGGAAATGAACGTGATCTTGCCGTCTTTGGTGGTCTTGAAGCTCATGTTGTCTCCAAGCCAGCTTTCTATCTTCCTTCTGGCATCGTCATAGCTTCGGGAACTCTTCATGTCATAGCCGTCACGGCTCTTGAACCCATAGATGTAGAACTCACGAAGATAATCGCGAATAAGATCGAAGTTCTTAACGAGCTCACTATACGGCATATAATATTTCCCCCATGGCTATATATTAAGATGTAAGCAACCCTTTGTCACGTTACAAAGACCAAAAGATCAAAAAAGAATAATAAAAATACCTTTGAAGCCACGGGGGTTGTGCTCAAAGGTATCTTTACTAGGGTTATGAAGTGTTATGAAAAAGAGAGTAATTGCTTAAGCCGTAAGGTTACAAGTGAAGTCTTCTCTTCTGAAACGAAGACTTCTGAACTTCTCTACAACGGAGTCATCCGTTATCTCATCGATGTCCTCATAAAACTCCTCGTCGTCAGAGAACAACATGATCACCTTAAGTTCGTTAAATTCATCTGTTGTAAGTTCATATACTGTTCTTGTGTCGTTCATTTCATATATCCGCCTTTTGGTTTCTCATCATGGCTATATGATATAACTGACAAGCAATATGAACTATCGATTTTGCTTACGGCAAACTAACAATTTTGTAAGATTATTTCTCGTCGTCGAAATTTAACCTCTCAGCCTCAACTACCAACGGCCTGTTCATGATACGGTCATTGATGTTAAGGATATACTCTCCGAGAAGGCCTATGAAGAACATCTCCACAGAACCCATTACGAACATACCGATTACTACCGGAGCCATACCTGCCGGGAACGAATCCCACATGCAAAGCTTCAATATGAAATATACAAGAGCGACAACAAGGCTGAAGAATGAGAAGATCGCTCCGCCTATGGTCGCGATACGAAGACCTATCTTAGTATAGGAAGTAATGGAGAGCATGGCTGCATCGTAAAGACGATAGAAGTTGTTACTTGTCTTACCTGCTCGTCTTTGCGGCTGCTCATAAGGGATCTCCTTACGCTCGAATCCGAGTTCTCCTACGATACCTCGAAGGAACGGCTTAGGATCTTTAAGGTCACGAAGGACCTTGATGAAACTCTTGTCATAAAGACCTGAGCCCGTGAAGTGCTCGATCTGCTCAACATCAGAGAACTTCTTGATGAGCTTATAGTACATGCTCCTGAGAAGATACATTATCTTGCTTTCTTTGGAAGAAGTCTTGATACCGATAACGATCTTATAACCGTTCTCCCATTCCTTTACATACTTAGGGATGAGCTCGATCGGATCCTGGAAATCACATACCATGGAAATAGTACAGTCACCTGTCGTCTGGAGCATTCCGTAATAAGGTGAATTAAACTGTCCGAAATTCTTGGCATTGAAGATAGCCTTGATCCTCTTATCCTTCTCACAAAGTGCGCGAAGCTTAGGTCTTGTAAGATCTTTTGAATCATTATCGATAAATACGATCTCGTAATCATAATTCGGGAGATCTTTTGCAAACATCTCGGTTAATGCCTGAGCCATCGGCTCAACATTAAGTTCTTCGTTATAACAAGGTATCAATATGGATATCTTCTTCATGAGTTCTTCCTCTCTTTATACCATTTTATGGTCTTCTCGATGCCATTCTTAAAAGTATACTCCGGTGCAAAGCCCGTATCACTTTTAAGTTCGGCAATATCTGCGCAAAGATACATGACCTGACCCGGATAATAATCAACCTCTCCGAATCCGATCTCAAGAGACGGATCTATTGCATC
>CAMVBS010000103.1 GCA_947165785.1 uncultured Clostridia bacterium | reverse complement strand
TCGGGGGTTCCTTTTATTTACAGCGAAACCAATCTTGACACTGATAAGTTTGTCTGTTATCTTATCACTGATAAGATTGATACGGAGGTACATCTATGTCACCAAAGAAAACTGCTTCCAAGCCATATCATCATGGCAATCTCAAGGAAGAATTCATAAAGGCAGGCCTTGAATATATCGACAGATACGGGATCGAGAACCTGTCCATGCGTAGACTTGCAGACCTGATCGGTGTAAGTAGCGCAGCACCTTATGCTCACTTCAAGAATAAAGACGCATTCCTTGATGCGATCCAGGATCACATCACATTAAACCTGACTTCAGCATTACAGGTAACAGAGAAAAACTGTCAAATTAGAAAAAAGATCTTACTCGATCTCGGGTGTGCTTATGTCACCTTCTTTTACAAAAACCCTCTGTATTTTCAGTTTCTATTCTCTCGAAGGAGCATCGATATCAACACCTTCCCGCCTTTTCGATTCTATAGCGATATAGCGGCAGAGGCGCTCGAGCAGATGCATGGTCATAAACTCGATAATGAGGTCGTCCGTCGTAAGACCATCGCCATGTGGGCAACTGTCCACGGACTTACACAGTTCACACTCATGGAAGGAATATTAAATACAGATAAACTCGAAGACGAAATTAATGAGCTGCTTTGCTCATTGGATGTATAGGAGAAATCAATATGATCGGAATATATCTAAGCGGAACCGGAAACACAAAACATTGTCTTACAAGACTCATGAACATAATAGATCCTGATGCAGTACTCATCCCTATCGAAAAAACTGATTCAGCGGAGATGTTAAGAACTGAATCCGAGATCCTTCTTGCCTACCCCACACAGTTCTCGAATGTCCCGTATATGGTCAGGGATTTCATAAATAAGAACCATGAGATCTGGCAAGGCAAGAAAGTCTTCTGCCTCACGACCATGGGCGCCTTCTCAGGTGACGGAACAGGCTGTGCGGCAAGACTCCTGAGAAAATACGGTGCGACAGTTACGGGTGGTCTTCAGGTCAGGATGCCTGATTCAGTCTGCGACAACAAGCTTCTTAAAAAGTCCCTCGAAGAAAATAAGAAGATCGTAAAAGAAGCTGACATCAAGCTCGATCAAGCCGGCAAGGAAATTAAAAACGGCAACTATCCACGCGAAGGACTTGGCTTTTTTGCTCATGTTGCAGGTCTCATGGGACAAAGACTCTGGTTTTATAACAAGACGACAGATTACAGTTCCAAGCTCAAGATCAACGATGACTGTATCGGTTGCGGCGCCTGCGTATCATTGTGCCCCATGGGAAATCTCAGGATCAATAACGGCAAAGCAGTCTCCAATAACCGCTGTGCCATGTGCTACAGATGCATAAGCAAATGCCCGAAGAAAGCAATAACCCTTCTGGGAGATACTGTCATCGAGCAATGCAGTTATGAGAAATACAGATCAGAATAAGAAGATCACCATACTTCGTAAGTCTGTTCCTCGAGCCTGAAATCAACCTGATATCCGTCCATCTCGAGCCTGTAGTCACCTTCCTGAAGCTCACCGAGTGAGCAGCTCTTGATATCAAAATATCTGATCGCTTCATTCTCGTAATAAACCTCGACCGTAAAGTCATCAGGTGTTATCTCCCTGTACTCGTTACCGTCCTTGATAAACAGTTTGATCTCAGCATTCAATGGATCAAGATACGTTTCTTCATAATCGTCAAATGTTTTATCAAATCCCGCATAAAGACTGCAGGTAATACTTACATGAGAAGGAGTTTCTATCTCATCATAGATATTGTAAACGACATTGTTCCACCTGTACTCGTTAACGGATAAAGACATATCGCCTGTAATGACAGCAGGTTCATAAGCTTCCGGAAGGACCTGAAGCTCAGAATAATAATCAGGACCTATCCATGGGTCCGTGTCTTCAGGCAGTTCTTCTTTTACCTCAGATACCTCGCTCCATACTCCTGATGTTTCATCGAATTTCTGAACTTTATTTGTAAATGTTCCGCCTGAATACATGTAATAGGACTGGTCCAGGCCTTCATTCAGATCAATATATATACTCTCATAACCTGCACGGAACGAGACCCAGTAGAGTTCTATCCTGCTGTCGTACTTAAGCCTTAAGAAATAATAATCTCCGCTCGTTGCCGTTTCCTTCTCATCCGCCTCGAAAAGGCCCCTCTTCGCGTACATCTCGTTTTCTTCGGACTCGGTAATGACATTACCATATTCTGTACATCGAAGATCAAAAACAAATATGTCTGTCCTATTACCGGCAAGGTCTTCCCTTCCATGAGCCGTAAGACCGGTAAGGTTTTCGGAAGGATAGTATTCCCAGTCATATCCGTTGGACAGATCGTAAGGACATGCTTCCAGGATATTTTCAGGATCCGCCTCAGATACGGCGGTTTCTGTCTTTCCCTGTCTCGTTGAAGCATCTTTTTTCGAAGAAAAGCCTTTGCATGAAGCCAAAAAGCCTGCGCCCAAAATCAATGTAAGGACAACACAAGCTGCCCTTTTTAATGCATCTTTCCTTTTCATATGTAACCCATCCTTATTCCTGTACTTGTCTTAATGACGAATCAGGGTACAAAGCTGTTTCATATCAAGTTCTAAGGATAATGTATCGCTTGGGAAGGATCGTAACGTTCCCGTTTATTACTTCTCCGTTTAGAATGTCGGTTCCTTTAAGTCCCGTAACTTCAGCAGGAGCCTCGCCCACATTGAAGTAAAACTCATAGGTACAGTCGTCAGTAAACCTTGCATGGTATTCTATTCCGGAAGGAAGATCCTTTGTATTGATCCCCGCATCGCTAAGGAGGAGGCGAACAAGTTTACCCATATCCTCATTAACGATCCTTGCAGCCTGATAATAAGCCTTTCCCTTACCATACTTCTTACAGGTTATGGCAGGCATGTCCTTATAGAAATCATCAATGTAGGTTCCTATTGCTTCAGCATCGATAAGCCTTAAAAGCTCGGCATAATCCTTAACCGTCAAGGTCTCCCCGTTCATGCTGATACCGTTCCTGTCTGACGGATAGAGAGTATCGATCTCATCGTTTATGATACCGAAAAGATCCTTAAGACCATTACCAGGAAATCCCCCTTCATAGCAAAGGGAATTCTCGTTAACATAACCTGTCATATATGTTGCAAGAAGGATACCGCCGTTTGATACATAATCCTTCATCTTCTCGATAGTCTCAGGTCTTATGAGGAAAAGCATCGGTGCGATGATGAGCTTATAATCACTAAAATCATCATTAACCGAGATCACGTCAGCCTCAACGCCGAAGGGCATCAGGCTCTTAAAATGATCCATGCACGTGATGTCATACTTCTTAGTATTTCTGCTGAAACCTCCGGATACGTCGATAGACCACCAGCAATCCCACTCGAAGATGACTGCCGCTTCATTCTTTTTGACAGAGCCTTCGATCTGAGCGATCTTTTTTAAGACTTCACCCGTATGAGCAACATCCTTAAAGACCCTTGTATCAGTTGATCCGCTATGATCCATAACGGCGCCGTGGAACTGTTCCGCACCACCTCTTGACCTTCTCCACTGGAAATACTGAATCGAATCAGATCCGCAGGCAACAGTCTGACAGGAGAACTGATCATGGACGTGAGGACGCTTTAATTTGTTATAGTCCATCCAGTTAACATGGGCAGGAGCACTTTCCATCAGGAAGAAAGGCTTATCCTTCTTAAGACACCTTAAAAGCGCATGATCAAATGCGGATTCTCCCATGGTATCTTCGTAGGTTTCATAATCATTATGGAACTTCGGATAGCTGTCCCACGAGATAAAATCGATCCTCTTAGACAGTTCCCTGTAGTCGATATCATAAAACCTCTGCATGAGATTTGTCGTGATGGGAACATCCTTTTTAAGCGATGCCTCCTTTATTGCATCGATCTCAACGGAGATATAATCAGCGTAGTTATACGTAGTAAACCTGTGCCATTCGAGCTTTAGTGCCATAAGAGCATTCTGACCGTTATGGTACGGAGGCTCTATGTCAGAGAAATCGTTATAACTTGCACTCCAGAAGGAACTCCACCATTCACGGTTAAGTTCGTCTATGTCATTATGGAAACGCTTCCTTAGGTAATCCCTGAACTTCTCTTTGCAAAGGTCGCAGAAACATTCGCCTCCGAACTCGTTGGAGATATGCCATGCGATAAGTCCCGGGTGATCGCCTGCGATCTTCGCGAGCTTGCTGTCGATGATCCTTACCTTATCTCTGAAAAGTTCTGAAGACAGACAGTGATTATGCCTGAAACCATGGCGGTTCCTGTGCCCCATCGTGTCAACTCTCATTACCTCAGGATACTTATGGTCCATCCATACAGGCCTTGCACCTGACGGAGTAGCAAGGATCGTACTTATTCCGTTCTCATAAAGACGATCCATCACTTCGATAAGCCACTCAAAATGGAACTCTCCTTCAACCGGCTCATAAGCTGACCACGAGAACACTCCCAAGGTTGCCTCATTGATGCCGGCCTTTTTCATATACTCGATATCTTTGCTTAATATATCCGGCCTGTCCAGCCACTGATCAGGATTATAATCACAGCCATGGATAAGCTTATTTAAGGGATGTCCCATAGCGTAGCTTTTCATATCTCTGCTCCTTTTTTATATACCATACGGATACTCGATATGCATCTCGGTAATCTTGCCTCCGCTGATCTTTATCTGGGTTACACAGCTGCTTTTTTCGGAACAACTATACCAACCGTTATTATCTAACACCGGAAGTTCGAGGCCGTCAGCGTCCCCGGGCAGCTTTGTCGCATAATAAGTATCGGCAAGGCCCTTTCCGGAATATTGTGAAAGCTCATCTTCAGTGTACTCATTAAAACCATAATTCTCGCCTTCAATAACTTTACAATCATCAGCGATCTCTATGACAGCCAGATACGTAAGACATACAAAAGCAAAGTCATTTTCAGCCAGATACCACATGTCATCATCATAAGTATCACAAAGCCCCTGCTTTCTGATAGTCATATTATTATCAAGTTCGATATAGTCATCTGTTACCTCTATAACAGTTGATTCTCCAAGAAGCGGGATCTCGACAACATCGCCTGTTTGAAGCGAGCTTACATAAGATTCATCAAATTCAACATAGTTTCCGTATGAGATATATGCATACTTAAGATCATCGGACACACCGTATATCGTACTTGCAAATGTACCGTCAACGACCTCGTTCTTAAGCGGTTCACCGGAAACGAAATTAATCAACATACTTTCGTTCATATCAAAAAGGAACGGGACATTTGATACAGCATCGTAATCATATGATCTTAATTGCATTTTCTCAGGAATATATAAATGATCATCTGTCTCAACGATCACGCCGTTAGAAATAACATATTCGTGATACTTCTCATCTTCGAAAGACGACAATACCCAATGCATGTCCGATCCCCATGAACGGGTGATCAGATATGTACTGCCCGGGGTTTGCTCCTCGATCTCATCTATCTTCTGCATTATGATCTCATACTGACTTCCATCATTACTTATGATATCAGCAACAGGTGCCGGCTTAGGTGTTGGTGTCGGCTCCGGATCGGTCTCCTCGGAAGTTTCTTCCGTTGTTTCTTCGGTTTCTTCTGTTGTGGTACTGTCAACTTCAATGGTGATCTCAGCTTCACCATCATCAGTTTCTTTGTCTTCTTTATCATCC
>CAMVBS010000102.1 GCA_947165785.1 uncultured Clostridia bacterium | reverse complement strand
GAGAAAATACAAAAAAAGTTTAATATTTCTGTAACATTAGATGATGTTTGTAATCTTCCCTTCAAAAAGGAGTTTCCAGGCATAAAAAACAGCCCTCAGGGGGAACCTGGAGGGCCATTTTCATCTATGTATCTATCCGGATATCTTATCCTTCAGTTGTCTCGGAAGTTGTTGTGATATCAACAGAATCCTTCTCATCTTCAACGTGGATCCCGTTCTTATCCAATACTACCTTGTCATCATCGTCCTTGATCGAGATCCCGTTAGAATCTATCGTTACCCCGCTGTCATCAGATCCGACATTCAAACCGTTACTGTCGATTATGACCTTTGAATCCCCGTCTGATACATGGATCCCCGAATTATCGATAACGACCTTATCACTGTCATCCGCGACCACGATATTCTTAACGTCTTTGCCTGTATCTTTAAACCATTCCTTTATATCATTCCATCCGCCGTTCTTTCCAAACGTATCGATGGCTGATACACCGGCAATACCCCTGAAGATGATCGCTAAGAACAAAGCGACTATTCCGATTATAAGAATTACTGCATCTCTTTTTTTCATAGATCAGAACCCCCTTGTCCAAAGTCTTCTGTTAAGTCTTATGAACTTTTTGCCTGCAAAGATCAAAAGACGGATTCCGAAGTAGAGAAGGCAGCCGAGGAAGATCACATAAAAACACGAACCTATCTGATTCATGAGATTGGAGAACTTATATATACCCCATTCGGAATACTTGCCGATCCTGAATACAAACACACCGCTCCTTATGATGATCTGAGCCACCAGGCTTATATCAAAAGATACCCAGCACGCCGTGATCGGCACTGCGAGTATACAAAGGAATACCGAGAACACCTTAGCCCAGACTGAACTCTTGCTCTTAGGTGCTTTATCCTTAAGAACCTGTGGAAGCTTATACGGGGTACATTCAATGTATGACTTGGCAAGTTCATGTACATCGCCGAGTTCGTCAGAGATCTGTTCTTCCGTCTTCCCCTCTGCCATTGCAGCAACAAAATGCGATTCGATCTCATCAGTTATCTCTTTTACATCGTTATATGGCAAAGCCCCGAGTTCCTTACCCAATAACTCAAGATATTCTTTCTTATTCACTTTCATGTCCTCCGATAATTCCTGCTACCACCTTATTGAACTCCTGCCAATCAGTGATGTACTCCTCCAATACCTTCTTCCCTTCATCCGTAAGGTGATAATACTTACGCGGCGGGCCGTTCTGTGATTCCATGAGATATGTGTTGACAAGTCCGTCTGATGCGAGCTTACGAAGGATCGGATAAACTGTTCCGTCTGCGAGCTTGATCTTACGTGACAGGGAGTCGGCTATATCATATCCGTAGCTGTCCTTATCACGGAGCATGGCCAGTACGCACATATCCAAAACGCCTTTCTTGAACTGTATGTTCATATGTACCTCCCAGCTACCATTTGGTTTATAGTACTGAATATAGCACACTACTATATAATATTCAATACTGAATGTAAATTAATTCCTGAGAAAGAGTTTTATTCATTTTAAAGGGACTAGTTGGATATCTTACGATCCATTGAGATATTTAGGATTATTCCGAAAGATATGTAGTTGATCATCATCGACGTTCCGCCAAGACTTATGAACGGAAGCGGAATACCCGTAACAGGAAGAAGACCTACGGACATACCCATGTTTTCGATAAAATGGAATGCGAATGCACCTACAAGACCGATGATTATGTAGGAGTATGACTTACGATTGGATCTGGCTGCTACATAGATCGCCCTGCAAAGGAAGAAGAATGCAAGAAGGATAACTGCCGTCGTTCCGATAAATCCAAGGTGCTCTGATACGGCTGAGAAGATGAAGTCAGACTCCTTAACAGGCACTCGGACGATGACTCCCGTATGGTTACCTGCAAGACCGCCGGATGCGATCGCTGCTTTGGACTGCACGAGGTTATACTCGGATTTGATATCCGTTCCCTCGAAAACAACGGAGAGGATCCTCTTTTTCTGATACGGTTCGAGATAGAAATTCCACATGAAAGGAATACCGATAACTATCGCTGCCGAGATAGCCAAAAGGAAGTATCTGTACTTAACTCCCCATACGAAAAGGATACATACGAACGAGAAGATTATAACCATCGCCGTACCGAAGTCAGGCTGCTTCAGGATAAGCAAAAGCGGCAGAGAATAGATGAGTGCGATAAGGCCGAAACCTTTGAGAAGGCTTATCTCCTTCTCCCCCATCTTCTCGAAAACATAAGACGAGACCATTACAAGTCCGATCTTGGCAAGCTCGGAAGGCTGGAACATTCCAAGTCCCGGAAGACTTAACCAGGAGTCAGCACCCCAGGTACTTTCCATCGAAAATCCGTCTATCGGAACGAGTATCAAAAGAAACAGTGCCGCACCGTATATTGCCCAGCCGACCAGTTTCATGAAGTGCGTATCAAGAAGACAGATGATAAGTGTTATTGCAAGTCCCATGCCCGCAGCAAAGATCTGCTTATAAAGATTATGAGGATAGTCCTCATAACCGGAGGACAAAACTTTACTAAGGACAAAGATACCGATCACGGTGAGCATGAAAACAGGAACGATAAGATAATAATCTATCGTTCGAAGATAGTTGTTATTACGAAGTCTCTCGATTCCTGATTTGCTCTTATCCATGGTCAGTTATTATCGTCGCTACTTTCCTGTTCTTGTACGGATTCTGTCTCAGGCTCGGTAACCTCATCAGACTTTTCTTCAGTCTCCGTGTTGCCGTCAGAAGTCTCATCAGAAGGAACTTCAGCTTCGGATACATTCTCTGAAACCTGTGCTGTTCCCTTAGGAACAAGGAATCTTTCAGGGATATATGCCCTAGGGATATCCTTAACGTTCGCGATGAAGATATAGACAAGTCCAACTACGACAAGGATAAAAGAAAGAAGCTGTGATGATCTGATCGCGGTATTGCCGAGGAACAGGGAATCTGTACGAAGGCCTTCGATAAAGAATCTCGCGATTCCGTATACAACGAGATATACGCATGTAGGTTCGTAGCTGTGCTTGGACTTCTTACGTACTACAAGAAGGACAAAGAACAGCGCAAAGTTAACAAGCGACTCATAAAGGAATGTCGGATGAACAGGCATTGTAGGATCAAGATCCTTGCAGTTCGTTCTTAAGTAATCGACTACCTTATCACTTGTCATACCCCAAGGAAGAGTAGTTGTCGTTCCGAAGGCTTCCTGGTTAAAGAAGTTGCCCCAGCGGCCAATAGCCTGACCCAACGGAAGATAAGGGATACCGTAATCGAGGATAGCCGAGAACGGGATCTTACGGATCTTGCACATGATGAAGATCGCAAGGAATGCTGCTATGACACCGCCGTATACGGCAAGGCCGCCTGAACGAGTATCGAGGATCTTTTTAAGATCGCCCTTGTAGTTGTCCCACTCGAATGCGACATAATAAACTCTCGCACCGATGATCGCTGCAGGAAGTGCAACGAGGATAACGTCAGCTACAAGATCCGTCGAGAACTTGTGGATCTTATTCTTACAGTGATACATCGACAGACCGACACATAAAACTATGCCGAGCGCTATGATTATTCCATACCAGTATATGTCTATTCCGAACACGGAGAATGCGACACTGTCAACATTCATGTGTATTCCGAGTCCCGGAAAACTAACTTCAGTCTTGTCCATATGATTGTTCCTACTTTCCTTTATACCTTAGTTATTTTATCATCAGCATATTATATATCTTCAGATATTATACATTTCCCACAAATTCGCCACTTTTTCTTTATCGGATTCCACCTGCAGCCGGAGATCTTCAACAGATGCGAATCTCTTCTCTTCCCTGATAAAAGACATTAGCTCGACCTTGATATCCTTACCGTACAGTTCTTCATTGCCGGGATCTTCAAGACCGTAGATGTACGTCTCGATGTTAACGTTATCAGAATCTTCGACAGTCGGGCGAAGACCGAGATTTGATACGGACTTATACCGTCTGCCTTCTATTGTCGTGAGGGTCATGTAGACACCGAACTTCGCCTTGAACTTATCAGGTGAAACGGGAAGGTTTGCAGTCGGAAATCCCAAAGTCCTTCCGAGCATCTTTCCTTTCACTATCGTACCCGAATAAGAAAAACGCTCATCTCCGAGAAGGATGTTGGCTTTATCGGTCTTTCCTTCCAAAAGAAGTTTCCTTATTAAGGAAGAAGAACATTTCTGACCATCGACGATCACATCCGGAACTACTTCCAGGATAAATAAATCCGGACAGGAACTTTCCTTAAGAAGATCGATATTTCCCTCAGCTCCTTTGCCGAACGTATAATCGGTTCCCGCAACGAGGACTTTGGCATTCAATGATGAAAGAAGAAGATCCTTAATAAAGCTTCGGGCTGAAACCTCTCTTACATCTTCAAAGTCGATGCTAACGACCTGATCAACGCCAAGCTTTCTGAAAAGTTCCTTTCGCTCATTGATATCAGTCAGTACGCTGTCATCCTTGAGCTTAAAATTCTCGAACGTCAATACAGTTGAAGTAAGTTCCATCTTCTTCGCGATCTCAACGGTCTTACTGATTATCTTCCTGTGACCGAGATGAACACCGTCGAAAAATCCGAGAGCTATCACTCTTCCTTTGGAAGGATCAGTTTGACAGAACTTTGTAATCTCAATAAGATCTGTCATGCGAGCATCCTCTCGATCCTGATAATGCTTCTTCCCTTCTCGTCAGCCTTATATACAACGGCAATGACCTTGCCTTCGTGCATGGCACGATGAAGTCCATCATCCATATCGCTCGAAAACCTCTCGGCACTGATCTTACGTCCGAGCTTTATGTCAGCTGCTTCCTTATTGTTAAGTTCGATGGAAGGCATCTCAACGATGATCGACGAAGCATCACGGATAAATGAATAATCTCCTTCGTTCGCCATCTTTTCGATAGTTTCAAAAGTATATGAGTCAGCTTCAAGGAACGGACCGCTAGCGATCCTTCTTAAGGTTTTCGCATATGCACCAAAGCCTGTCATGTCTCCGACACTGTCGCACAAGGACCTGATATAAGTACCCTTGGAACAGCTCACTTCAAAAATGACTTCTATCATGTTTTCGATGATGTCGATGGATATGACAGAAAGTTTCCTGATCTCTACGGGAACAGGCTTAAGCTCGACTTCTTTGCCTTCCCTTGCAAGCTCGTATGCTTTCTTGCCGTTGATCTTCTTGGCAGAAAACTTCGGCGGGACCTGCGAGGTGATCTTACTTATCTCATCAAATGCGGCTCTAATGGATTCGAAGTCACTGTTTTGAAGTTCGACGAGTTCCTCTGAATTAGGAAGCCTGCCGCCTATGACCTCACCTTCGATATCCATGGTATCTGTTTTCTTCCCAAAGACCGCAGTACACCTGTATGCCTTGTCAAAACCGTCGGCAAACCTTACATATCGAAGGCCTTTTCCGACACACAAAGGAAGAAGACCGGTCGCGAACGGATCAAGCGTTCCGAGGTGACCGACCTTTTTGGTATGAAGCAACTTCTTGATAAGTCCGTCGCAGGAAAAAGATGTCATTCCCTGACTCTTATCAAGAAGGATCAATCCGTTCTGTTCTTCGAAGTTCATATCAGTCCTTTAACGATTCGATGGCCTTTTGTACCATCTCATCTCTGAGTTCATTTATATCTCTTCCCTCGACCGTACAGCCGGATGC
>CAMVBS010000101.1 GCA_947165785.1 uncultured Clostridia bacterium | reverse complement strand
AATTACCTTGTCGACACTGGGGTTATTAAGTATAATACAAGTGCAATCACGATACGTGATAGATAAGGAGGACCTTATGACCGAGAAAGGAAGTTCAATCGGCTCCAAATTGGTGCGTCTGCGCGCAGGACGTTCGCAGCGCGAAGTCGCTGAAGCACTAGGCATCAGCATATCAGCTCTGTCGATGTATGAGACGGATAAGAGAGTGCCGAGAGATCAAGTTAAGGTCCGCCTTGCCGAGTTTTATGAGGTAACGGTTCAGGAGTTGTTTTTTTGACGATGTCTGTCACGTTTCGTGACAGATTTTTTTTGCCCACATACATGAAAATAGAAGTATAATGTAATAAGATTTTTATATTCAACCAATGGAAATCGTGGGGGGAGAGAATCCATGAAAAGATCAATGATAATGAAGTTAATGACGTGTTCAATGGCTCTTGTGATGGCATTCGGTTCTGTTGCCGGATGTGCTGCCAAAAAGAAGGATCCTTCAGATATCGAGGTAAGGGTCAAGGAGAAATCTAATGACGAAGTTAAAGAAACCGAACCTGTGATAGTTATTGAAACGGACTCGACGACAGCTACTGAAACGGAACCGTCAGTTACTACTGTATCGGATGAAAATGTCATTAATATCTACGCATCGACTCAAGAAGTTGTCGATATGTGTGATTACTATTTAAGTACTCATCCGGATATCGGTTACACCTTTGACTATACTCTTACTGAATCATATGTATATGATGATGTTTTGTCGTCAGCTCTTTCAAGTAATACATTTGACAACTATCCTGATATATACATGGTAGATATATCGCATTCGATGAAGTATATTGACGGCTCATTGTCTCAATATGCCGCATCGTATAGTGATCTGTTTGGTCACGATATACATAAAGAACTCGAGGAAGCAGAGATAGCTCCGTATACTTATGAGTTAGCAACAAGGGATTCTGATGGTGAGATAGTCGGTCTTACTTATCAGAGCACTGCCGGAGTAATGATCTACAGCTCGAGCATAGCTTTGGAGGTCTTCGGAACCGATGATCCTGAGGAGATCAGTGAACTTGTCGGCGGCGGTTCGGGTTCTTGGGACAAGTACTGGGAATGTGCCGAACAGGTATCAGATAAAGGTTATGCTATGGTATCTTCTCCGTTCGATATCTATAAACCGATGTATAGTAACGCAGAGGGCTGGTGTGTTGACGGAAAACCGGCTGTTTCTGAAGAAAGACTCGGATATCTCGATATAGCAAAAATGATCAAGGATAATGATTACAGTAATCTCACCACTCAATGGACTGAAGCATGGTACGCTGATATGGATGGTCAAGGTGAAAGAAAAGTGTTCTCATTCTTTGGTCCTGCCTGGTTGATCAATTATACCTTGAGCGTGAATGCCAACAATTCGAAGGGCGATTGGAAAGTAACGGATTCTCCGGAAGACTTTATCTGGGGAGCTACATGGTTAATGGCTTCCCAGCGTGGTTTGCAAGGATCAGAAGAAAAAAAGCAGGTAATAGCCGATCTTATTAATTGGGCAACACTTGATACTTCTGAAGAGGGTTATCAGTATCTGAGAGCGATCGGAGCTTTTGGAGTACAGGATGCTGTTCCTTCATCGGTGGTCCTTAGAAATGTTTCGGCTTGTCCCGAGGTTTTGGGTTATCAGGATATGTTCCCGTATATTGCAGATGCCAACGATAATGCCTATGGCATGATCGTTACAAGTTATACTGACGAATGCGAAAGTATATTGATCTACGATGCAATGCAATACGCCGAGGGTAAAATGACAAGAGACGATGTGATCGAAGATCTGGAGTCGAACATTCCGTATTTTAATGAATAATCCGATCCGGAGGAATGTAATTATTGTTTATTGCTCTATCAGCAGGCGCGACTATTGAGATCATTCTTATATTCGCATTTTGTACTTTCAGAGGACAGATAAAACAGATCGTTATAAGCGGCGGCATTACGGTGCTTGCCGCTTTGATCATGTCTTTTTTAAGTGATGTGGCAGGTGCCATGATCCTTATGGTCTGGGGTGCGCTCCTGTTCGGGTTTGAACTTATCAGATACTTGGCAGGTAAAAGAATAAACCGCTTTGTCCCGCTTATCCTGTCGATCGTTTTGACTGTCATTTATTTTACTCATGCGTTTATCGTTGCTCATGGTCTTGTAACGACGAGATATGAACTTGATCTCGGTTCCGATCTGAGGATCGCCCAGATCTCCGATACGCATATGGACAGTTTTTTCGATACGGATGATCTTAAGAAGTGTGTTGAGATGATAAACCGGAATGAGCCTGATGTTGTGGTTATCACCGGAGATCTTGTGGATGAGAATACTACGCTTTCGGATATGAAAGAAACGTGTAAGATATTATCGGAGCTTAAGTCTACTTACGGTACGTTCTATGCGCCGGGAAACCATGATGGTCACTGGGGTGAGAATAACGGTGTCAAAGATGCTTACAGAAAACTTGAACAGGAGATGGCGGCGAATGATATCACTGTCCTGGCTGACAAGGCCTGTGCCATAGGCGATGATTATATCCTTCTCGGACGATATGATGAGTGGTTCTCGAATTCTGCTCATACCAAGAGAATCCCTATAAAGAAGATACTCGAGCGTTCGGATCTTCTTCATACCGATCGAAAACTCATCGTTCTTGACCACAGACCCATAAACCTCGACAGTCTTGCCGATTTTAAAGATGTGAAGGTAAGCCTTGTACTGAGCGGTCATACACACGGAGGACAGATATTCCCGGTTACGCTCGTATATAAGATCTTTACGGGAAAAAATGACAATATATACGGAATAAAAAAAATAAAAGATATGTATTCGATCACGAGTTCCGGAGCATCGAGCGGACAGGCTCCGTTTAAAAATACCGTTCCCAATGAAGTTGTAATAATAGATATCAAGTGAGAGGTCAGTATGAGATTTTTGGTTCAGAGAGTAAAAAATGCGAGTGTAAGTGTTGACGGTGAGGTCATCGGAAGTATCGAAAAAGGTCTTCTGGTATTTGTCGGTGTTAGAGATGATGATACAGAACAGATCGCAGATAAGCTTACTGATAAACTTTCAAGACTCAGGATATTTGAGGATCAGGACGGGAAGACCAATCTTTCTGTTGCTGATGTCGGAGGAAGTTTTCTTGTTATCTCGCAGTTTACCTTGTACGCAGATATGAGAAGAGGAAACCGACCTTCTTTCGTTCGCGCAGGCGCACCTGACATGGCAAACGAACTTTATGAATATGTACTTAAAAGACTTAAGGATATGGGCTTTGAGACACAGCACGGAAGCTTTGGTGCAGACATGAAGGTGGAGCTTTTAAATGACGGTCCGTTTACCGTTATGATGGATTCCGATGAGATCGTAAAGTAATATCTTTAACCTTTCTTAAACATTTATAGACGTTCTTTTTATATTTCTTCCATAAAATGACTTCAGAAAATTCAGGAGGACAATATATGTTAACTGTTAAGAACGTCACAAAGAAGTACGGAAAATATCTGGCAAATGATAATCTGTCATTTGAAGTAGGTGATGGCCAGATCGGGATCCTGCTGGGACCAAACGGTGCCGGTAAATCTACGATCATCAAGTCCGTTGCAGGACTTTTGAGATATTCAGGAGATATCTCCATCTGTGGTTATGACAACAGATCGATCGAGGCAAAAAGACTTCTCGGTTTCGTTCCTGAGATCCCGGCACTTTATGATCTTTTAACTATTGAAGAGCACTTCGAGTTTATAAGAAGGGCATATAAAACGTCTGATGAAACTTTATTGAATTCTCTCATCGAGAGATTCGAACTTACAGATAAGACAAAGAAACTCGGTAAGGAACTTTCCAAAGGTATGCAGCAGAAGGTATCGATCTGTTGTGCATTGATGCATGATCCTAAGGTCGTTATCTTCGACGAGCCGATGGTCGGTCTTGATCCGCATGCCATCAAGGAACTCAAGGCTTTGTTCGGTGAACTTAAGAGCCAGGGTAAGACCGTTATCATCTCCACTCACATGATCGATACTGTTGAGGATTATTGGGATGTAGCTCATATCATGATGAAGGGTAAGATCGTTGCGACTAAGCATAACAGAGTTGAATCAAGTGATGAGAAGAGTTTGCAGGATCTCTTTTTCGAGATTACGGAGGGCAATGTTCCTTCTTCGGAGACAGGGAAGGAGAGCGTCCAGTAATGCTTAAGGCTTATCTTTACGTAGCTAGGAAAAACTTCCTGAAAAAGAAGATCAATGTAGTCTTTGCGATCCTCGGTGTAGTGATGGTCGTCGGAATGCTCGCTTTGACGGGAGTATTTACGGAGATGAACGACAAAGCGTTCGATCCGGAGTTTATTTCAGCAGGACTGTCGATCCTTACGCTTCTTATGTTTGATCTTACATTCCTGAATCTGGTATCGGGTGTTTTGATGTATACGAATCCGGATGTTAATTTCTTCTTCGCAGGACCGTTTACTAAGAAGTTTAACCTGATAATCCCTATCGTCAGCAGTCTGAAAAATGCAGCTTTGATGGTATTTGTTGTATCCATGCAGTCGAGCTATCTGTCGGGTATCTTCCATTTCCGTTTCATAGATTCTCTTATCTTTGTACTGGCTGTATTCTTTATGAGTGCACTCGGAAATGTCATCTCACAGATCATCACGATGGCTCTTCACAACAAGAAGAAGGCAACGAAGGTCATCGAGGCTGTTTTTGCGGGCTTTCATATCCTTCTTGCGGTAGCAGTTCTCTTCCAGCTTAAGACTGAAGCAGGTTCATTCTCAGCTATCAGATCTTTGGGTTACGAGAGGATAATTAAAGCGATCGGTAACAGCATCTTCCTTAAGATAATACCTTGTGGCGGTTGGGCAACGCTGATCTTTGACGGTATCTATCTGTCATCAGCAGTAAAGCTTATCCTCGGTATCGTTCTTCTGATTGCTACTATCGCACTTACGATAATCGCTATCAACAACATCAAGTTCGATTACTATGAAGAGGCTATCGCTGCTGCTCAGAAGATGGCCGATAAGATCGCCGCAAAAGCAGCCGGTATCGAAGATATGAGTGCCGTTGATACTTCCAAGATCAAGGTTGAGAACGGTTCATTCTCAGGCGGTTCTGGCGCTTCGGTATTCTTCCATAAGCATCTTCTCGAGAACAAGCGCTTCAGTAAGCTTTTCTTCCTGAATAAGACTCTTGTAGCTTACAAACTAATCGCATTTGTTTATTCAGTGTTCCTGAGTAAGTTTGTAAATGGTGACGGAAGCATGGTCGGAACGGCAGTCGGTACACTTATGATGCTCCTTATCTTTGACTCCATGATCTTTGCGGGCGGAAAAGCAGTACTTGAATATAACAAGCCGTATTTCTTCCTTATTCCGGAGAAGACATACAAGAAACTCTGGGCATGCATTGCAGGAAGTATTCCTGAAGTCATTATCAGCGGAATCTGTTCTTCGGCTATCCTTCTGTTTGCTATGAAGTCGTTCGAGCCTGTAACAGCCGTATTGGCATTCTTTATGTTCGCTGTCGCTGACCTTGTTTGCATATTTATCGCAAACATCATTGCATCACTTTTCAATTACCTTGGTAAGACACCTGCTCTCATGATGCGTCAGTTTGCTTATCTCGGTATCGTAGGTGCGGCAATGATCCCGGGTGCTGTTGTTGCAGCAATTACAAAGACAGGACTTGCCGGATTTGTCGGATTTAGTACCGCAGTGCTTACAGGACTTCTTATCGTCGTCTCTATCATCGGTTCTTTGGTGATCGATCGAAAAGAGATGGTATGACATAAGCTTATCCCTCTATCCATACATACCCACCCAGGCAGGCTGCTTTATAGAAAGCGGCCTGCTTATTCTTTG
>CAMVBS010000100.1 GCA_947165785.1 uncultured Clostridia bacterium | reverse complement strand
ATCGGAATATCACTCGTCTTCACTCAATACATCACTCGTATCTTCCTTGATCTCCTTAGGAGAAAGATTTACCTCTACATGCACTGTATCAGAGATCCAGTTACAAACAGAAGTGTTCCTGAGTCTGTATCCGGCTGAGACGTCGAAGCCTGTGATCGGCTGTCCACCACAACTTTCCTGGATAAGCGCATTATTAAAGTCGAAACAACGTGCTTCACATGTATTAGCCGGAATACTGAAATTGATTCCTTCAGGGAGATTCTTTTGGCCGAAATCAAGTGTAGGAGTACATACGCGTATGATTTGATCTGTCTTATTTTCTACAAAGAAGTAGAAGAGATTGTATTCATCAGTCTCAAAGCACTTGATGCTGACTTTGCATACATTGTTATCAGCAAGGAGTACAGCATCCTTAAGATCAGGAGTCGGAACATCATCCATGTAGTTCGTCTTAAAAGATATAAGACCGGATTCGGCAACAGGAGAATTATTTACATTCAGTGCCTGGATATTAACATCAATCGTGGCGATATTCTCAATACTGAATTCCTCAAGATAAGGGAAGTACAGGTGTGTAAATGCAACAGCACCGGTGTTTGAAGGGATCTCCTGAGGGGCTACGGTCTCATATCCGTACTTGAATGAATTGATATAGACTTCTTCGGTATTGATGAAGATGCTCTTATTAGTATTGTTCTCAACCCAGTAAACAATTGCGTAATAGCCGTTATTGTTGTAAGTGATGATATCCATAGCCGTGACCTTGATACCATTACTGTCTATGATAGGAGTTTCCTTGATCTTCCAGGGAGACTGGGCAAACATCTTAGGATTGTAGGAAGAATCCGAAGCACTTCTTGATTCTTCGGTTTCTTCGGTTGATTCAGTAGGACGAGCGTTAGCTGCGTTCTCCTTGGCCAGTTTCTCAAGATAATCCGGATCGTGTGTTGGCATGCATGCGCCCAAAAGAACGGTGCACAAGAGCGGGACTGCGATCAACGATCTTCGTTTCATATAATACCTCCATTAAAAATCTGCCTATTATTACAATTATAAGAAGTATACAAAAAACTGCCTTGTTATCCAAGACAGTTTTCGTTGTGAATCAAGAAAAATAAAGGTTTTTATTCCTGTTCTCTGATCGCATTTCTGCGGATCTTACCGCTGATCGTCTTAGGAAGCTCCTCAACGAACTCAACTACACGAGGATATTTATATGGAGCAGTGTTCTTCTTAACGTACTGCTGAACTTCCTTCTTAAGCTCGTCACTAGGTGTAGCCTTGCCCGGAACGAGAACTATGGTTGCCTTAACGACCTGACCTCTGACACCTTCCGGGTCAGGAGTAGCCGTTACTGCACACTCGAGTACATATGGAAGCTCCATGATGACGCTTTCGATCTCGAAAGGTCCGATACGGTAACCGGAAGACTTGATAACATCGTCCACACGACCTACGTACCAGATGTAACCTTCCTCATCCATCCAAGCCGTATCACCTGTATGGTAGTAACCGTCATGCCAAGCTTCATCTGTCTTTGCCTGATCTCTGTAGTAGCCGAGGTACAATCCGCAAGGGATCTTGTTGCTCGTCTTGACACAGATCTCACCTGTTACGCCAGGCTTGCACTCATTGCCGTCCTCGTCGAGGATGTGGATGTCGTAATACGGATTCGGCTTACCCATGGAACCGAGACGGATGGAAGATCCTACAAGGTTTGCGATCGCAAGTGTAGTCTCTGTCTGACCGAAGCCTTCCATGAGACGGATACCAGTTGCCTTCATGAACTGGTTAAATACCTCAGGGTTCAATGCTTCTCCTGCAACAGTTGCATACTTAAGGGAAGACAGATCGTAATTGGAGAGGTCTTCCTTAACGAGGAACCTGTACATGGTCGGCGGAGCACAGAATGTAGTGATATTGTACTTCGCGAACATAGGAAGGATCTCGTTAGCATGGAACTTATCGAAGTCGAACGTAAATGTCGGAGCCTCGCAGAGCCACTGTCCGTAGAGCTTACCCCAAAGAGCCTTACCCCAGCCTGTATCGGAGATCGTGAAGTGAAGTCCGTTAGGGTCAACGTTATGCCAGAACTTAGCCGTAACATAGTGGCCGAGTGCATACTTGTAAGAGTGACAAGCGATCTTCGGATAACCTGTAGTACCTGAAGTAAAGAACATTACCATAGGGTCTGAACCGCAAGGTGTCTCCGGCGTCCTCTCGAAAACGTCACTGAAGTTAACAAATTCATTGTTGAAGTCATGCCAGCCGTTCCTGCAGCCGTTTACCATTACGAGAGTGATATCAAGACCGCTGTTGAGAGCTGCAGCCTGTGCTTCTTCAGCAACATCGCCGTCAGCCGTACAAAGGATAGCCTTAACGCCTGCTGCCTTATATCTGTAGTCAAAGTCGTGCTCCTTCAAAAGGTTGGTAGCAGGGATCGCGATAGCACCGATCTTGTGGAGAGCGAGCATCGAGAACCAGAACTGGTAGTGTCTCTTCAAAACGAGCATTACGCGGTCGCCCTTCTTGATGCCGAGGCTCTGAAGGTAATTTGCAGTCATGTTGGAATACTTTTTCATTTCCGCAAAAGTATAATTGTGATCCGTAACACCGTCCTTTGCAACCCAGACCATGGCAACCTTGTCAGGATCCTTGTCTGCGATGCCGTCTACGAGGTCGAATGCGAAGTTGAACTTCTCTACTTCACGAGTGAACTCGACATTCTTCAAAAGACCGTTCTCATCCAACTCGTCAACTACGAACTTCTTATAGATAGGATCTTTAAGGTTTGCAAGATCCGTATTTGTCTTTGCGTTTGTTACATACTCTGTCTTGAAAGGAACTTCCTTGACGTTTCCGTACTCTGCATTAAGGATGATAGCGTAGAATTCGCAGTCTTCGCCGCCCAAAGCATACTCGTTATGAGGCTGGTTGCTGTTGAAGATGATGCTGTCACCCGGGTATAAGATCTCGGAATGATCGCCGACCTGAACCTTGAGGGTTCCTCTTACGACGATGTTGAGCTCCTGACCTTCGTGGCTTACGAGCTCGTAAGGCGGGTTCAAAGCTTCCTCAGAGTAAGGGATAACGACTCTGAAAGGTTCACAGAGCTTGTTCTTGAAGTTATTGCAAAGTCTTCTGTACTCGAAGCCTGCTCTTCTAGCGATAGGAAGTCCTTCGCCCTTTCTTGTAACTTCGTACTCGGTGAGGGAAGCGGACTGACCTTCAAGAAGATCATTGATCTCTACTCCTGCGAGATTAGCTACCTTATAAACGAAAGTGAAGCTGAAGTCATCGACACCTTCTTCGTATCTGATGTACTGAGCTTCGGATACTTCAACCTTGGAAGCCATCTCCGCTGTTGTAAGGCCCATGTCGAGTCTTACGCCCTTGATTCTGTCCGCGATCTCATTGATCTTCTGTTCGAGATTTGTGTTGTTTGCCATTTTGATCCTCCATTTCTTTAAACCTTTAAGCGGTCGAGGAGTTTTTTCGGTATAAAAAAACGCCCCAAAGTCCTTTATCGGACATTGAGACGGATAAACCGCGGTACCACTCAATTTGCGAAGATAACCTTCACCACTCATAGGTTCAATCAAACCTCTTGCCTTAACGCGGCTGCCTTCGGACACAGTCTACTCGGTAAAACCATTCGGTGTGTCAGCTCGGGAGCGATAGTCTTGTGGTAACCCGTAATGTCGACTCTCAGCAAAATGTCGGCTCTCTGTGTTTACGAATATGCCGGACCTTCTCCGTCACAGCTTTTTGCTATACGCCGTAAGGATATACCCACTTTTTTTGAGTGTCAACTTCTTTTTCGAAAAAAATGAAAAAAGAACAAAAAACAGGACAAAATATTGATATTTTCGGGTAAGAAAGTTGAAATTTTACACTTAGTTAACATTTGCAAAGGAAATTGAGTATTTATTTACAGAAAATGACATATTTGTCGAGATATAAAAGGCAAAATAAAGGCAGAACTACTCTCGTAGGCTTTTTGGGAGGTAAAGGATATGACTAAGCAGTATTTGTTGACAGGAGCGACCAGTTCGCTTGGAATATATCTTGTAAAGCTGCTCTTGGAGCAGGGTGACAAAGTAAGAGTCCTTGCCGATGTGGATGTAGACTGCTCATGCTTTGACGGCATGGATGTCGAGATCTTCAGGGGGGAGACCTTCCACAAGGATACGATGAAGGACTTCTTTAATGTCGAGAATCCGAGAGAGTGTACACTTATACACGCCGAGGAACAGGTCTCGATCTCTCAGGGCAAGAACCTTCTTATGAGGAGGATCAATGTTTCGGGTGCCGTGAACGTCACGGACATGTGCATCAAACATAAGATCGGAAGGCTCGTTTACCTGAGTTCGGCTTATGCGCTTCCTGTTAAGGGTGACCCGTACGTATCGGGTCAGGAATTCCATTTCAACAGGAATCTGGTAGAAGGTGATTACGCCCAGACGAAAGCGGAAGCATCTGCTTATATTATGGAGAAGGTAAGCCTTAACAAGTACAACGCAGTGCTTGTCCTTCCTACTTTCATAATCGGCCCGGGCACACCGAAGGATTCCGATATCGGCAAGGTCCTCAACAGTTACCTGAATAAAGAGGTCGCACCGGTTAACGGAGGACACGTTTTTGTCGATGTACGAGATGTTGCGGCAGGCATAATAGCTGCTGCCGAGAAGGGCACGATGGGTGCAGGTTACATCCTGACGGGAGAGTACAGGTCGACTGTAGAATTCCTGAATGACGTTTGCGAGGCCGCAGGAGTCGAGCATGACGGCAAGATGTTCCCTGACTGGCTCCTTAAGAAGTCAGTTGCAAAATTCGTCGACGCCTACTACAAGCTTACCCATAAGACCAATCCTAAGGACGTCTATGCGGTATTTACTACATCATCCCAGGCTCACTATGAGACAGACGGAACTGATGAAGTAATGATGGGTGCTTCGACAGGCATCAGCATCAAGGATTCCATCAAAGATACGGTATCCTGGGTGAACCAGCCTGAAACAGGCACATAAACAACGTGGTGTTTTCCATAACAAAAAGCGGGCTGTCTCGTCCTTACGAGGCAGCCCGTTATCTTTGCTTTAATTCTTTTATCAGAGTTCGAAGAGAGCCTTGATCTCATCCTTCTTAACGCCTGAACCGATGATGCAGAGCTTACCTGTAACATCGGAAGCGCCTGTTCTCGTGTTCTTCTCGCCAGGTACATAGTCGAAGTGGATCCAGTTTCCGTCTTCGCCTCTTACGATACCCTTGGCACGAAGGACGGTTCCGAATCTGTCATCGTCGTCGAGTTCGTCCAAAGCCGCGTCGATCTTCTCGATAGTGAATGCCTTGGCTGTCTCGAATCCGATACTGTCGAATACTTCGTCAGCGTGATGATGATGGTGGTGCTCGTGGTCGTGGTCATGACAGCCGCATGTGCACTCTTCACCGTGCTCGTGATGATGCTCGTGCTCATGCTCGTGGTCATGGTCGTGATCGTGGCAGCCGCAATCACAGTCATCGTCATGATCGTGATCGTGGTGATGGTGCTCGTGCTCCTCGTGAAGGAGTTCCTCAGCCATTGCGTCAGCTGTCTTGGCAGATGTCATGGCCTCGAAGATCTGATCGCCGGAGAGCTGATCCCAAGGAGTAGTGATGACTGTTGCTGTCTTATTGATGCCTCTGATGAGCTCCATTGCCTCATCGATCTTGGACTGCTTCGTTGTCTGAGTCCTTGAGAGGATGATGGTGGAAGCGTGCTCGAGCTGGTTCTCGTAGAATTCCTTGAAGTTCTTGAGATAGATCTTGAACTTGGAAGCGTCAGCAACCGTGGTAGCTGATGCGATCTCTGTTCCTTCGCACTTTGCAACGGCAGAATAAACGTCGGAGAGCTTACCGACACCTGAAGGTTCAATGAGGATCCTGTCAGGGTTATATGTGCTTATAACTTCTGCGAGAGCCTTTCCGAAATCGCCTACGAGACTGCAGCAGATGCAGCCGGAGTTCATCTCGGTTACCTGAATGCCGGAATCCTTAAGAAAACCGCCGTCGATTCCGATCTGGCCGAACTCGTTTTCGATAAGGACGATCTTCTGACCGGAATATACTTCGCTCAAGAGCTTCTTGATGAGTGTTGTCTTTCCTGCTCCGAGGAAGCCGGAAAAAATGTCTACTTTTGTCATATTATCATCTCCTATAAAAAGTCAAACAGTATCAGCTGTTTGCTGTATTTTCTTCTATTTG
>CAMVBS010000099.1 GCA_947165785.1 uncultured Clostridia bacterium | reverse complement strand
TCATAGAAATTCTCATCTATTATACATTCTCTTTCCCTTTTTCAAATAACTCTTCAAATTCATTAACAGGAAGAGGCTTGGAAAAATAATAACCCTGGAAAAGGATACATCCCATCTTGGAAAGTCCGTCGTACTGATTCAGTGTCTCTACGCCTTCAGTAAGTGAAGTAAGACCAAGTTCCTTGGAAAGATCTATGACGCTCTTAACGATGGTATCCGCTCTTTGCTTATCATCGGATTTGCCGAGGAACTTCATGTCGATCTTAATGACATCTACCGGCATATCCTTGAGCATGTTAAGCGAAGAATAACCGCTTCCGAAGTCATCCATCTCGACGATGAATCCGTGTCTTCGGAACTCATTAAGGATGCCGATGATCTTATCCGCGTCATTCATCATGACAGTCTCAGTGATCTCAACACGAAGCCTTTCCGGCTTAACGCCATACTCCTCGATAAGACCTCTGATGTATCTCGGAACATCCATGTAGTAGAAGTCCTTAGGAGAGATATTAACGGATATGAAAAGATCCCATCCCTTCTTCTCCCACTCGGCAAGTATCTCACAGGCACAGCGCCACATATACTTATCGATCTCGGTTATCATTCCGTTCTTCTCGAAGGTAGGTATGAACTTAAAAGGAGCCAGGAATCCGTGCTCCTTATGGATCCATCGAACGAGCGCCTCAGCACCGACAATATTTCCGTCACGGTCAGCTATTGGCTGAAGGTACGGTCTTATGTCACGGTTCTTTATAGCCTCTGTAAGCTGAGCCGAGATCTCCTGATTCCAGATGATCTCATTTCGCATATTCTCATCATAGTATGCGATATGGATATTGTAATCATCACTTATCTTGGACAGAGAAAGTCTTGCTCTCGAAAACATCTCTGTAACGTCTGCATCGTCACTTACCTTCTCATATACACCGATCTGCACCTGCAACGGATATTCGGCCTGATCATTCTTGATGCTGAATTGAGAAAGTCTCTCCTCGACGACTTCAGGCCTGAATTCGCTCTTTGGAACAAGGACTCCGAAGTTATCTCCGCCGATCCTTCCATAAAGACACTTATCGGATAGAGATGTCCTTAAAAAGTCTGCAAGACATTTAAGAGCATAATCACCATAGTCGGTTCCGAAGATATCATTTACGATCTTAAAGTTCTTGATGTTCACGAAGACGAGCATATATACGACATCCGTGTGGCGCTTAAGTTCAGCTTCGATCGATTTGAAAAGGAACTCTTTGGTATAAAGTCCGGTAAGCTTATCGTGAGTTGCCTCATACATATCACGCTTGATCTTGAGCTGCTCTTTGGTCACATCACGGACCTTCAGATAGTAACCGGTATACTGTTTCTTCGAGTTGATTACTTCACGGTTTTCGAGACGGTAATACTTGATATAATCGCCTCCGCCTGTTACGAACTGCTCGGTCCAGTTACCTCTGCGAAGTTTGGTATTAAAGAGCCACTCCAGAAGTTCAGGAGCATTCTCACAGTTATCTTCCCTAACACCTACAAGGTAGCATCCTTCTTTATTTGTCCAGATGCACTTTCCTCTCGGAGTAAAGATAAAGAGCGCCTCAGATTCATTCGAGACGATCTGCGAGAGCATACGGTCAAGAAGACGAAGCGGCCTATAGTGGATCGAGAAATAATAGATGAGTATGCCCAAAGCACCAAGTCCCATCATCGAACTGTCGATCGGGATCTTGGAGATTATATAAAACGTCTCCCAGATAACAACGACTAAGAGTGCGAATAGGATTATCGAATATCTTTCCCTGTAGATCTTTGATGCTCTTGCTGTAGCAACTATAAAGACGACAAGGACAAGCGCTATCGTGGAATAATCAACGAGTCTGTGAAAGGCCTGTCCGAGATAAGGGAGCAGTTCATAGTAGATCCCGTCTTCAAAGATTATCGGTCTTATATCGAAAGTATGACCGGTAAACGGGTTAAAAAGGATCTGGACCGCATCAAATATAAGGATCCATTTTATCCACACGGTCATCTTCTTAAGCTTACTGGCTCCGCTGCAGTAAGCACAGGTAAACTGTAAAAGTCCGTAAACAACAAGATCCATGCCGATGAAATAGATATAGTAGCCGACAAGCGACAGAAGCCTTGATTGTGAGATTACGATGATACTGTTGCCGAGGATCGGAGGTATGAATGAAAAGTCAAGCCATGCTACCGCTCTGCCCAATGACTTGTAATGACGTCGCGCATTCACCGCACATAGTGTCAAAGCAAGCATCATGGCCAAGAATATGGCTGAAAAGACAATTCTTGATTGCATAACCGTACCTCAGCAGGATTGTCTGATTATTTTGACATATACTTCTTATATTATCGGTTTAATCGCAAAAACATTCAACATATAATATATTAATTAAATATAAACAAAAGTAACGAAAACATGCTTTAGCACACACATGTCAGCGTTTGTAAAGCAAATGTCATCCCACGGCGATAAACGGATACTTCTTACGTATGTTGCTTTTTTGATCGAGACAGAAAACCACTCAGAAAAGATCGAGCATGCTGTCCAGATAGATCTCTTCACGCACCTTGAGCTGATACTCCGGCCTTGTCATATAGTAGAGTAAGAACTCCAGTATAACGGCACTTCCAAGACTTCTGCCCTCGATCTTAAAGTTGGTAAATCCCATCTTGAGATAAGTGTCCCTTATATCGTCGATACCGATGAATCCGGGATTTTTCATTGCATCCGAGAAACGATAGCCGCGCTTTGCATCAGGAGACATACACACATGATCCTCACAAGGCTCCCCGAGGCTCTTGCGGCTGACGTTCTCATAGCATTTCCTTCGTTCCGTGCAGCCGAAATAACAACATTCGTTACACAGAAATTCAACCTTTGCCTTCTGAGGATCTGTAAGGGCATCAAGCATTTCAAATTCCTTATTGAGCCTGAAATCCGGGACCACAAAACTAAATTCTTCCCTGTCAAGTTCCTTCTTAAGACCCTCAGGATCCGTAATGACCTTGGTAGTCGACGAGACAAGATAAAACCCGGGATAATTCTTCTTTATGTAGTCAAGCAGAAGATCCGAAGTAATTATCACTCCGTTTAAGATGCCGCCGTTCTTCTCGAAAAGGCTGCACAAACGGTTACACTTAATGTCACTAAGCTCGTCTTCTCCAAGTAAAGAATTGCTGAACGTAAGTCGCGAAGAAATACCGTATTCACTCATGAGAGAAGCAACTTTATCGGGATCGGCCTCACCGTATCCCACACGTCCGCCGCCCCACAGGCAATCGTGCGGTGCGCCGTATACGGAGCCTATCTCACACCAGTCATAAAAATACTCGGGGTGGTTCCTGTATAGCGGCAAAAAGAGACTGTAAAGTTCATAAAACTCGAAAAGTCCCGGCAGATGATAAAAGATCTTCTTACTGTCACTCATCATTTGTCTTCCTGATCCGCCTCAGTCGGAGAGATCAGATCAAGTTCTTTAAAAAGGTCGTCGATGAAATCCGTATCTTTGACAAGTCCTCTCAGGATAAGCACCTTGTTACCCTGAAGATAAGCTCCATCAAGAGCGATCTTCGAGGAAGATTCTTCTCCGATATCGATAGCATAGGAATAACCGTCTTTCTCACCGGTCTTTCCGTCCTCAAAATCATCTTCGGTATAATAGTCATAGAACTTCTCAGCCTTTTTATCCTTCTCAAAGGTCAGAAGGTAACCGAACACCATCTCACCCTCACCTACAAAAAAGAGCGTTGCCTGATCTATGTTATATGACGGGTACTGATGCATACGATTGATCGCAATGTCATAAAGTTCCTGTGCATCATCTTCTTCCGCCGAGATATATCCGTTCTCAAAACTGGTAAACCGTGAAAGGTGGATTATAAAATCTTCAACATCATCGTATTCTTCAAAATCAAATTCATCGACAAGAACATTCATCTTCTCATGAGACAGTTCCTTTTTGCCGCATCCTGCAAGACTTAATGCCATTATTACTGTCAAAAACAGGCATATCCCTTTTCGAAAAAACTTCATAGTGACCTCCGAATAGTCAAAACGCAACTGCCCTTTTCCCTATAGAAGGATTATATCATACCCCGCTCAGATCAAAATCTTACCGTGCATCAACGGGTGTCACTTTTTCGAGAAAAAAACATCACGAAAAGACCTCGGAAAAACTCTAAAAATCTGTACATATTAATCTTGAATCTTATTAAGAACTCTAGTAAAGTTCTAATCGGCAGATAATTAAGTGAGATATCGAGGGAAAGATGAAGAAGAATTTACCAAAAGCAAAAAATAACAGCAGACCGGCAAGACCTGTCTCCAATAGTGAAAACGCATTTGTCTTTGATCCGAGCAAGAAAGTCTGGATCATTACGGCTGCGGCTTTTCTGGTCGTAGGTGTCGGACTTACCTGCTTTTTCATGAGAGATAAACTTTTCAATTCCGAGAACAGGAGCGTTACCGTTACGATGGCTGACGGCTCGAGCGCCAAGATGACTGTTGCAGAGCTTCGTGACGAACTTGGTTCAGACAAGTTCTTTGAAGGCATCATCATTGACGGCATCGATATTTCGGGCAAGACGAAGCAGGAAGCTCTTACTCTTCTGAGCGATCAGGTCCAGAACAACGCACCGAAGATCGACTTAAGTTACGAAGTTAACGGAACTTCATATCCGCTCGACTTAAGTTCCATTCCGATGGACAACAATATGGAGGAAGTCGTCAACGAGGCTTTCAGTTACGGACGCCCGGCAGAGGATGCCTCCAAGAGCGAACTCATAGAGTGTTTCTCTACTGTTCAGGATCTTAAGAACACACCAAAGAACTATACGACAGAACATACTGTAAGTACCGAAGGAGTCGGCGAACTTGTAAGGTCATTTCTGATTCCGTTCAATAAGGAGGCTGCTGATGCCAAGGTCTCGGGATTTGATGCTTCAACATGTAAGTTCACGGCTACCGATGCCGTAGACGGCTGTAAGCTCGACATCGAGAAGGCCATCACTGATACAAAGGCATTGCTCGACAACGGTACATATCAGGGAACGATAAAAGTTGATGCAACGGTGACCAAGGCAACCAAGACTGCCGATGACGTTTTGCAGGGTTATGGCCTTATCGCTTCAAAAGCTTCGGATACCAACAGCAACAACGACCGTAACCATAATATCAATCAGGCATGTAAGATAATCAACGGCACTTTCCTTGCACCGGGTGAGACATTCTCATTTAACGGAACAGTCGGAAAGAGAACAGTCGAAGCAGGCTTTTATGAGGCACCTACCATCATGGGCGGTGAATCAGTTGATGCTCCGGGCGGAGGTATCTGTCAGGTAAGCTCCATGCTCTTCCACGCAGTCGTCAGATCCGATCTTCAGGTAAACGAGAGATATCCTCACCAGTGGCCTGCAACATATTGCGATCGCGGAACAGACGCTACCGTTGACTGGGACAGCAACATGGACTTTAAGTTCACCAACACATCCGGATATCCTGTCGCCATTTCGGCATATTATGACGTCAGCAACTACAGAGTCTCCGTAGCGATCTACGGACACCTTCCGGAAGACGGTTCCTACATTGCCTTCATTGCCGAGACAGTTGATGAAGGAGAACTTCCTGAAACTAAGTACACGGCTAATCCGGAACTTCCGGTAGGCGAAGAAAACGTTAAGAAGAAGCCACACCCGTACTACTATACCAAGTCCTACAAGGTCTGGTATGACAAGAACGGCAATGAGATAAAGCGTGAAGAGTACTTAAGTACTACATACTCCGCTCAGAAGGGTGATATCGAAGTCGGTGTCCTCTGCCCTGACGGTTCCATCGCTGAGCTTGATACAGAGACAGGCGAAGTTATCGTTCCTGATTCGGTAATGACTTCAGAGACATCTGCTACGACCGAAGGCAGCGATGTTTACGATCCTAACGTAACGACCTCAACAGATGCGACATATGAGACCGATCCGACAGATGGCGCACAAGACGATCCTGATTCCATCTGGGATGACGATTACGACGAATACTGATATCTTTTTTACTGTGTTATAATTTTATTTGATTAATTCTTTGGAGGGAAATTATGAAAACATGTCCTAATTGCGGCAGTGAAAATGCCGATAACATGAACTTTTGTTGTAATTGCGGAACAGCTCTTCCTTCAGTTTCTCCTGAACAAAAGCCTGTACAGCAGCAGCCTATCCAGCAAGTAGTTGCAACACCTGTCCAGCAG
>CAMVBS010000098.1 GCA_947165785.1 uncultured Clostridia bacterium | reverse complement strand
GAGCAGGTCAATTATGACATCCCGGGATTTCCTGCCTACTGCTATAACGGCTGGATCGACAGGAAGTCATATTGGGCTAACATCCCTCATTATCACGAGGATATCGAGATATGCGCTGTACGTGAAGGTTCTGTCGGATATGTTGTAAACGGCAAGCTTCATATCGTAAATCCCGGAGAGACGATAATAATCAATTCCGGAAATATCCATTACAGTACTCCGGTACAGGATGAACGCGCCTATTACACGATAATCATCGATCACCCTAATCTTCTTTGCTCTTCACTTGCCGTAGAACGCAAGGCTGTACTTCCCGTCACGACCAATAAGGATATAGATACGATCATCTTTAAGGATGACTGCAAGATAGGAAAGAAAATGTTCAAGGACTGCCTTGAGATGCATAAATATATAGGGGATGAATTCAGGACTACTCTTCAGTTCTTCAAGATATGGGAAAACATCCTCGAGAGCTGCGAAGATCTGTTTAAGTTCAGTGAAGTATCTTCTAATGCTGACCCTCACATGGAATCATTCAAGGCAATGCTTACCTTCATAAGGACACAGTATCGCGAGAAGATATCTCTCGATGACATCGCCAACAGCGGAAATGTCAGCAGGACACTTTGCAATACCATATTCAAGAAGTACACTTCAGGCTCTCCTTTTGATGAACTTCTCCGCTTCAGATGTCAGAAAGCAGGAGAATTCCTGGAAAGCAGCAAGATGAGCATAACAGAGATCGCCGAAGAGACAGGCTTCTCATCACCTAATTACCTCACTGAAGTCTTCAAACGTCAGTACGGCCTCTCGCCTCGCGAATACAGAAAGAACTTCCCGACTGAATGACCTATCCGATGATGGCATTATCTTTAAGCCAGGTTGCGACTGCGTCTTCATCATTACTTAAGATGACTCCTGTAGCAGCCTCCTTAAGATCGTCAGATGCATTCGCTACCGCATAACATTCATCTGCTATCTTAAAACCTGACATGTCGTTTATGGAGTCGCCGAACACGACTATCCCGTCACACCCGCTCATCTTCTTAAGCTTCATTATCGCTTCCGCCTTGGAGGAACCCTTCGGAAATATCTCCAGCCAATAATCAGAAAGATATGTATCCTTCTGAAAGATCGTCTCCCAGGTATCACTGTCTTTTACTTCTTCATAGATATCCTCAAGGTCTTCCTTAGGTCCGATCAGGGAGAAATAACATATATCACCCGCAAACAACTCGTCTTCGGTCTTAACTCCGACAAGTCTTTTATCAGCCTTATGTTCATCAAGGTAAGTCACAAACCCGGGATTAAAACCATGATCAAGATAAGTCTTATGCATCCCGTCATCGAAAAAGCCCTTGGCGATCATATTTCCCGCACGACCGTTCAAGACCTCTCGAAGGATATTGATCTCATTATCCGAAAACAAAGCAGCCTCAACGGTCTTCTCGGTCTTGGGATCGGCAATGACCGTTCCGTTAAGTGTTATGACAGGAACCGTGAAATCGATATCCTTTATGATCTTGGAAGCACTTCTTATGGTCCTTGCAGTCGCTATAGTAAAGCACATGCCTTCTGATATGAGTTGATTAATTATCCTTACGGAATCTTCAGATACGCTCTTATCCGAACGCATCAATGTTCCGTCGAGATCTGTTACATACAAAGGTCGTTTCATATTTCCTCCGAACGGCACCTGCCGTCAATATATCTTTTTATCGATCACCTTGCCGTCTTTCCAGACAAGATCGACCTTTTTACCGCCACGGATCTTAAATCCTTTAAGGGCACCGTCTTTCCACTTTGAAGGAAGTGCAGGAAGCTCTTCCCCGGTCTCACCTACGAGCATTCGGATAATACCTGATACCAAACCGAAATTGCCGTCTATCTGGAAAGGCGGATGATCATCAAAAAGATTAGGAAGCAATGACTTCTCGATCAGGAGCCTTATATGTTCATATGCTTTCTCTCCGTCCCCGAGCGCGGCATACATATTTATGATCCATGCCCTGCTCCAGCCGGTATGTCCTCCGCCTGCAGACAGCCTTTTATCAAGTGTTACCCTTGACGCACGTTTAAGCTCATCACTGTCTATCGTATGTCCGGGGAAAAGTCCGAACAGATGTGATATATGCCTGTGACCCGGGTCAAGTTCTTCATATTCCTCGTGCCACTCCATGACAGAGCCGTCTGAAGCTATTGACGGTTTCCTTATCTTGGATAAAGCCTCACTGATCTCAGATACCAGCGGATCGCCTGTCTTAAGTATCTCTTCGGCTCTTATGCATCTGTCAAAAAGCTCATAGGCGATCTGATCATCCATGGAGGCGCCTTTACATACGCATCCGCTCTCCCCGTTTGGAAGTCTGTATTCGTTCTCGGGAGATATCGAAGGATAGAAGATGATCTGACCGTTTTCTTCAGTCATATAGTCAAGAAGGAACTGAGAGGCCTCGAGCATGATCGGGAATTTCTCTTTTAAGAACTCAACGTCACATGTGTAGGAATAATGATCCCATATATGAAGGCAGAGCCAGGCTGCTCCCATGATCCAGTATGATGAACTCAGGCACACGTCCTGAGGAGCACAATCAGCCCAGATATCGGTATTATGATGAGCAACAAATCCCCTCATGCCGTACATCCTTGATGCAACCTCATTTCCGCGAGGGCGCATCCTGTCTATAAGATCGAATAGCGGAAGATGACATTCAGGAAGATCAAGTGATTCACAAGGCCAGTAGTTCATCTCGGCATTGATATTTATCGTGTACTTGGAACCCCACATAGGATCGAAGTCCTTATTCCAGATACCCTGAAGATTAAGCGGCTGACTGCCCTTGCGGCTTCCGCTTATCGTAAGATACTTGCCGAACTCGAAAAGCCTGACAGCTTCCTCATCCGGAAGTTCCAGAGAAGTCCTGTCAAAAAGGCTCTTATAGTCTTTACGGTGTGCATCCCAAAGATCACTTTTTCGAGAAGCACGCGTAAGAGTATCCATAACAGCAGACTTAATGTCATCATCATAAAAAGACGTAGTCGATGAGATAAGGATGAGAGCACTGTCGGCCTTCTCGACCTTAAGACTGTTACCCAGGCTTTGAAACATTCCGCCCTGAGATATGACCTTGATAGCACAGCCCATCGTTATGCCGTCTCTTCCGCCTGAAGTAGCTGTCATATACGTCATATCATCGATATTTATGATGTCGTCAACATAAGTGTTGTAATTGGGATGACGGTAGACCTGTTTCTGATAAGGCCCGAGATCCCAGGTTATTTTTCCCCTTGAAAGCTGTGTATGAAACGACAGACTTTGGGGAGCGCTGCTCTTAAGACTTATCGCAATAACGTTATCCGGGTAGCTCGCGATGATACTGCGCTCGAATCTGATACCGTCCTTAACGTAGGATATCCGGACCTCCGAATCATGAAGATCAAGCTCACGCCTGTATTCCGTTACATTACTCTCATCACCTTCGAAAAGGATATAAAGATTACCCAAAGGCTCATAGTGACTTTGGGTCTCCGGAATAGCCGAAAGACAAAAAGCGCAAAGCTCCTGAGCATCGCTGATCCTTCCTTCATCCAGAGCCTTACGGATCAAAGGCAGGCTGTCCTTGGCAGACGGATTTATCCTGTCTTTGGGACACCCGTACCAGACGCTGTCGTTATTAAGCTGAAGAAGTTCTGTGGAAACGCCTCCGTATACCATGGCGCCCATCCTGCCGTTACCTATGGGAAGGGCCTCGTTCCAATCCTTGGAAGGCTTCGTGAATTCGATCTTAGTCATATAACCTCGTAAATATTTACTCACTATTCACTAATATTACTTCAAATCTGACATTAATATAAGACCATAAATGATAAAATACGTTTATGAAGAAATTTACTTACACATCATTTGCTCTGATCATAATGATCGCACTTATCCTGTCGCTCATCCCGGCAAAGCCTTTGAATGCATATTCTGAGGGCATTGCCGATGTTATGGGATATCAGTTCGAATACAAATACAGTGATTCATACTTTGCTCAGGCTTCAGATCAATACCTGAACCCGCTCGCGGACATATCACTTATCTCGTGTCTTGCGTCATGCGATGAAGAGACCGCCCAAACATACTACGGCGAATTGGGATTCAGGGATATCACCTTCAACGAAGGTTTCAAGGATACCGACCACTCCGACAAGATCGGACTTGTCGCTGCCCGCAAAGACATAAGGATCAACGGAGAAGACGTTGCTCTTGTAATGCTCAATGTCCGCGGCGTTAACTACGGCATTGAATGGGCAGATAACTTTAACGTCGGAGATTCAGGCAATCATGAGGGATTTTCCAATAATTCCAGGAGAGCAGTGGAATTCATAACAAACTATGTGGAAGATCAAAGGCTCGAGAACAAGCCTTTGAAGATCTGGATATGCGGTTACAGCAGAGGCGGTGCAATATCTTACATGACCGCCAAGGGCATAGTTGATACGGGACTTATCAAGGATCAGAACGATCTTTACGTTTATACTTTCAGTGCGCCAAACGGTGTCATCGATGAATGGGAAGGCTGTACCTGCGTCTATAACATAGTAAATGACATGGATATCATCCAAAGGACCGCTCCGGCTCAATGGGGATTTCATAAATACGGTACCGTAATAACACTCGGTGATCCTTCCAAGGTCAATTCCATACCTAATCCGGACCTTACCGGTGATGAGATGCTCTACCCTGCCGAAGATTTCTATGTCCGCAAGATGGATCTTACAAATGTACTCGACAGCACGAGCATCTTCTCCAGCAAGAGCGCTACACAGTACGATGTAATGACGTTCTATGACAAGTTCTTCGAATTCATAAGCGACGACTCCATATATGACGTGGTAAATGACAAGCGGGCATGGAGCGGTCTTGAAGCAATCCCTGCGGTAAAGGACCGTGAGACATATTATAAGTACTACCAGACAGGTATCATGTATCTGTTTGAGCTTTCGTTCAGCAAGGGCACATCATCAGATACAGGCTTCCTTGATATCTCGAGTTTCCTTACGGATTTCATAGCGGAATGTTATGATACGGATCAGTTGTATCCAAAGACAATAGAAGACATTAAGCAAAACCTCACTTCTCGTGATCCGTCATTCAAGATCGACGAGGAGCGTCTCCTGTCATTCATAAGGCTTCTCGGAAAGCTCTTCAGAAATGATTCGGGAGCTCTCTCGCCTGTCGGAATGGCATTTTCTGAATTCACCATAATGTCTACGTTCCTTGGAAATCTGAACTATATTGTCAGAGGTCACTTCTATGATGTACTCCTTGCATGGGTAAGAAATAACGACCAGCAGCAATATCACGAGATCGATGTTGATTTCATGGATCATGAATCCCTCGAAGGCATAACACTGAGCGGAGAGTCGATTAATAAGCCCGGAAAGACCTTCGAGATATCCTGTGACTACGATAAGGACGAATACGTATTCAACGGTTGGTACGATGCAGACGGCAAACTCATAACAACTGAGGAGGATTATTCGTTCCCTACTCATGAAAATGAAGTATTTCTGGCATCATTTGAAAGGATCGAACCTGAAGAGCCTGAGGAGACGGAAGATTCGGAAGAGCCATCGTCTTCAAAAGATGAGAAGGGATCAAGAAAAAAGAAAAACAGATCATCTGACAGCGATAACACTCTGCCTATAGTATTGGGTATTGCAGGAAGTGTGGTACTTATCGCGGGATCGACTGCAGTTGCTTTGATCCTGATCAAACGCAAAAAGAAATAAGACAAAAAATAATGGAGATCTCGATAACCGAGGTCTCCATTTTTATTATCGGATCATCAGATGCTGCAAAGCTGACTTACCGCCAGATCAAATGTAGCTGCCGTTCTTACTTCAAATCGTCTTGAAGTTGCTTCATACCAACGGATGTTATCATTCTCACCGTCAGGTATATCCTTGAATACAAAGATCACGCGGCTGCATCCCGTCTTGGAAAGTTCAGAAAGGAATGTCTCAAATGCCCAGGATAAGTCTTCGGAATGAGCAACGAAGCTGTAGCTCATATCAAGGATAAAAACGCTCCCCCGGTTAAAGTTAAGAAGGCGTAAGGAACTCTCGAACGGTTTTTTATAGTCATCACCGTGAGCATCACTGCGCCATTTCATGTAAACAACGTTGTACTTAGGGAAATATTCAACCCTTGCCTGATCGTAATCATATACGAGATCTTGACTTAACATATATATCCTCCCAAAATTCAAATATCTTTTATTCTATTTCTATTTGGGATAATT
>CAMVBS010000097.1 GCA_947165785.1 uncultured Clostridia bacterium | reverse complement strand
ATGAGCATCACAATAGACAGGACAAGCATGAAAAGGACTATTATCTTACCGATCATATCCTTATACCTCTCTCATGAAGCTGACTTAAGATCAACTCTTCCACCCTCGCCTTAAGTTCATCAAGCGTGCCTGAATTATTGATCTCGTGGTCGCCGATGTTCAGATATTCCTCATCAGTCATCTGCATGGCGATCCTGCGCTTTGCATCATCTAAAGTCATGCCGCGGTCAACGAGCCTTACAAGTTTAACTGCTGTATCACAGGTAACGACCCAGATCTGATTACACTTATCGACAAAACCTTTCTCAACAGGGATCGGTACGTCAAGAACAACACACTTAGTTCCCTTCTGACGTTCTTTCTCGAGCTGATCTGCAATAAACTTAAGAACGTATTTATGGATTATCGCAGAAAGAAGATCGAGCTTTGTCTTATCGTTAAAGACGATCGTTGAGATATATTTACGGTCAAGAGCGCCGTTTCTTATGGAACGGTTACCGAATACTTCAGCGATCTCCTCATTGGCAATACCGCCAACGTCAGTTACGTCACGAGAGATCTGATCAGCATCAAGGACCAGAAGCCCTCTGTCTCTAAGGATTCCGGATACAGTACTCTTGCCTGTTCCTATACCGCCCGTAACTCCCAGTACAAACATATTTCCTCCTATTTAGCCTCGAGCCATGTCTTTCCGATACCGCAATCAGCGACAAGCGGGACATTAAGCTTAACGGCGTTTTCCATTTCTTCTTTTAAAAGCTTGGCGCATTCCTTAGCGTCTTTCTCATCACATTCAACGATTAGTTCATCATGAACCTGCATGATAAGCTTAGCGCCAGGGATCTTAGCTTCCAAAGCATCAGAGACTTTATTCATTGCTATCTTAATGATATCTGCAGCAGTTCCCTGGATAGGCGTATTCATTGCTGCACGAAGGCCGAATTCTCTAAGGTTCTTGTTCTGTGACTTAAGTTCATTAAGATATCTTCTTCTTCCAAACTTAGTCTCGACATATCCGTCGCTTTCGCCTTTTGCCTTAAGCGAATCAAGATATGAAGTAACCTTCGGGAATTGTCTGCGATAGGACTCGATCAAAGCCTTGGCTTCGTTATAAGACATATGAAGATCCTGAGAAAGACCATACTCGGTTACACCGTATACGATACTGAAATTAACTGTCTTAGCGGCAGAACGCTGCTTACTCGTAACCTCTTCTTCAGGGCAACCGAAAAGTCCGGCAGCAGTGCTTCTGTGGATATCCTGACCGTTCTTGAATGCCGCGGTCATGACTTCATCACCGCTCATTGCTGCAAGAAGCCTGAGCTCGATCTGAGAATAATCCGCATCGACAAGGACCTTTCCCTCTGGAGCCTCAAAAGCGTTCCTGATCTTCTCACCCTCTGATGATCTGACAGGAATGTTCTGAAGATTAGGCTCAGTTGACGAGAGCCTTCCGGTATTGGTCATTGCCTGAGTAAATGTCGTCCTGATCCTTCCGTCATCAGCGATCTTATCGACAAGACCGGTCGCATAAGTAGAATCAAGCTTACTGAGTGCACGGTATTCAAGGATATAACTTATCACAGGATGCTCTGTTACCAGGCTTTGAAGAACTTCGGCATTCGTAGAATAAACACCTGTCTTTCCCTTCTTGCCGTGCTTTAATCCGAGCTTGTCAAAAAGCACATACGAAAGCTGCTTTGGAGAACTTATAAGAAACTCTTCACCAGTAAGCTCATAGATCTTTTTCTCGATCTCATCAAGCCTTGACCTGAAGTCATCATGAAGTCTCAAGAGTTCATCCTTTGAAACATACATACCGTTCCTCTCGATCTTATCCAAAGTAATGATAAGCGGAAACTCAATGCCGTAAAGAAGAGTCCTAAGACCGTCAGTTTCTATCTGCTTAGCCTGAACATCAGCCGTATAGATATAAAGAAGCGCTTCACCTGCAGCATTTAAAAGCCTGGTATCAGTATCCACCGTATCAAACAAAGACATCTGTCCGACTGAATCATCGTTTTCGATAGGATAAGAAAGCCCTGTCGTCCTCTCGAAAACGGTTCTGAAACTGACATCATTACCCGATACGGCATTTAATACATAAGCGCAGATCTCTGTATCAAAAACAGCCTTAAGATCACGCGGAGCCGAAACCAGGACCTTCGATGAAGTCTTATAATCAAAGCTTGCAGGAAGACTGTCTATACTATTTTCCTTGACTGATCTAATGATCTCTTCATATGAAGAAAGATCGGATCTGAATACTTCTTTCTTATCTTTTACTGCGACCAAAAGAGCGCCGTTAAAGAATGAAACCGAATAGAAAGGAAGTTTTTTATCATCATCAGATAAAGAATCGAAGACTTCCTTTAAGACTTTAACGATCTCGGAAGAAGAAGCATCGGTAACAACTACTCCCTCCTTAAAGATATTCTCGATCTTCGGGGCATATTCTGATGTCAGATCCTTCTTTTCATCGCTCATAGCTATATCGATCTGGGAAGCTTTCATGGAACCCATATCGAGCTTTTTAAGGACTGCCTTAAGAGCAAGCCTGTTAAGTTCATCACAAAGAGCCTGACTCTTCTCAATGTTAAGAACAGTATCATCAAGATCAAGATCGATATCTACGTCACGGTCGATAGTACAAAGCTTAAGACTAAGTTCCAGATGCTGTTCCTGACCTTCAAGGTTCTTATGAAGAGCACCCTTGATGGAATCAAGATTCTTATAGATATTGTCGATATCTCCATAGTCCTGGATAAGCTTAAATGCAGTCTTCTCACCAACTTTGTCGATACCCTTGATGTTATCTGAATTATCTCCCATCAAAGCTTTTACATAGATAAACTTCGAAGGAGATATCCCATACATCTCCTCGAAAACTTCGTTTGTCACGAGAAGACGCGGCGGCTTACCCTTTCCGGACTGCGGAAGGACGACGGATACATTCTCGTCTATAAGCTGAAAGTCGTCGTGATCGCCGCTATAGATAAATGTCTTATCACCATTCAAAGATGCGATTTTAGAAATGGTTCCGATAAGATCATCTGCTTCAAATGTTTCTTTCTCGATCCTGGCGATACCCATGAGATCAAGAATATTCTTAAGTACCGGCATCTGAGCCTTAAGCTCATCCGGCATAGGTTTTCTGGTAGCCTTATAATCAGCTGACAGCTTATGTCTGAACGTAGGTGCATGAACATCAAATGTCACGCATACATTTGTAGGCTTATACTCATCGATAACACTGAAGAGCGAATTGAAAAATCCGCTTATGGCACCTGTAGGTGTTCCGTCAGGAGCTGTAAGCATAGCCTTTCCCGCATACGCATAGTGCGAACGGTACATTATTGAATATCCGTCAACTAATAAAAGTCTTCTCATACTTCACCTTTTTCGAGCAATTTCTGATGCTGAATGTGCGCAGTACTGATCATGAGCTTGATCCTGTTGAGCTGGTTAGCTTCTGATGCACCCGGATCATAGTCGATAGGAATGATATTGGACTGCGGATACTGACGACGGAGTTCCTTGATCATGCCCTTACCTGTTACGTGGTTAGGAAGGCACGCAAACGGCTGAGCACAGATGATATTCGGAACACCATCCTGGATAAGCTCGATCATCTCAGCTGTAAGGAACCATCCCTCACCGCAGAAGTTACCGCAGCTTAAGATAGAAGCGGACTTCTTGGCAAGTTCCTCGATCCTCTCTGAAAGCATGAACTTACCTGTCTTTTTGAACTCCTCGTTTATTGGCTTTCTGTAAAGCTCCAGGAAATTGATGATCTGCTGGTTAGCAAACGCACTCTTCTTGCTCTTGCCGATGTTCTCTGCCGACCAGATCGGGTTATGACAGCAATAGAGGAAGAAGTCAAGAACGCCGGGAAGAACGCCTTCGCAGCCTTCCTGCTCGATAACATCGATAGCGTTATTGTTCGCATCAGGCTGGAACTTAACAAGGATCTCTCCGACAAGTCCTACACGAGGCTTTCTCGGGATATCCTGAAGCGGAAGCTTATCGAACTTCTCAACTGCAAACCTTATGAACTTCTTATAGCTCTTGATCGTAGGAAGATTTTCCATATCAACGCCGATATCAGCCAAAACATCCCTGATCTTCTTTTTTTCTTCAGGAGACTTGGAGAAATAGCTGTTAGGCATTACCTCATCGTAACGAGGAGAAATCTTATCTTCGAAATCACTCTTATTGAGCATCTTTCTACCGATCCTGTTGATATAAGAATAAAGAGCATTTGCAGATCCGGGTACCAACTCATAAGGCCTTACTCTGTAGAGCATTGTAGAGATCATGTCACCCAATGCAAGACCCTTAATGGCATCATGCAAGAGCTTAGGCGTTACATTAAATCCGCTGTTCTTCTCAAAGCCCTGAACTGACATGGCAATAACAGGGATATTCGGGTAACCTGCTTCCTTAAGAGCTTTTCTAAGGAACGCTACGTAGTTAGTAGCACGACAACCGCCACCTGTCTGAGTGATAGCGAGTGTAACGTTATTCGGATCGATCTCACCTTTTTCGATGGCATTTATCATCTGACCTACAACGATGATAGACGGATAACATGCGTCATTATTAACGTACTTAAGACCGCATTCGATATCTTCTCTTGTAGCCTGCTTCAAGATCTTGAGCTTATATTCGCTGTTATGGAATGCAGCTTCTACAAGATCGAATGTGATAGGTGCCATCTGAGGAGCAAGGATTGTATGTGTCTTCTTGTCTTCCTTAGTGAATTCAACTCTCTTAAGAAGATAAGAATCCTGAACCTTGTTTACCTTTTCCATGGCAGCGTTATAATCGCTTCTCTTGCCTTCTTCACGCTCATCCATTGCAACGACCAATGATCTCATTCTGATCCTTGCAGCACCGAGGTTACTAACTTCATCGATCTTAAGGAGCGTATAGAGCTTACCTGAAGACTCGAGGATCTCCTGAACCTGATCGGATGTAACGGCATCAAGTCCGCATCCGAAGCTCGTAAGCTGTACGAGTTCAAGATTAGGCTTAGTGATAACGAAAGCAGCTGCTTCATAAAGTCTTGAGTGGTACATCCACTGATCGACTACTCTTATAGGTCTTGCAAGAGTACCCGGAACAGCAACGCTGTCCTCTGTAAGTACTGCAAGTCCGAGTGAATTGATCATCTCCGGTATTCCGTGATGGATCTCAGGGTCACAGTGATAAGGACGTCCTGCAAGAACGATACCCTTTTTGTTGTTCTCATCGAGATACTTTATAACTTCAAGACCCTTGTTACGGATATCCTGCTTGAACTTCTTATGTTCTTCCTCGCCCGCTTTAACGGCTGCGATAGCTTCATCCTTTGTAACACCGCAATATGAGAAGACCTCAACGAGCTTCATTGCCGTGTTATGCATGTTATCAAGGGAGAAGAACGGATTGAGATATCTGATCTCTTTTTCCTTAAGATCTTCAACGTTATTCTTGATTACTTCAGGATATGAACATACGATCGGGCAGTTATAGTGGTTACCCGAATTATTATTCTCGTCTCTCTCATAAGGAACATCAGGATAGAAGATCGTCGTAATGCCCCTGGAAATGAGGTTTTCGATATGACCATGTACGAGCTTTGCAGGATAACAAACGCTTTCTGATGGGATCGTATCCATACCTCTCTCGAAAAGAGCATGTGTAGATCTTGCAGAGATCTTTACACTGAATCCGAGCTTTGTAAGAACGGTAAACCAGAACGGATAGTTCTCATACTGGTTAAGAGCTCTCGGAATACCGATAACACCGCGCTTTGCGTCCTTTTCAGGTGTCGGCTTATAGTATGAGAATGTTCTCTCGTACTTATACTTGAAGAGATTCGGGAGCTTTTCCTTGATCTCGGATTCTACCTTGCCCTCACCCTTCTCACATCTGTTACCGGAAACGAACTTACGTCCGTTGGAGAACGTTGAGATAGTAAGCTTACAATGGTTAGCACAGCCTTCACATCTTACGTTTTCAGTAGACATGGAGAACTGATCGAGCTTATCTTCGTCGAGAAGGCCTGACTTCCAGACCTTATCCGGACAACGCTTGCTTGCGATAAGAGCAGCACCGAAAGCACCCATGAGACCTGCTACATTAGGACGTATTACTTCACGCTTTGAAACGAGCTCGAAGCACCTTAAGATAGCATCATTAAGGAATGTACCGCCCTGTACAACGATGTTTTTACCGAGCTGCTCAGTGTCTCTTATCTTGATGACTTTGTAAAGTGCGTTACGTACGACAGAGTAAGAAAGACCGGCGGAGATATCTCCAACTGAAGCACCTTCCTTCTGAGCCTGCTTAACCTTGGAGTTCATGAATACCGTACATCTGGTACCGAGATCAACAGGGTTTTCAGCCTTCAAAGCCTCGATGGAGAATGAATGCGCATCCATCTCCAAAGTCTGAGCAAATGTCTGAATGAAGGAACCGCATCCGGATGAACATGCCTCATTAAGCATGATGGAATCAATAACACCGTTCCTGATCCTCATACACTTCATATCCTGACCGCCGATATCGATGATGAAATCAAC
>CAMVBS010000096.1 GCA_947165785.1 uncultured Clostridia bacterium | reverse complement strand
ACATTACGAAGGATCTCCTCAGAAGTCCTTGTCATAACCTCTTTTATGACATTCATGATGGTATTGCCGCCAAGACCCGCCATAACAACGGTATCAAATGCCTTAAGTTCTACACCGACAAGTCCGTCAGTACAAAAGACCTCGGATCTCGATGACATATTGTGGTCTTTAAGACAGTCTTCAGTACGCTTGGCAGGCAACTTATGAATGTCAGTACAGATACAAAACGGAGTAAGGTCTTCCTTAAGGCATCTGAGTGCCAGAAGACCGTGATCAGAACCAACATCTATAACCCTGCCCTTTTTGGCCTTATCAGGATCTATCGCACTATAGACCATATTTAGTCTGATGGAGAGCTGATCGTTCAAAGTTTCTCCTCCTGATCCTTAATATAATTAAGACCATTCTCGATCTTCTTGAGAGATTCAATGAGTTTTTCCTTATCATCTCCCGGATAATTCTTATCAAGCCTGTTGGTAAGATAGACCTTCTTTTGAAGAAGCATCTCACGGCGAAGTTTGTAAAGCCTTACAAGATAGTCATTACGAAGCTTATTGACACCAATATCAAAAGGTATCTTCTCGGAGGCCTGAAGGTATACCAATTCAGCCTGCTCGTTATTAAGATTATACTTACGGAGCTCTTCGATCAGTATATCGTCACGAACACCTGTACCTTTTACAAAATGCGACAGGAAGAACTCAACGATGGAAGACATATTCGCACCGTAAAAATCTCCCTTACGGATGATATCAGTAGGTTTAATAAGACTCGAGTCTCCGAGATTTCCCTTAAGCGCCACGGCATAACAGAATACCTCTATCTCAAGCGGCGTTACGAAATCATCAGCAAGGCCTTTTCCTTTGGTCCTCTCGGAAGGCTGAACATTCTGACTTCTTCTTTGTATCTCTTCCTGATGTTCCTTCTCGATCGTTCTCATATTCTGAGCTTTCTCATTGCCGTCAGCCTTATCAGAGAACTCTTCCATCTGCTCAACGAGTACCTCAGGAGTAGCTTTAAGATAAAGATTAGCATTGGAAGCGAACCTGTAGCGCTTGATCGGATCACTGATCCATGAACCGTATTTAATGACCAGATCCTGGTATGTCGACAATTGAAGCCTGTCATCTTCAAAACTGTCGTTATAAGCCCTGTCAAACAGATAATCATCGACATCCTTTGCGCTCTTTACGACGTTACGGAACATATCAGCTCCGAATTCCTTGATATACTCATCAGGATCCTTACCGGACGGCACACAAGCTATCTTGACCCTTATCTTGACACCGGAATATTTCTTCAGATATTTAAGGATCATCTCGATCGAACGCAAAGCGGCATTTTGACCTGCCTTATCAGCATCGAAAAAGAAAACAACTTCTTCGGCATATTTGGATGCAAGCCTCAGCTGCTGATCAGTAAATGCAGTTCCGAGTGCCGCAACAGCATTCTTGATACCTGCCTGATGCATCGCGATCGCATCCATATAACCTTCAACGATGATAAGCTGTTTGTCTCTGGCCTTCTTTGCAAAATTAAAAGCAAACAGATGCTCCTGTTTCTTATAGACTTCAGAATCAGGAGAATTGATATATTTAGGCTTCTCATCACCCATAGCTCGACCGCCGAAAGCAACGATCTTGCCAAAAGCATCAAAGATAGGAAACATGAGTCTGTTACGGAAAAGATCCAGGAGCTTGCCCGTCTTTGAACTTACGGTAAAAAGACCGGATCCCCTCATCTCGTCATCCGTGTAGCCCTTCGAACTCAGATGCTTATAGAGGGCATCCCAGGAATCAGGGGAAAAACCGATACCGAATGACCTTAATGTAGAAACCTCAAGTTTACGCTTGGCAGCATATTCTCTGGCAACCTTACCAATGTCACTGTTAAAGCTCATATAATAGAATCTTGCAGCCTCTGTCAAAAGTGCATAGATCCTGTTCTTAAGTTCCTTTTTGTCATCGACTTCAGAAGTGAATTCAGGTATCTCTACACCATATTCCTTACCGAGGAACCTTACGGCTTCAGGATAGGATAATCGCTCGATCTCCATTATGAAACCAATACTGTTTCCGCCTTTATTACAACCGAAACAGTGATAGATCCCCTTGTTTAATGAAACTGAGAAAGACGCAGTCTTCTCTGAGTGGAACGGGCAAAGTCCGAACAGGTTAGATCCGGTACGCTTGGTAAATGTAACGTACTTACCTACAACGGATTCGATATCCGCTTTATCGAGCACCTCTTGAATTACACTTTCCGGGATCTTAGAAGCCATAAACCTGTCCTTGTTTTTCTTATATTATAAAACAAAAATATGTTTTGTTAAATAACAAAAAAGGGACTGTCGCAAAACAGTCCCTGTAGTATCCGAATAATAACAGATTACTCTTCGTCTTCGTCCTTGACCTTGAACTTCGTCTTCTTTTCCTTGTCCTTAGCCTTATCTGAAGCACTCTTATCCTTTGCAGCAGCTTCATCCTCAGGCTTGATTACAGTACTGATAGCTGTCTTTTGGAAAGTAATAAGAGTATTAGCAAGAGATGTAGAGATAGTTACTTCATCATCCTTGATGTTAGCAACTCTGCCGACGATACCGCCGATCGTAACGATGGAATCACCTACGCGGAGCTTATCCATCTTTTCCTTGAGTTCTTTTTCTCTCTTCTTGTTAGGTCTGATGACAGCAAAGTACATGATTGCTACCATGACAATGATCATACCGATCGTTGTGATCATCTGCGTGGTAGAGTACGTCTGGTCAACATTACCATTTGCCTCAAGGATAACGTTAAAAAAGTTCATTTAAAGACCTCCAGTCATTGAATCGATCATATCGGACATATCATAATGTCCGTGCTCTTTGCCCATTACGAACTTAGCTGCTGCAACAGCTCCTCTGGCAAAGACTTTTCTCGTCTGAGCAGAATGAGAAACCTTTACGATCTCCTCACCGCAGATAAACATTGCTTCATGCTCTCCAACGATATTACCACCTCTGATGGAACTGATTCCGATCTCAGTGGTCTCGCGCTTCTTACGTACGGACTGTCTGTCATAGACATACTGCATATCACCGTCGATCTCATCCTTGATTGAATCGGCGATCATAAGAGCCGTTCCCGAAGGAGCGTCAAGTTTCTGATTATGATGAGCCTCAACAACTTCTATATCACAACCCGGATAAAGAAGTTTAGTAGCCATACGGCAAAGTTTGATCATAACATTAACGCCAAGGCTCATATTTGCTGACTTAAATACAGGGATCGTCTTGGAAGCTTCATCCAAGATCTTAAGATCCTCATCTGTAAGACCTGTAGTACAGCAAACTATAGGCTTTCTCTTCCATGTAGCAAGAGAAAAGATAGCAGGAATAACGGAAAAGTGAGAAAAGTCGATGATAACGTCAAAATCAACATCAACATCTGCAGGTGATTTAAAGATCGGGAAATCCAAACCTTCAGTATTATCACTCACATCTACTCCGCAAACGATCTTCGCATCAGGATCTTCTTTGCAGATCTCAGCGATCGCACGACCCATACGGCCACAGCAGCCATTCATCAAAATGCGTACCATCAGTTCTTACCTCCGTTCAGGAAAGCATCGATATGGGAAAGATCGTACTTGGAAAGAACATCGATCATATACTTCTTATTCTTTTCACTCATGCCGCAAAGCGGAAGTCTGCACTCACCTGTGCCAAATCCGAGATATGCAACTGCTTCCTTAACAGGGATAGGATTAACCTCACAGAACATTGCCTTTACAAGAGGGATAATCTCGATCTGGATGTCAGCAGCCTTCTTAAGATCTCCGTTCTTGTACGCATGAACCATCTCAGACATCTTAGCAGGAAGGATATTAGCAACAACCGAGATAACACCCTTACCGCCAAGCGAGAGCAATGGTACGACCAATGCATCTTCACCGGAATAAAAGTCAAATCTGTCGCCGCAAAGATTGATAGTCTCAGGAACCTGACTGAGATTACATTCCTTGATAGCCTTGATATTCTCGATATCAGCAAGTCTGTAAAGTACTTCAGGAGAGATGTTTACATTAGTTCTTGAAGGGACGTTATAAAGGATAACAGGAGCATCTGAGCTCTCAGCCATTACCTTAAAGTGTCTGTAAAGTCCCTCAGGCGTGCACTTATTGTAGTAAGGTGTAACGATCAATGTTGCATCTACACCTACCTCACATGCTCTTTTTGTAAGTCTTGCTCCATGAGCAGTATCATTAGAACCTGTTCCTGCGATTACAGGAACTCTGTGGTTAACAGCATCAACTACACACTTGATAGTATCGATATGCTCGTCATCAGGCATTGTTGATGCCTCACCTGTTGATCCGCATACTACGATTGCATCAGTTCCGTTCTGGAGGTGAAAATCAACAAGCTGCTCAAGCTTCTTAAAATTCACACCTCCTTCACTCGTGAAAGGTGTAACGATAGCTACAGCTGAGCCCTCAAAAATAGGCTTATTCATTGTTTTTTCCTCCTTCTTATTAAAAATATTCGTTAAATTGTAGCACTATAAAGAGATAATAGTCAATTAAGTTTTGTTAATCTTTTTACTTGAAGAACTGCCTTTGAGAATACTTCCGATCTTACTGTCCATGAGATGGACAAGGAACGCCACAGGGATCGAGCTTACAAATACGACAAGCACATACAAAGGTACATTCTTTATGTAACAGACGGATTTGCCGTAATCGTTTATGACAGCATAACTGAAAATGTGGACAAAAAGGCCGTGAACGAGATAAAGCTCCAATGTCATCTTTCCCAGGAACTTCAATACCGGATTTCCAACCTTTATCTTCATTCCGAGCATTACGGTGAACATACAAAATGTAAGTGCCGAGATTATCTGAGCCACAGTGATTATGGTCATGATATTCTCACCAAGCTTCGGTGTCATCTGTATATTGAACTTAGGCATAAGATCCCAGGCATAATTGCCGATCGCAAATGTTACTACGGTGATTGCCAAAAACAGCAAGAGCTTAAGGAAATAAAGCTTTTTAAGACTCTCGAAAAAGCCCTTTTCGAACTTTGCAACCAAAACACCTACAAGGAAAAGATGTACTGAATTGTACCACCATGATCCATACTGATATTTGATGCAGAAAGCAAAGTAGCCGACAGTTGCTATAGTAACAATGAGAATCCCGAACCAGTCTTTCTTAACAAACCTGAACCCAAGATAGAAAGCCAGATAGATGATCAAGAGCGCAAAGATATACCAGCTGTATGGATGAAGCGGCTCTGCATCAGGCATCTTGATCGGGTTTCTTACCTGAATAGGTATGTTTCTGCTCTTTCTAAGCGCAAGAAATCCGCCCAGTGTAATGACATAAGGCAGAAGGACAGGAATGAATCTTACAGGAAACCTGTTCATGAATGTCGGCTTGGATCTGGCACTTTTATAAAGTCCGTAACCGGAACAGAAGAAAAATGCTGCAACGCACAGATATCCGACATTTAAGAACATTCCAAGTCCGGGCCTTTGTAAAAAAACAGGAACCCAGCTGGCGCATGTTCTGTGAGAACAATGATGAAGAACGATGGCAACGGCACAAAAACCAAGATATGCTTTTGTCTGATCAAACGACATAACATCATCATTCCATTTTCCCTTACCGTAAAATTTCATTCCGACTATGATAAGCGCAAAAAATGCGACATACCAAAGATAGACCACAAAATTCATAAGGCACCTCCCTACCGACTTTTTCGATTATATCAAAGCCGATAGCACAAAACACCTTAGAAAATCAAGCAGTTGTACCGAAGTATTATATAGATACACTAATCTTTATGAGAATCGATGGTTTCCTTACAACGAATATTGATGTCATTTACCATGTCGTCATACTCGATCTCATCGTTAACATATGCATCGATATCTTCGAAGATAATACTATCAGTGTAAGGATCTTTGTACATTACGTTGTTGCAGTCGCTTAAGAAGATCAGATATTCATCAATGGCATTTTCTTCAATCTTATCGCACTTCTTAAGATTGGTATAAACAGAATACTTCTGCTTATCATCAGAATTAAAACCATCAATAAATTCACGGCACTGCTCTCGAATAGTATCGATCTTTACCGGAATAGACTGATTCAGGTACGATTGCCCTACATAATCGATATCATTTGCTTTCTCGATAAGATACTTGATGAATTCCCAACATGCCTCTTTACTGCCGGATTTCTTAGATATGGCAAATGAAGCCGTTATATCGATGGATACTCCCATACCCGAATAAGAAGGATAGCCGACGATCTGTTTAACCGTATCCTGTCCGTAATTAGTCTTATCGAGATATTCTTCAAAGCAGGTAATGTGGTGACTTAGCTTAGTAGATTCATTAAAGATATTGAATTGTTCTTCAGAGTAGAAATTCTGAGGGAAAGTATAATCCTCAACATTATTCTTACAATATTCAGCCATAGCCTTAAACTTAGGATCATCAGCATTGATATAACCGTTCTCATCTTTAAATCCGGAACATTCAACATTATAAAGCTCCAAAAAATATGAAGGACGTATACGGCCTATGATCAACGGATCGACTCCGCCAAACTCTTTGAACACCGACATAAGGTATTCAGCATATGTAAGTCCG
>CAMVBS010000095.1 GCA_947165785.1 uncultured Clostridia bacterium | reverse complement strand
ATTGGTGGGTCTAATTGAAGTGTGTTCAAAGATTGTTTACTTTTATGTGATCGCCGCGCGACACTGCGATCTCATAACCTGAACGCCTGACGCGGCCGGTAAGGCATTTGATACATTCCGCAGCCTCATCACCGGTACAGATCTTGTTATCATAGAGTTTATACTTATCTCTTACATCCGTAGGAGAAAGATTCGGCATTACGACATTAGCACCTGCCTTAAGGCCTTTTTCCCTCCCAAGAGGATCGATGGTTCCGAGGGCCGTTGTAGACGGTAACAATACATCCGGTAAAAGGAGCCTTATTATCGCCAGAAGTCTCGTAGTCATATCCACGGTTCCCGACGGTTCATCCTTGAAGACCGTATCCTCATGAGGAATGAATGGGCCGATGCCGCACATATCAGGCTCAAATTCACGGATAAACTTAAGATCACTTACTATGTTATCAAGTGTCTGATATGGCGATCCCACCATAAATCCGCAGCCGACCTGATATCCGATATCCTTTAAGTCATTAAGACATCTTACCCTGTTACCAAGGCTCATCTCTGACGGATGGAGCTTACGGTAATGCTCATCGGTTATGGTCTCGTGTCTGAGAAGATATCTGTCGGCACCGGCGTTATAATACGCCTCATAGCTTTCCCTGCTCTTCTCACCGATAGATAAGGTAACTGCACAATCAGGATGAAGACTTTTAAGGGTCTTAACTATATCAACTATGATCTCATCCGTGTAATACGGATCCTCACCGCCCTGAAGCACAAAGGTACGGAAACCGAGAGAGTAACCGAGATCAGAACACTCTACGATCTGCTCCTTTGTAAGGCGATATCGTTCGATCTTTGTATTGCGACAATTGATACCGCAGTACAGACACCCGTTCTTACAATAATTCGTAAATTCGATAAGGCCTCTTACGAAGACATCCTTACCGTAGACCTTCTCTCTTACGGCTCTCGCTCTTTCCTGAAGATAAGAGATCACCTCTTCATCATCAGTCGTAAGAAGTGTCTTAAACTCTTCGTCGCTTAATATCCTGTCTTTCTCGAGTTTATCTACGATCTTCTTCAAGATTCATTTACCAACTTTCCTGTCATGTGTTCAGGAATAAGTTCAAAGCACAAAGCTCTCGGAAGCGCATTCTTGATCTCATGCTCCAGGTATTCGTTATCGTCAGAGAATCTTCTGCAAAGTGCAGTACCGATCTCTACCCTTTTTTCTTCATCCTCAGTGAACTTGATCCTGCCGAATATAATAACACTTTTTATATTCAGTGCCCACTTTCCTTCTTCGCGATAACCATTATCAATAACCGTAAAGCAGGCCTTATCACAGGACCTGATCGCATCGATCTTATGTCCTTCCTTGGCTCCGTGGAAACAGACAGTACCCTCTTTCTCGTTATACCAGAAATCCATTGGTATACCATAAGGATAACCGTCATCTCCGATAAGCGATAACACGCCTCTCGGGATCGTCTTCAAAACCTCTACACATTCCTCGCGGGATATCTCCTGCTTAAATCTTCTCATCTTACGAAACACACTGATCACCTCGTAAACTTAGAAATAAATTTCCATGCAGTCTCAATGGAATGATGTCTGCACTCGTGATTCTGGCCGCTTACGCTTCCGAAAGCCGTCCTTACAACACCGTCTTCACTTTCATAGTAGTTAACAGTAAGAGTGCTTCCGCGTGTTTCATCAAAGTATTTCTCGACCTTTTCTCCCGGAACGCCGTAGAAATGATCCTTCCAATTATCCTTATCCTCGAAAACAAGACCTTCGATCTTAGAAGCTGCCTTAAGCTTATTTGTAGCTGCAGCATACTTAAACCTGTCAAGACTGGTCTCATCCTTGAACGGAAGCTCAGGAAGGAAAGACTCTTCTCCGCCTGAATAGAAAACAGGCACAGGAACAGTCGTATTAAGTCTCGGATCGCCAAGTGACATTCCCCACGGATTATTCTTTATCGGGAACAGAGCGCTGCAAGGAGCAAGACCTGCGAACACATTCGGGTATTCCTGATAAAGATCCCATGTCTTTCCGCTTCCCATGGAAAAGCCTGACGCATAGATCCTCTTTTCGTCGATATCATACTTCTTCTTAAGATCTTCGATAACCTCAACTATCTCAGTCGCCGTAACGTCCATATGGTTTTCGATGGAGACATAAAGGAAGCCGTATCTGTGACAGATCTCCCACCATTCGGCAACGAAAGTAAGATACAATGATGAATCACCGCCACCGTGAAGGCCGATAAGAAGCGGTACAGGTCCGTTATCAAAAAGATCGTTATTGTAGTAAGTAAAATATCCGACCTTATGTTCAGGAAGATCCTTGAACCTTCCCTTGTTGTCAGGAGATGTCTTAACAAGCGTATACTCGGCTTTCTCAGTCATATCAAGTGCTTCGAAGTCAGGTTCATACTCGATCTTGCCACACCACATCTTAAAGCGTCTGACAAATGCCTTGTAGTCAGCCTTATAATCAGCCTTATCCTTGATCAGAAGATGCTCACATCCGTCAAATGCCTTGTTGATCTCATCACTGTTTCCGACAGAAAGGATCGCGATGTCCTTACGCTCGACATTCGGAACAACACTTAAGTTTTCCATGGAGCACATTGCAGGAGTTATCTCGCCCGGACCCCAGAGGTATTCTCCGTCGATCTTCTTAAGAAGATTTATCGCTACATAATCAGCTGACTTACCGTAACTATAGATATCAGCTCTGAAGATAGCACCCCTGACAAAATATCCTTTGAATTCCTGCTTAAAGAAATCAGTGATCTTACAGATACCGTCCTCATAGAAAGGATCGTTCTTGACCTCGGCGATCAGTGAAACATAGACTTTCTCATCAGCCTTTTCCCATCCGCCCTCGCAAGTAGGATAGATGAAGATAACAGATGAATCCATTGAAGAAGCAATATCAGAAAGTCCGCTTTCCTTGGCAAAAGCTATCGCTTCATCCATCGTCTTCCTTTCTTCCTCGAAAACAAGAAGCAACGGAGCCCTGAAACCGTAATTATTTACCTGTCCGTCGATCTTGGTCGAAGGAACATAAGCCTTAAGGTAAAAATCATCATATTCATGCTCGAAAAATTTGGACCCGTCCTCAAATTTAGTAACGTCAGGTCTTGTCATTAATCCCATTTCTGATACCTCCCCAAAAGTATTTGTATTATTCGATTATATCAAAAGGCCATCACAACTGATCAAAGACAGTGCGGTCTTTTTTCTTCTGAAGTCTTAGCCAGTAACCTGCTATCATCGACGAGAGCATCGTCGTGATTATAAGCACCGTAAAAAACTCGATGCTTATGATGTCATAGGAATAAGCTACCGTGGCAAGAACGATACCGGGGCCTCCCCTGGCATTCATCGTTATCGCAAAATTAAGTTTCGTGATAGCCCTGAGCTTTGCAAACAGGAGCATAAGAAACGTTCCAATAAACTCAAGTCCGAATGCTATTCCAAAGAACAGCAGGAATCTTAAGATATTAAAGTCATGTATGACGTTAAGCCTTAAGCCTACAAGCGCGAAATATATCGGAACGAAAAACGAGAACGAGAAGTTCTCCAGATATTTCATCCTGGTCTTTGTCGTATCGGATGTGCCGAAGACAGCCTTAACCGCATAACCTACGACAAAAGCAGAGTACATGATGTTGATGCCTGCAAGATACAAAAGAGAGCACGTTACAAGAAGTACCACGAAGCTCAGTGTATAGAAAGTGATCGGTTTCCAGTCATTTCTCACGCTCTTTATGAACTTTGCAAGGACAGCGATAACAACAAAAATTCCAAGAGTCATAAAGACAATGACTATCATGGAAATAAGATCTATCGAACCGTCAGTTGCGATCTTGGTTGCGATATTGAGAAGTATCCAAAGACAAAGGTCCTGAAATGTCGATACGGTAAGGACCGTATTGGAGAAATTGGTATTCATGATACCCATATCAAAGAAGATCTTGGAAATGACAGGGATCGATGTAATAGCAACTCCGATGGCAAAGACAAGACGATAAGGCGTTGCATTTGCAGTACTTCCGATAAAAGCATCCTGGAAAAGGCCGATAAAAGGAATGCTTCCCAGCATAGGAAGGATCGTAGCGCCGATAAACACCAGTCCTATTGTCTTGATATTCTTACGATCGACCTTGATATCGGTGTTATAACCTGATAGGAACATCAGGAATATAAGTCCCAGCTGATAAAAGATATTGAGGACCTTACCTTCTTCGGGGTAAGCCATCAATACCTTGGACATAACCTCAGGAAAGAAGAAGTAAAGACAACTTCCTCCGAGGATCATTCCGCCTAAGATCTCACCTACGACACGAGGTCCCTTGATCTTCTCCAGAAGTGTTCCGAATATGAAAGCACTAAGAAGTAATAATCCCAGTGCAAGCAATGTTATGATTATCTCTTTCTCAGAAAGTGTAGCTATATCCATTTCTTAAACCATGTCCCATATATTAAGTATTAAAGCACCCGTTTAAGGAACGCCTCGGCCAGATTAGGCCAGAGGAGTATATCGTCAAATGATGGATGATCTCCCTCGGGCTTAAACGGCGGGGCATCAAACTGTGCAATAAGCTCCTGTCTTCTTTCCTCAGAGACATCAACACAGGTGCCCTTCCTAACGTTATCGATCGCAAGGTGAAGCTGTTCTACCGCGAATTCGCCTCCGAACTCTCCCGCGAAGAACTCCTCGTTAGGAAGTGATAATCCGTGTCCGCCCTCAGGGAAAACATAGTGGGCGAACTTTACGCCCTTGGCCTTAAGTGCCTCAGCCAAAAGATAGCTGTTCTCCACCGGAACAAGGTCATCCGTAGCTGTCTGCCAGATAAAGCACGGAGGAGTATCCTCGGTAACGTTCTTCTCGACCGAATAGTAATCAAGTTCATCTTGACACGGCTCTTTTCCGAGAAGAGCCTGTATCGAGTAGATATGAGTATATTCACCCGAAGTTATGACAGGATAAGCAAACACGGCAGCATCAGGCCTGCAGGATACATCCTCATAGGCCTTGTCGACGACATCATCGAAGTGCGTGATCAAGGATCCGACCACATGCCCTCCTGCCGAGAATCCGCTTACTACGACCTTATCGATATTCGGGAACTTCTTACGTATGATCCTTACGGCTCTTGCAGCATCCCTTAACGGCTGATCTTTCAAAGGAACCGACATGGTGATATCAGTTGTATAAACGAGTACAAAAGCATCAAAGCCCCTGTTATAGAACTCCTTGGCAATATTCTCACTTTCAGGAGGTGTACACATGCAGTATCCGCCTCCAGGGATAACGAGCATCGCATTACGCTTCTTACCGTCATCGTGAAGGTACGTCCTCAGATTCGGTTTAAAACCGTACGCTGCTTTGTAATCATATTCACCTTCATCCCAGATATCGATCCTCATAAGTCAACTCCTTTGATCCTTCTCGAAAAAGTCATTCAATAGTTTCAACGACATTACCGTTATTGTCTTTGATATATGTCGGGACTACCTTTATTACACAAGGCATGCTCTTTAAGACATATTCACCCTTGTGAGGAGGGATCGAAACAAATTCTTCAAGCGAAGCCGGGCTTAACTTAAACATTCCGAAATCCTCTTCTTCTCTTCCATATGCAGATAATTCATCAGGCTTAAATAAGATCCCCATCTCAGGAGTACTGAGCGTGAGGTCACGTCCCTTGGTAAGACGAGCCTTGAGAATACTCGTAAACTTAGTAACCTGTCCCGCACCGATCGTAAAAGATGCGGCATTCTTACCTTCAAGATCTACAATATCCATCTTGGCACTGTCGATATAGAACATGCCCGTAGAAGAACCGTCAGTCTCGATACCCTTCTTAAGTTCAGCCTTAAACTCCGGGATATCCGTGTAACTGTCTCTTCCCATGATACCTACCGCCATAGGGTTCTTTGTTCTATATAGGCTTAAGAACTTCTCACCTGACCAGAGCATCATCGAATCAAATTCTTCTCTTGTGAGTGGAACGATCTGGATAAACTCCATATATCCGTATGGTGTATCCATGGAACCAAGTTCACTGTCAATATCAAATCCCAAAGCTACGAGCTTGGTATCAGATCCTATACATATAGGTCCGTTGGCATCCATATGCTCATTTTGCCTGAAAACATTTCCTGTCCTGAACACATAGCGAGCAAGGTTCTGCATAAGGCTTATCGGCCATACAGGAGGCTGCTCCTCGCCTTCCTTTTCAAGTCTGAAAGTAAGTTCGAATCCGAATCCGCTCTCGTCTTCGTAGTCACTTTCTTTCTCATACAGTTCCGTAAGTCCATAAGAAATATAATGCCAGTGAGAAATACCTCCACTGTTACTCTCATAGACCGAGACCTGATCCAGAGGATCCGGGCCTCCTGCAACAAAAGGAACCTTTACTCCAAAATGAAAACCTTTCTGTTCTCCATACACTTCTTTGCACTTGGAATCGATAGCATCTATCCCTGCATTCTCGATCTTTGAATTATCCATGATCTATTCTCCCTTATTCTAAAATGTATTACTATTCTACTTCAAAAACAGCAAAACGCCACATCAAAGTATTGATTACCTTGACATGGCGCCGTGCCTGTATGATCAAAAAACGGGTTTCAAGTATAA
>CAMVBS010000094.1 GCA_947165785.1 uncultured Clostridia bacterium | reverse complement strand
TCAGTTGCTTCAGTCTCGTCTGTTTCCTCTGTTTCAGTCTGTTGCGGAGGCAGACCCGGCGTCGGAGCAGCGTCGGAAGGCTCTGTCTCGCAGACGGTCTCACTCGGGATCGTCTCTTCAGAAGGTATGGTCTCTTCTGTATCCGTATCTGTCTCTGTCGCGAAAACGCTCTCGCTCGGCTCTGTATTGTCAGCTGTATCGTCTGCTCTTATTGCAGCATAAGAACAGAACAGATTTATGATGACAAGGAGGCAACAAGTAAACTTCTCTAATCTCTTATTCATCGGCTGCCTTCTTTCTGCGCTTTAGTGCAAGAGCAAAGATAGCCCCGCTGATCACAAAAGCAGCCAAAGCATATGGTGCGAACTTACTTACCGCCTCACCTGTTGCAGCAACATAGAGGTTCACATCTCCAGACTTTCCCTTAGGACCTGTATCACCCGAATCAGAACCGTCAACGCTCGCATTGTTTACTACGGCATTTGCAAATCTGACAGATGACGGTTTGACAAGTCCGCCTTTGGAAAGGGTGATCTCAGCCTGAAGATTGCTGTCATCATCCTGTGTAACAAAAAGCGTTACTGTATATGTTGTATCATCGTAGATAATATTCTCATTCTTGCCGGAACGCTCGTAGATCTTGTATTTATACGTTCCAGGTTCATCTATTTCTATCCCTACCTTGCTCTGTCCCTCACCTCTGAAGATCATGGTGTCACTGACAGGCATAGGAGCATCATCATCGAGTCTCTCGATAACGATCTCATAATCATCACTACCGGCTTCCGCCTTAACCTCTACAGGTATAAACACGGTAATAGGCGTATATCTGAACTCTGCCCTTACCGGGAAAACAAAGAAAAGGAGGACAGCCATAGCTGTCAGCATGACAGCTGCAGTCTTAGAGATAATAGCTTTACGCATGAGACTGTCCTCCTTTCTTCTCAATTTTCCAAAATATAAGCGAATACGACTGTCCTCTCGGAAGAGGCTTCGCCTGCACAGGTCGACAGACAAAGTATCCTGTTGTCTGACGTAAAGCCCTGTGTCTCAAGGAACTGTCTGAGATCCTCATACTTCTCAGGATCGAAGACCATGGTCTCTTTTGCATCGGTCTTCATCGCATAGAACAGTTCCAGTCCGTAGACCTCCTTACCATCCCGCCCGACCAGGAGTTCTCCCGTCTTGTGAGAGTTAAGGTATTCCTTGTTCAAAAATTCATCCAGTGCTCCGAACATCGTACCGTATTCCATATGATGTCCGTAGATTATCGAGTACTGATCCGTGAAATCTCCGGAATTCCTGCTGTCGAGGAAAATACTTCCCGACAGGGAATAATTACCGTAAGGATCCAGGTTCAGATACTGTGAATTATCGTCTCCCTGCATGATCGGATAATCGATATTCGTATCTTTTACGGTGATCCATCCGACCATATCATCCAAGATCGGAGAATCCGCAAGCTCCGCAGCATTTACACCGTTTGGTTTATATGCCAGGAGCGAATCATCATTTGCATGATCGAAAACATACCAGGTGTCATACATCGCATATAAGACCAACAGCAGGGCGATCACAAAGATACCCAGCATTGCCTTCTCATAGATGTTGTTCATCAACTTCCAGAATTTGATCATTTTCTGTCAGATCCGATCACGTTTTCGATAAGTAAGGATCAAAAGATCGCTTTACTCTGCTTCTGATTCTTCAGCGTCTGCTTCTGCAAGCTCGACAGCCTTTCTCTTAGCGCCTCTTACAGCGAAGAATGCAACGCCTGCAACTGCAATGACTGCGATAACTACTACAGGAGTCATTGTCATGAGAACGCCTGTAGGGATAATGCCCTGCTTGTCATTCGTGAAACCTGTGTGGATGTCACCGTCACCTGTTGTTGTTGCATCATTATCGTCAATAGCGATAGTTCCTGTGGTACTGTCGGAAAGTGCATCATTACCTGCAACGCCGTCCCAGTTGATAACGGAAACTGCCTGCGTGATACCTGCAGTAGATTCATAACCTTCAGCATCCTCTGTGAGCTCATATGTCGTGCCTACAGGAAGACCGTTAACGATGATGTACTGACCGTGCTGGAGATAGAAATCAGTGGAAGCTTCGGTTCCTGCTGTCAGATCGATGCTCGTTACATTTGTTCCGGAAACAGTAGTCGCTGAATTAACACCTGCCGCAACTGTCCCGTCAGCATGTGATACATCAACGGAAACAGTTGCCGTTGAAGGTGAATTAAGCTTAAGTGTGAACTTAAAGTACTTGTCTCTGGATCCCTGGTTACCTGTTACTACCTTACCGAATGTAAGGCTCTGTGATGTGTAGTAGTTAACATATCTGTCAGACTTTGGAACAGTGTTACCGCCTTCAACAACTTCTCCACCGCTTGCGGCATTGACCTCGATAGCCTTTGTACCTGTGATCGCAGTGCCGGATGAAGCTGAACTGCTTGAAGGAGGTGCTGCTGTTACCCTGCCCTCATACATGATATAACCTGTGATCTTGAGTTCCTTTGTGGTACCTGTAGCTGTCTCTGTTGAAGCATCTTCTACGTATACGTCCAAAGTACGGAAACGGCTGCCTTCAGTAGTGAGTGCAGGTGTAGTGTAATCTACATCGCAGTACATTCCGCCTAACGTGGAGTCAGCTTCCTCAATGTAATAACGATAAACACCCGGCTCAGAAAATGTAACAGAACTCATGTTGATCGTTATTGTCTTTTTGTAAGTCTTATAATCCGTTACGAGCGTGGATGTCTCAGCTGTATCGTCATGTCTAAATGAAACAGGTGCTATAGTCGGCGTACCGGTTCCTTTGTAGACGCGAAGCGTTCCGGGTGTAGTTCCATTGGCTGCCGTTGCATCTTGTTCAGTTACATCTGTGGAACTGATACTGTACGTGAACGTTGTATCAGGTGCTGTGGCACCATTATCAACGATCAGATACTTTGAAAAAGTGGCATCCTGGGCTGAAACCGGTGTGTAATTGGTTCCCGCTGCTGATGCAGGGAACGCGATTGCTGCTACCATAACAGCCGATATCAGCGCTGCTGATATACTTTTCATAAATCCTTTCATCTTTCTCTCTCCTTATATTTTGAAAAATTTTGGAAAACTAATTCAGATCCCCCTCCGACGCAGAACAAGAACCACCTTGCCCTCACAATCTTTAAGAGATATTGCACCGTAGGTCCTGCTGTCATTTATATCCTGCCTGAAGTCATTCATCACGAAAACGGTCCCTTCGGGTACCTGATACGGAAGATCGATCTTTGCCCCTTCTGACGTTGTCGGATAGACAACATCCTCTGTGATCCCGTAATCATTGACTTTTATGTACTCCCCGGAGATATCGATGACATCGCCTCCGACTGCAACTATCCTTCCGAAACGAGTCTGTCCGTCAACCCTGTATGCTATCTCCTCCCCTGCTACCGGCTTTCCTATCTTGTATGTGATAACAAGATCTCCGTCCTTGAGCATCGGATAAGAAGAATTACCGTGGTTCACATGGATGCCGACCACGAAAACACACAAGATAACAACAAACACAACGGTTATCGCGATCTTAATGAAGAACTCGATCGCGTAATCCTTCGAAGTCTTCTTGCGCTTCTTCGCTCTCGCCGCAGGCTTTGTTTCCTCAGCTGCGACTGTCGTCTCGGCCCTATCCTCTATTTTCTTTCTCTCCTTTCGAAAAAAATCAACGCAAAAACACCGGGCACGTCTGCCCAGTTTGTGATAATTATAACACTTTTTTTATTTTTATATAAAAATATATTAGGATTATGTTAAATGTAAGCCAAACGTAACATTGCCGTCATCTTACCTCCGAACATATTTACCATGTCCTTGTCTGATTGTTATAATAAGACCGTTACATGGAATATGAGCGATCCGACGGCGGTCTGGCCGCAGATCAGTGGAGTAAAGGGGGATTGCTGATTGTATATCAGGACAACTAAGATCACAACAAACAAGATCATCAACGGGTGCATCATAGCCGCTTGTGCTTTGCCCATCCTTTTGATCTTTCTGATGTTTTTTTACCTGTTCGCTTACTACGACAGTACGATAGCATCCATTTCGGCCGGTTCGGTTCTTCTTACGATCCTTTCTGCCTTGATAGGATTGATAATCTGGAGAGCCATGGTAAACAGGAAACTCTCCAAAGCCAGGATCTACAATTCTCTCATTGAAGAAGACCACGACGGCATCATCTCATACGAGACCATATCATCGATGACAGGCAGCAGCCAGGCTCGGATCATCAGTGATCTGATGTGGCTTAGGAAACACAACTATCTGATCAATGTAACCCTTGGCAGGAGCGCACTCCGCGTTGATGTAAAGTCTGAGGAACATGATTTTGTAACAGTGTTATGTCCTTCCTGCGGCAACTCTCTGACCATTAGAAAAGTCGGCGGCGGAAGATGTGACTACTGCGGAACTTTTATGAGAGTAAAGGAAGACGATAATGTACAGTAATTCAACAAAGATATCGATATCAATATGCATCTGGTCATTCCTGATGGTGATCGGAGCAGTTGGCACTTTTACATTCACAGGAGTATTTTGTGAAGAGTTAGGAAATTCCGACCCGGTCCAACTAGCTCTCTTTCTCATATTCGGAGCAGGCTGTTTTTCTCTGGTAGTGATATATGTCCGTAAGTTAATGTTCTTTGCCACTATCAGTAAGCTCGAGAGGATCTTTAATGCCGATGAAGACGGGTACATACCGCTTGATGAAGCCGTCTCAGAGACCGGTGAACCCGGAGTAAAACTCATTAAGATTACACGTAAGGCCATAAGCCGCAGATATATGATCAATCTTAACTATGACGCGGCAAACAAAGCATTCCTCTTATCAGACAAGGTAAAGGAAGCACATTCAGTCCACAGCGGTGTTCCGGAAGACAGAAAGTTCATCGGTATTATCTGTCCGGGCTGTGCAGCTAATCTCAAGGTTCGATTAAAGACCTCTGCATCATGTCCTTACTGCGGACGTGAGATCATTGCTTCGGAATAAGATCATGACGATCATTCATTTTGTGATCTTGCTTTTTTCATTAAATTGATAACGACACAGACAACCACCGCAACAATTATGATCAGAAATACAAGTCCCGGGACCAAGAACATTATGCCCTCTTCTAAAAATACTGACGTTATCATTGATTCGGAGTTATATTCGGGATCATAGATATGTGTGGGATCAGATGAGTCTATCTTTATCGGTACTTTCTGACCGACTTCATAATGCCGGTCGGTATCCCAGACCTTACCCTGGACATTATATTCATTGCCTTTGTATTCAAAACTGTAGACCGGTGCATATACCGACTTATACTCTTCCCCTTCTCTGGTAGAGATTTCTGAAATGACCGCAGTAACGTCAGTATCACAGCCTTGTGACTCTTGCTCTACTTCTTTCTCTATGGCAGAGAAAGTGTCTTGCCTGGTCTTCCCGCTATATGCAAAGATCAAGATCATAGAAACAACGAAGACGACTATTATAACTATTGCGGATACTGAGAATCTCTTTTTACCTGTACTCATATCATAATCCTCCTCGAAAACCTGATCATATTATAGCCAACGTTGCAGATCTTTTCATTGCTTCATGACACCTATAGCAAGTCTATAGGAAGTAAAAAAGCGGAAAACCTGTTGTTTCCCGCTAATTTCAGTTATGTCTGATGGGTTACGTCAAAGATCGAACATATTAAGTTCGTCATTACATCTGAACAGTTTAACCTTGTCTCCTGCCTTTGGTTCTTCCTTCGGCTTAGCAACGGAAAGATAACCAAGATCCAGATCTTCCAGACCTTTGATCTTATATCCCTTATCTGTCTTTGTCAGGACCTCTCCGCTATAGAAATCATAATCACCTTTGCTCACAGACCTGAAAGTAGCAAAGATGTTATATATCGAAAAGATCGGGAAAACAAGGACGACCAGATAAAGAAGTATCATCTTGAAACTGTAGATGATAACGTTAACAAAAAGAACCAAAGCAACTACTATCGCAACTGCAATTGCCAGAACGATCAATGAAGCGATAAACATCTTGATGCTTGCAGATCTTGAATTGTTCAGAAGTTTCTTCTTTACGTCCTCTTCAACGCTGATCTTACTGATCTCATTTTTTTCTTCGGCTTCCCTCAAAGCCCACTTAATATCTCTAGCCATAATAGACCTCCCTTAAAAAAATCCTTCGCCATTATATCACTGACGAGAGAAAAAGGAAGATTGAAAATCTTACTTTGTCGGCGTGTTTTCGAGAACTATCAGAGACAGATCCGATTGACACCCGGAGTAAACGTGATATTATATGAACGGTTGCTCATATGAGCGAATATTCATACAAGGACGGTATCTTATGAATACGATAAAGATCCTCATGCTGATAGCTGTTGCAGGTCATATACTCTGCGGATGGTGTGACTGTCTTCTTACTTATATCCCGGGAGGGAAAAAGCTCGATATCAAAGCGATGTCCGACAATGGGAAGATGGCGGAGACCCTCGGAAGTATGCCATTGAAGAACCCTCTGATGTCGATGATACTTGGGTGTCTTGCGCTGTTCATGTGTTCTGTCGGATATTACGGAATATATCTCTGGATGAAGGATCAGTCCGAAGTAACGGCTGTCATAATGCTCATATCTGCTGCTGTATTTCTGATCTTCGGCGCGG
>CAMVBS010000093.1 GCA_947165785.1 uncultured Clostridia bacterium | reverse complement strand
ATGGATTTTAACGTAGGTGACAGAAGATATACGATAGCTTTCGAACTTACCAATAGCGGCTATGAATATGATGGCGTTTCGATCGACGAATATATAACGGTAATAGATTAAATTATCTGATATAATCATCATGAACTAAAGAGAGGAGATAAGACCATGTGCCTTTTTTGCGATATTATCGATAAGAAGATCCCATCGACTCCGGTCTATGAGGATGAGAATGTATACTGTTTTAATGACATCAACCCGGTAGCACCTGTACACGTACTGGTGGTTCCCAAGAAGCATTTTGAGGATATCCTCGATATTGCATCATCTTCTGATGCTGACAAAGTCCTGGGTGACGTATCCCGTGCTATCTCCAAGGTGGCAGAGATCAATAACCTCGGCGAGGGCTTCAGGGTGATCAACAACTGCCGCGAGTTCGGCGGACAGACTGTTAAGCACATTCACTTCCACGTTATCGGCGGACTTAAGCTTACGGAGAAGATGATTTGAGCGACGACATCAAATTAGCATTAAAATATCTCGGCCTTAAGGAGTCTCCCAATGAGGAGCAGCTCCTTATGGTCGAATCTGCAATGGAGGAGATCAAGAAGGTCAGCAGGCCCTTGTTCCTCCATCGTTTTTATCCGCTTCATTTCGATGGTGAACGTTATTATGTCGATGTCGACTTGAATCTTGACTATAAGTCGACATATGGCCTTTTTTCTCGAAAACAAAGCGACAGCCTCTGTATCCTCGTTTCTACATTGGGATCTGCCGTAGACAAGCGTATCTCAAGATACAAAGATACAGAGCCATCAAGGATGGTACTTTTGGATGCGTGTGCCAATAGTCTCATTGAGACAGTAACAGATGAATATCAGGCTAAACTCGGACTTAAGGATGAGACATTCCGCTATGCGCCGGGTTATGGCGATGTCCCGCTTACGATGCAGCGCCAGATCTTCGATCTGATGCCTGAGATCAGTAAGATCGGTATCGAACTTGATCCGTGCAATATGATGCATCCTTTTAAATCCATGACGGGGCTGATCGGTTTTAAGGCGTGAATCTCGATCTAAATTCTTAATTGTCCTCATCTCAACCATACGTTGTTTGATAATGCGTTGTGCTTACCATATGATGAAAACGTAAATCAAGAACAACCTGTGTGGAGGATATGAAATGATCTTATCAAAACGCGACCAACTTAGACTTCTTACTTGCTCAGTAATACTTATCATGGTTTTATCAGCATGCAGCAAAAATGAACCGGTGTCTTCCGAATCCACAACTGCTCCTTTGGCATCAGAGACGACGGTTGAGACAACCTCTGTAGATGAGAACTACGTTCACGGTGAAGACGGTTATTACTCATCCGTTGACGAAGGTTACGGGACGCAAGTAGGCGACCAGAAGATCGATGGAAGATGCGGATTCTTTGCGAGCAGAACATGCGCTGAGATCAACTACAATAAGAAGACCGGCGGTAAGCTTTTGATGGACATGGATACCATCATAGATATATGTGCGGGAACCGATAAAGATGAAGGAATAGTTGTCGGTACCGAGAGTTACCTGATGTCGGTTACGGGCAACCTGTCATATGGTGATGATTATGACGGTTACTTTCTTGACAGGATCTCGGTCTTCCGTAAGTACGAAGGCGGAGACGGTGATATATGGTGGAGTAACGGTCTTACCATTGACGAGGTAAAGAAATTTATCCGCGAAGAAGGTGCCATCATGGCTGATCTCAAATACGGAAATCCGTCTAGTTGGGGAATGCATTACGGGTACATGACCAGCATCGATTACAGCAGGACCGCTGATCTTAACCATTGGGTATGTATTGTCGGATATGATGACCATTTTCCTAAGGAATACTTTGGTCAGATACCTGAACATGACGGAGCGTGGCTCGTACAGAACAGCTTCGGGACTTCATTCGGAAATGACGGTTACTACTGGGTTTCCTATGATTCGACCGTTATATTCCATTCGTTCTTTTCCGTAACTGATAAATATTCTGAAGTCTTAAGCTACGGCACGGGCCTGGTATACGCGCAAAATACATTTGGCGAGGACTCCACGGGAGCTTGCGTTTTCGATCATAAAGGCAAGCTTGCGGGTGTCGGAGTGTATGTGTATCCGGAGTTTATTGATGATGATTCCGATAAAGATATGGTGGATGCATATAATAATGCAAAATTCGATGTTACCGTTGAAGTCAGAGACAGCGATATGAACGAGGTCCTTTGCTCGAAGGATGCTCACTTTGACTATGAAGGATACTATGTAGTCGAGTTTGACGAGTCTTTGGAAGTAGAGAAGTATTCGATAGTCGTCACATATCATAACGGAATCCCGATCCCGTTCGAAGGATCCTCATTCGAGAAAAGACCGATGGTGGATTATATAGCAAGCGGTGCTCCGGGCCAGTCATTTGTATTGATGGACGGTGAATGGGTCGATGTAACGGACCAAAAGGTCATCGATGCAGTAGGCATGGATGAAGGAGAGCCTAACGATATGTGCGTTAAGGCTGTTTACGTGGAGTAAAACTTTAGCTTCGAGGTCTTGGAAATTCTCAAAATATTGACGTAAAACCGTCAATAATAGAAACGATACTTTATATACCGACACCTTCAAATATGGTAGGATAATTAGGTTAAAAGTATCAAGGAGTTTTCGAGAATGGACATAAGAGACCTGATTGGAAAGAAATTCATTGTCTTTGACGGGGGATTTGGTACCATGCTTCAGAAGTACGGTATCAAGACCGGTGTGCAAAGTATCGAGATGAATACTATAGAACCCCAGACTGTTCAGAGGATCCATAAGGAGTATCTGGAGGCTGGTTCTGACGTTATAACCTGTAACACTTTCGGATGTGACAGATTCCATACTACAGACAAGGGTCTTGATATGGCTTCTATCGTCGAGGGCGCGATAAGGAATGCAAGGGAAGCAATTGGCGGTCGTGAAGACAAATACTGTTTTTACGATATCGGACCTTCGGGAAAACTTCTTGAGCCGTTGGGCGACCTTTCCTTTGATGATGCATATGAAGTATTTGCCGAGCAGGTAAGGCTTGCTGCAGGTAAGGTCGACGGCTTTATCGCAGAGACGATGACTGACCTTTATGAGCTTAAGGCTGCCATCCTTGCCGTTAAGGAGAATTCGGATCTTCCTTTGATAGCTTCCGTCTCGTTCAGTGATAACGGACTTACGCTTACCGGTGCATCACCTGAACAGATGGTAACTACGCTCGAGGCACTGGGTGTCGATATGATAGGTATCAACTGTTCCCTGGGACCTCGCGAGCTCATGCCGATCGTTAAAAGGATAACGGCTGTTGCTACTAAACCGCTTCTCGTTCAGCCGAATGCCGGGCTTCCGAGATTTGACGGTGAGAATACTTTCTATGATATAGATGCAGATGAATATGCTCTTTATATAGGTGAGATGATCGAAGCAGGTATCTCGGGATTCGGAGGATGCTGCGGTACTACACCTGATCATATTCGTAAGAGCATAGAAGAATCCAAGAAACACGAATTCAAATTCGAGCCTAAGCCTTACAGGACTATCGTTACGGGAACGAGTACCATGGTCGAACTCGGCGGCAGAGTCGTTCGCTGCGGTGAGAGACTTAACCCTACAGGTAAGCCTAAGATGAAGGCTGCGATCTTAGAGGGACGTCTTTATGACATCGTTGATGAAGGCGTTAAGCAGATCGAGAAGGGTGCAGACGTTCTTGATGTTAACGTAGGTATTCCGAATATCGACGAGGAAGGCGTAATGGTGAGCCTTGTTAAGCAGCTCCAGGAAGTCATCGATGCTCCGCTTCAGATCGACAGTACTGACCCTAAGGCTTTGGAACATGCCTGCAGAGTCTATAACGGTATCCCGCTCATCAACTCCGTTAACGGTAAGCAGGAAGTAATGGATAATGTCTTCCCGATAGCTGCCAAATACGGTGGCGTTCTTATCGGACTTTGTATCGATGAGGACGGTATCCCTCCGACGGCTGAAGAGAGATTCAAGATCGCGGAGCATATCGTTGAAGAAGCTGCCAAGTACGGTATCCGTAAGGAAAGACTTGTTATTGACAGCCTCGTTCTTACGGCAAGTGCTCAGCAGAAGGAAGTCATGGAGACTGTTAAGTGCGTTAAGTACGTAACCGACAGACTCGGAATATCAACATGTCTCGGTCTGAGTAACGTATCGTTCGGTCTTCCTAACAGACCGTTGATCAACAGGACGTTTATCGTCATGGCAATGCTCGCAGGTCTAAAGCTTCCTATCTTAAATCCGTTCGATAGAGAACTTATGAGTGCTATCGATGCGTTCGAAGTCCTTAATGCAAAGGATGAGAATGCAACTGACTATATCGAAAGACACGCTAATGACGTAACTGCAGTTGCAACATCTGCATCTGCTTCAAAACCTGCTGAAGGTGATGCGCCTAAGACGGAGGAATCTTCAGGCGATCCGCTTTATGATGCGATCGTTAAGGGACAAAAGCACAAGGCTGTTGATGAGGCCTCTAAGCTTGATAAGACACCGCTCGAGATCGTATCGGATTCTCTTATCCCTGCACTTGATAAGGTGGGTAATGATTACGATAAGGGCAAGATCTTCCTGCCGCAGCTTATGGTATCTGCGGAAACTGCCAAACTCGTTTTCGATGAGATAAGGAAAAATATCAAGACTGATGATTCGTCCGCGAAGGGACCTATCGTTATTGCAACTGTCGAAGCCGATGTTCACGACATCGGTAAGAATATCGTAAAGGTAGTCCTCCAAAGCTACGGCTTCGAGGTCATCGACCTCGGTAAGGACGTAAAGGCAGCAGTCATCTGTGATGCGGTCAGGGAACATAAGCCGATAGCCGTTGGACTTTCCGCCCTGATGACGACCACTGTCGTTTATATGAGAAAGACTATAGAAGCTCTCAAGGAGCAGGGACTTGATGTTCCGACATTTGTCGGAGGCGCTGTCCTTACTCAGGACGTAGCTGACCAGATCGGTGCTACATATTACGCGAAAGATGCGATGGAATCAGTGCGCATCTGCGAACAGATCTATGATGAGGTGACAAGATAAATGGCAAGAATGAGGACCAAAAGACATATCCCTGAAAGACTCGAGCGTTGTAAGGAACGCTGGTTCGAAAACCCGCTCCAGAACAAGGGAGAGTGGCGCAAGACCTGCGGTTTCCCGGAAGATGTAGAACTGTGGCTCGAGATCGGCTGCGGTAAGGGCAAGTTCTGTACGGAGATGGCTAAGCTCAATCCGGACGTTTTATACATCGCCCTCGAGCGCGATACATCCGTAATCCTTGCTGCCATCGAGAAAGCACATGAGCAGGAGATACCGAATCTTTTCTTCCTTAATGTTGATGCCAACCTTCTCGAAAACTATTTCGCAGAGGATGAGATCGACAGGATGTTCCTTAACTTCAGCGACCCGTGGTCCAGAAGGAACAAGCCGAAAAGGAGGCTCACATACAGGGATTTCCTCGTTCAGTACAAAAAGATGCTCAAGAACGGCGGTCAGATCCGCATGAAGACTGATAATGATATTCTCTTTGATTTCTCGCTCGAGGAATTCGAGTTTTGCGGATTCGAACTATCGGAACTTACAAGAGAACTTCAGAACAGTGAATACGATAAGGATAATGTAAGAACAGAGTTCGAACAGAAATTCATAGACCAGGGAATCGGCATCAAACGTGTCGTAGCAACCAACAAAAAGTAAGGAGGCACTTATGAAGAAAACATTGATAGTCGTCGATATGCAAAACGATTTCATTGACATGGCTCTCGGAACGCCTGAGGCCGTAAAGATCGTTCCTAACGTAAAAAAGAAGATAGAAGAGTATAAGAAGAACGGTGATGAGGTCATCTTCACACGTGATACTCACCATGATGACTATCTCAGTACTCCTGAGGGCATAAAGCTTCCTGTGGTTCATTGTATCGAGGGAAGCAAGGGCTGGCAGATCTCAGATGAGCTCGATACAGAGGGAGCTAAGATCATCAATAAGCCAAACTTCGGCTGGCCGAACTGGAAAGACGGGAAATTTGAAGAGATCGAGCTCGTCGGACTTTGTACGGATATTTGTGTCGTATCAAATGCCCTGATATTAAAGGCTCAGTTCCCGGATATCAAGATCTCAGTTGACAGTTCCTGCTGCGCAGGCGTTACACCTGCATCCCATGAAGCGGCACTTACTACAATGAAGATGTGTCAGATAGATGTCTATTAATATATCCAGGAGGTTTCAATATGTTTGACGCTGAGAAAGTTAAAAACGAATGTGTTGAATGGATCCGTGACTTTTTCGAGAAGAACGGAAAGGGATGTAATGCCATCGTAGGTATATCCGGAGGAAAGGATTCTTCCATAGTTGCAGCCCTGTGTGTTGAGGCTCTCGGTAAGGATCGGGTTATCGGAGTACTGATGCCAAACGGCGAGCAGCATGATATCGATTGTGCAAGGCTTCTTGTTAACCACCTGGGTATCAAGAACTACGAAGTCAACATAAAGGACGCAGTAGACGGACTCCTCAGAAGTCTTCCGGAAGGAATGGAAGTTACGGCTCAGACGAGACAGAACCTGCCGCCGAGGATCCGAATGGCTACCTTGTATGCGATCGGTCAGTCCAACAACGGCCGTGTGGCTAATACATGTAACCTCTCAGAGGATTATGTCGGTTACTCGACCCGATATGGTGATGCGGCAGGTGATTTCAGCCCGTGCTCGTTCATTACGGTTACCGAGATGAAGCAGATAGGTCATCTTCTCGGACTTCCGAGCGAACTTGTTGAGAAGACTCC
>CAMVBS010000092.1 GCA_947165785.1 uncultured Clostridia bacterium | reverse complement strand
TATGTCGGTGTTTCCGATAAGTCCCACTGGACAAAGGGCGCGTATGACGGTTTTACAACGCTTCGCGGTGACTGCTACACATATGCCGTATGCGCGAAGGCGATGCTCGACTGCCTCGGCATCGATAACTATCTCATCGAGAGGTGTGATCCCATAACGACCAGTCATTACTGGAATTTTCTTTACATGGAGAACGACTGGTATTTCATGGACTGCAGCAGCACCAATACGCCGATGAACGCGTATCTTCTCACGGGTGACGAGCTCTGGGCTCTTTGTGCAACACACGGTTACAGATATAATTATGATCATACGGGACTACCTAACCCGTCTGAATCGTCTATACAGTACAAGATCAATTACTATACAAGGACAATAGACGAGTAAAGACAAGGGAGTATATATGAAACTAGGCGTAATCGGCGGGCTCGGCCCGATGGCAACTGCATATTTTATGGAGATGGTCACTGAGATGACTGTGGCAGATAAAGACCAGGATCACATCGAGATGATCATAATGAGTGTTCCTCAGACTCCTGACAGGACATCCTTTATCCTGGGTGAGAGCTGTGAAGATCCGCTTCCCGTCATTAACGAGACTGCCGACAGGCTCTGCAGGGCAGGGGCTGACGTTATCGCCATTCCGTGCATAACGGCACATTGTTTTCACGAGAAACTCTGTAAGAATGTTGACGTTAAGATATTAAATGCCATAGACGAGACCTGCAGCGAGCTTATAAGCAAGGGTGCACGTAAGGTGGGCATCATGGCAACGAGCGGCACGCTTAAGTGCGGACTTTTCAGGGATGCATTCATAAAGGCCGGCATCGAGCCTATAGAGCCAGATGAAGCTACCGAGAAACATATCATGGATCTCATCTATCAGGATATCAAGGCCGGGAAAAAGCCGGATGAGGCAAGGTTCAAGGCCGTCATGAAATACTTCGGGGACAAAGGAGCCGACAAGGTCGTCTTAGGTTGTACAGAGCTCTCGCTTCTCGAGAGAGCTGATCTCGACCTCAAAGACACCGTCGATGTGATGAGGATACTTGCGAAGACATCGATAAAGGCATGCGGCTATGAAGTCAGAAGGGAATACTTATGAATATGCAGCAAAGAAACGTAATGGAGTACCTGGATAAGACCGTAAAGGTCTGTCCCGACAAGGTAGCCTTCGCGAACGAAGATCCTTCCAACGATCTGACATTCGGTGAGCTTTATAAGAGAAGCCGTTCCATCGGAAGTCTCCTGTCATCCGAAGGATATTATAATGAACCTGTCGTGGTATTCATGAAGAAACATCCGAATGCCATAAGCGCTTTCTTCGGCTGCGTTTACGGCGGCTGTTACTATGTTCCGATCGACGAGGAGATGCCGAAGTTCCGTACGGAGCTTATCATTCAGACACTTAAGCCTCGCATCATGATCTGCGATGAAGATACGGTGGAAGTTGCCAAAGAGATGAACTTCGAGGGAAGGATCGTTCTTTATTCCGATGCGATCAAAGCTGATATCGACGATATCGCACTCCAGAAGATCCGCAATAAGCAGATCGACACGGATCCTATCTATATCGTGTTCACTTCAGGTTCCACGGGGATCCCGAAGGGCGTAGTCGCCTGCCACAGATCCGTCATCGATTATATCGAAAACCTGTCGGAAGTTCTGGAATTTAACAGTGAGACCAGGTTTGCGAACCAGACGCCTTTGTATTTTGACGCCTGCCTTAAGGAACTTTATCCTACGCTGAAGTTCGGCGCTACAACTGTGATCGTTCCAAAGTCGCTTTTCATGTTCCCGATCAAGCTGGTGGAATTTCTTAATGAGCATAAGATCAACACGGTGTGCTGGGTCGTATCGGCTCTTACCATGATATCGTCGTTCAAGGTTTTCGAGAGGATAAAGCCTGAATATCTGACAAATATCGCTTTCGGAAGCGAGGTGTTCCCGATAAAGCAGCTGAGGCTGTGGCGTGAGGCCCTGCCGAATGCAAGGTTTACGAATCTCTACGGACCTACGGAAGCAACGGGAATGTGCTGCTACTATAAGGTCGACCGCGAGTTCGAGCTCGATGAGTCCGTGCCGATCGGAGGCCCGTTCAGGAATACCGACATCCTTCTTCTTAACGGAAACAACGAGCTTTGCAAAGAAGGCGAGGAGGGTGAGATCTGCGTAAGAGGCACGTCGCTGACCCTCGGTTACTATAATAACTTCGAGAAGACCAATGAGGTCTTCGTTCAAAATCCGCTCAACAAGATCTACCCTGAGCTCATCTACAGGACCGGTGACATCGGTAAGCGCAACGAGCGCGGCGAACTGCTGTTCGTATCCCGTAAGGATTACCAGATCAAGCACATGGGTCACAGGATCGAGCTGGGCGAGATCGAAGTGAACGTCAATAATCTAAACGGCATCAAGACCTGCTGCTGTGTCTACGACAAGGAGAAGGACAAGATCAAGCTCTTCTACGTCGGAGACCCTGAGGTATCGGAGGTCATAACAACGCTGAAGGACAAGCTCCCGAGGTACATGATCCCGAACAAGGCCGAGAAGCTCGATGTCCTGCCGTACACACCTAACGGCAAGATCGACCGCAAGAAACTGTCTACAATGTGAAAGGAAAAATAAGAAAATGGATGATCTGATCAAGATACTTAAGGAACTTCACCCGGAGGTGGACTTTGAAAGCTGCACGACTTTGATCGATGACAAGATCCTCGATTCTTTCGATATCGTAACCGTCATCTCCGAGATCAACGAGGAGTTCGACGTCGTTATCCCTGCAGAGGAGATCGTTCCTGAGAACTTTAACTCAGCAAAGGCTCTTTACGCTCTCATCAAGAAGATAGAGGACGAGGACTAAGACAAGTCCGATGAACCTGACTTCAGCCGAGTTTATCATAACCGTCATAGTCCTGGCGGTCCTATATTATATCGTCCCGAAGAAAGCTCAGTGGCCGCTCCTTCTTGTAGGAAGCCTCGGGTTCTATTATGTTGCGGGAAGATCTTACAAAGAACTCATCGCGCACCCTTCGTGCCCGCCGCAGATGATCTATATCCTCGTGACGTTCGTTACCGCATTTATCTGCGCGTACGTCATGGGCAGGATCGACGGCAAGGCCAAGGAATACCTTGCCGCGAACAAGGGAACGATCAGTAAGGAAGAGAAGAAAGCCTTCAAGGCCAAGGCCAAATCCCGTAAATGGGCAGTCCTTCTCATCGGCCTTATTATCGCACTCGGGCTATTATGCGTCACAAAGTACACGAATTTCGTTATCGCCAATATTAATTCCTTCCTGAAGGAAGGCTCGAGGATAAAGCCTTTGAACATCATCGTTCCTGCGGCGATCTCTTATTACACGTTCCAGACCTGCAGCTACGTCATCGATGTCTACAGGGGAAAGACCGAGCCGCAGAAGAACCCGTTCAAGCTCCTTTTGTTCGTCACGTTCTTCCCGCTTCTGGTGCAAGGTCCTATCTGCCGCTATGACGATCTCGCGCCTACGCTGTTCGGAGGCCATAAGCTCGAAGAATGTAACATCTCTCAGGGCCTTACCAGGATCATCTGGGGATTTTTCAAGAAGATGGTCGTTGCCAACAGGCTCGCTCCGGTCGTTATCGCACTGGCAGCCGATACCAATAGCTACAGGGGAACCTTCGTATTCATCCTGATGCTGTTCTACGCATTCGACCTCTACTGCGACTTCACGGGCGGCATAGACATAACCATAGGTATCGCGAGGGTCTTCGGAATCAACGTCGCCGAGAACTTTAACCTCCCATACTTCTCGAAAAACATTAAGGAATACTGGAACCACTGGCACATCACCATGGGCACGTGGTTCACGGATTATATCTTCTATCCGGTCTCCGTCTGCGGACCTATGCTCAAGCTTTCCAAGTGGTCCCGCGAGCACCTGGGCCAGAAGGTCGGAAAAAGGGTAACGGTATACCTGTCGTCACTTCTCGTCTGGTTTACCACGGGTCTTTGGCACGGAGCAGCATGGAACTTTATCGTCTGGGGTCTCATGAACTATGTTGTCATCATGATATCCCAGGAACTCGAGCCTTTGTACGCGAAGTTCCACAGCAAGGTCAAGATCAAGAACACCATCGGATACGGCATCTTCGAGATCGTAAGAACGATACTTCTTATGAGCATGATAAGGATGTTCGATGTCTACAGGAACGTCCCGCTCACGTTTAAGATGGTGGGAACGATGTTCACGAAGGTCAACCTCAGGATCTTTACCGACGGCTCGCTTCTTAATATCGGCCTTACCAAACCGGACTACATCGTACTTCTTGCTTCTTTTGCGATAATCCTTACAGTCAGCATCATAAAGGCTCGAAAAGGTTACGTATTTAAGAAAGAGACATTTGCCGTCCGTCACTTCCTACTTGCTGTGCTCCTCATCGCGATCGTCGTCTTTGGAGCATACGGAGTGGGTTATGACTCGACGCAGTTTATCTATAATCAGTTCTAAAGAGGGATCATGAAAAGAAAGATAATAGCTTCAGTTCTCATATCTGCTTTCCTCATTGCGGGACTATGGTTCGCGCAGCGCCTTCTGATGCCCAAATACCAGGGTCAGATCGTGGAAGGTGCCATGATCGAGGAATATTATGATGAAACGACAGATCACGATGTCATCTTCATCGGAGACTGCGAAGTATATGAGAATTTCTCGACCATGAAACTCTGGGAAGAATACGGCATTACTTCATACATCAGAGGCAGTTCCCAGCAGCTCGTATGGCAGTCCTACTATCTTCTCGAAGAGACATTGAAGTATGAAAAGCCTAAGGTCGTAGTCTTTAACGTCCTGTCGCTTAAGTACGACAAGCCTCAGAAAGAAGCCTATAACAGGATGACACTGGACGGCATGAAGTGGTCCATGAGCAAATATAACGACATCAAGGCCTCGATGACGGAAGAGGAGAATATGCTCGATTACATGTTCCCGATCCTAAGGTATCATTCCAGATGGAGTGAACTGGAAAAGGCTGACTTCGAACACTTTTTCGAGAAGGATAAGGTTACTCATAACGGTTACTACATGCGCGTGGACATAAGGCCGCAGGGCGAGTTCCCGGAGCCGATGCCGCTGGATGACTACAGCTTCGGCGATAATGCGATGAAGTATCTTGATATGATGACGAAGCTTTGCAAGGATAACGGGATCGAGCTGGTCCTCATAAAGGCGCCGACCGAGTATCCGTACTGGTACGAGCAGTGGGATGAGCAGATGGTCGATTATGCAGACAGGAACGGCCTTCGTTACATCAACATGATCCCTTTGCAGGATGAGATCGGGCTTGATATGAGCGTCGATACCTACGATGCGGGACTTCACCTGAACCTGACGGGTGCCGAGAAGCTGTCGACCTGGTTCGGAAAGTATCTAGTCGATAATTTCGGACTGGAGGATCACAGAAACGACCCGAAATACACCAAAGTGTATGATGACAAACTTGATTTTTATTATAAAATGATCGAGGAACAGAAAGATCAATTGGAGGAATAACATATGAAATATAAAAAGATAATAGCTCTTATGCTTACTGCGGCAATGGTTCTCATCATGGCGGCATGCAGCAGCGAATCAAATGAGACAACAGCAGCAGCGGCAGGCGGCGAGACTACGGCGGCAGCAGCTTCCGAAGATTCAGGCAACGAGATCGTATCCGAAGGCAAGGCGGCAGCAAAGACACCTTCTTCCAACCTTAAGTTCAAGGCAGGCGGCAAGGATATCCAGATCAACATGGATACTTCGGAATTCCTGGATGCCCTCGGAGATCCTGACAGCTACTTCGAGGCAGAGTCCTGCGCTTTCCAGGGACTTGATAAGGTTTATACGTTCAAGGACTTCGTAATAAGGACATATCCTGACGGAGACATCGACCGAGTTTCCGCTATCGAGCTTCGCGACGACATCGTAACAACGGCTGAGGGCGCATATATCGGAATGACTGAAGACGATATAAAGTCCTTGTACGGTTCATTCACGATCGAGGGCGATGCTTCAACGGCTCTTACGGTAAAGGACGGAGACACAAAGCTCTCGTTCATCTTCGAAGACGGAAGCATAAACTCTATTACATATACGGCAGCGGAATAAGTAACGAAAGAACCGCTATCTGATACTTTCAGGCAGATCAAGATACGCTCGTAATATCTTTTATTGCGGGCGTTCTTCTGTATAATAGAGAATGAAGAAACGAATAAGGAGACATAGTTATGGGACTCGGGAAAATGATATTGAGGTCAATGATTGGAGCTCCGGTGCGTCGCCACTCGAATTCCATTATCCATACGGCGGTAGCTTCCGCCAGTGCAGCAGCTGCAGGTGCTGTAGTCGCTAACCTGATGAACAATCATCAACAGCAGCAGGCTATATCCTCTGCGAGACCTGCCGCACAGAATACTTCGGTAGTTAATGCAACTCATGTAAATACGCTTCTGGGTAAGCTCGCTCTTTGCTATTACATGGCAAGGATCGACGGAATAATCTCAGTAGATGAGAGGCTCGAACTTGATAAGATCGTAAGCGAGATAATGACCGATGCTTCGATCCCGTCTTCCGAGAAGGGCAAGGTCGATGCGATCGTTAATGATCCGAACATCTCATTTGCAACGGCTACGGCTTATCTTGATAAGGCTGAGCCTTCAGCTCTCATATCTTTCGTTAACGATATCGATATGGTAGCAAAGGCAACAGGCGGCATCACGGTATCCGAGCAGAAGGTCATCGACATGTTCAAGGATTATGTTGAGCGTAAGACAGGCCATTCATTTAAGCAGGATGAGCTCAATCAGGATGTCGTATCAGTTAATCTTACATGTCCTAACTGCGCAGGCCAGATGGAACTCGATTCCACGATGCTCAAGGCTTGCTGCCCGTTCTGCGGATCTTCTAAGATCATCGATGCCAACCAGATCTCCAAGGTCATGGCCGAGATCGAGACCAGCAGGAGAGCAGGACTTCAGTAAGATATTTATTTTGATCGAAAACAAAAGAGACTTCACAAATTGACTGTGAAGTCTCTTTTTATGTGGTCGAGGCGACAGGACTTGAACCTGCGACCCCATGCTCCCTAAGCACGTACGCTACCAGCTGCGCTACGCCTCGAT
>CAMVBS010000091.1 GCA_947165785.1 uncultured Clostridia bacterium | reverse complement strand
GCTCATCTTCCGGTTGAACACGCTAACACTTCAGCCCGACAAACTGCGATTTGTCTTAGTCTATTATCCTGACGATTTATCAGTTCAATGGCAGATCGTCTTTCGTGTAGAACCAGATTCTGCAGTGAAACTCGAAATCTTCATCTTTGAGTACTTCATCGAAACCGAATTCATTAAGATCTGTTTTGATGTTCCGTTCTCTGATAAAAGACTTTCCTTCGATCGGGGTCCAGATCTGATAAGCGTCATCTCGTTTCCAGAAAGAATTGTAGTACTCTTCGTCTCTGAAGATCAGTATCGTTGAATTCCAAAGCTGAGGATAGACGATCGATCCCACCACTTTGCAGAAGCCGGCATCTTCAGGGATGCTGTCTGCCAAGATCGCCGTTTCTTCTATCCATTTACGACAGAACTCTGTTTTGACTTTACCATATGTCTTGGGCATTTCGATCCATGGCGTTGACGGAACCGAAAGTTCGATGCATTGACCCTCTCTTTCAAAGGGTACCGTTGGATGCTCTATCGCCTTAAGAAGAGCTTTGAGTTTTCTTCTTTGTCCTCTTACCTTTTTGTTCCACATACTGATTATATTATCATCTATCGTCATTTCAAATATCTGCCAAATAGTACATTCAGCCGTTCTTCATTAATTGGGTTATCGCCACGCCAGTATTCAAGTGGGGGCATAACATCCGATCGCTCACTTCCCTTAAAGGGAGTTTTAATCTCGCAACGTTCCTTAAATGAAGTAAAACCATCATAAAGTGGCTTAAGATAATCGTTGGGCATTACACCTAATTCGGCAAGTGTCATAAGCTGGCCTCTGAAACGATACTTCTCGTAACCTGGTATGATCTTGCTCTTCTTGACCCGTTCTTCCAATTTGCCCGGTGTCTCGCCTTTTTGAGCAGCCCTTATAAGCGAGATGAGTTCTCTGAAGATCCGGATGTCCTCTTCTGTAGGAACGCAAGGCGAGAGTTTAGCAAACTCCTGCAATTCAACAAGATATTTGCCCCAGCCTTCTGTCCAGGAATATCCCCAGTATTTTCGAAAAATCTCATATCCTTTCTGCACCCACTCCTGTTTATGCACACAGCAGAAATAGCAATGATCATAACCGGGAACCTCAACGAAATCGTGTTCCGGCACTGCTCTGGCGAATAAGAAACTGAGAATTGCCTGTCTTCCACGGGGGAAACTGGAAAAACCACATATATACGCTGCTATCAAATTGTCAATCGTCAAATTCGGATGTTCCAAAAGCTTCTTATATGCATGAATACATTCATCGTGAGTATAACCTGTGACTTCATTTACCGGATAACCTGATGAGAGAAGGTACTCATTTTCTTTATCATTTAATATCGAAAGGGAATAGTTTGTTGTTTTTGTGTCAAAATCGAATTTGTCACCGGTATTTACCGGTTGATTGTATCCGTTTTCGTCTTTCACATAACGCTTCTTGCAATAGACCTTTTTTAGGATTTTATATAATTTATCGTCCATGTTTGATTTATCTTTCTAGTCGTACTTGCTGATGATCTTCTGTACCAGGAAATTACTCACTCGTACAAGATGATTATATAACCCGTAAAACTGTCCTATAGCCATTATCTTGGTATATCTATGTAATACACCTGATTTGTCCACCGAGAGCCGGGAATATAAAGTCGTATCTCATCTTCCGATATCCATTCCACATCCCAGTAAACTGTCTCATTGAATCCCGGACCGTCATACTCAAAGATACATTCTCCTTCATAGAATACATCCGGGCAGCTCAAATAATCGACCATAACAACAACTTCATCATCTCCAAAGGGAGATTCAAATGTCTGATCGCGGTCAGGATCATGACATCCTGTAAAAAGGAGCACTGCTATGATCAGGATCATCAGTTTTCTTTTTTTCATTGTATTCCCATTCCCCTTATCCTCGTGAGTTATCATGAATATTATCCCAACTTACTCGTGACAGTTTCCACCGCAGTCCAATAATGGTCAAAAGTTCTTACCATCTTTTATGAAGTCAACTAAGTTGATGTGAACTATCCCGTTGCGTTGTTGCAGCAACGGATCCAAAGTTGCAACATATTTGGGGTAATTGTCTTTGATCTTCTCCAAAGGTCTGTATTCTCTGTCCTCTGTTTCCTTTGACAATGCTATCGTATAAGATACCTGTACATAAGAATACTGCATTGCATCATTGCGAAGTATGAAATCACATTCAAGTTTACCAATACGTCCGATGCTCACGGAGTAATCATGCGATCTGGCATAGATATAGGTAACATTTTCTAACACCGGACCGAAATTGATCCTGTTATCAGTATTCTGAACATAGAAGAAACTTAAGTCTGCAAGATAGTACTTTTTCTCGCCACTTAAGGACTTCTTCGACTTCATATCGAATCTCGGACACTCATATATGATCTTCGCATCTACTAAAGCCTTGATATATCTGGCAATAGTCGCTTCACTTATTGGCGTGCCTGTCTGATTGATTGCTTTCTTCAGGCTCTTGAGACTCGTTGTCGCACCGAAATTATTGATGACATATTTCTGCACCGTTTCAAAAGTACTCTTGTTACGGATCTTTATACGTTTCCTTATGTCTTTTTCATAGATCTCGTCAATTACACTCTGCACATATCGTCTTTTGGCCGCCATGCTGTCAAGTGTGATCATTCTAGGAAAACCGCCTTCCAGAACATAGTTCTGCATCTCGACTGCACGTTCAGCTGCTATCGGTTTGCCGTAATATTCCTTAAATTGCTCATATTCTTCGAAAGAGAGCGGAAACATCTCAAATTCAATATAACGTCCAGTAAGTTTAGTCATGAGTTCTCCGCTCAATAAGTAGGAGTTAGAACCCGTTACAAAGATCGACCATTCTCCGGTTCCGCGAAAGCCGTTCAAAACGATTTCGAACCCTTCGACATTTTGAACCTCATCAATAAACAGATACTTGGTATCCTTATTCTTATCGGCACTGTTGATCAGTTCTTCCAGTTGATCTGCTTTCGTTATCTTGTTGTATTTTTTGCTGTCAAGATCAAAGTAGGCGATATTGTCTTCGTTTATACCACCGGCGCGCAGTTCATTTGCAATTGTCTCCATCAAACATGACTTACCGCATCGTCTGACTCCGGTAATAACCTTTATGATGTCTGTTGCATGGTAAAAATCACGTACTTTGCGCAGATAGTTTTCTCTTGGGAACCACTCCATCTTGACACCTTCTTCCATATACTTACTGATGGTATTCTAACAAAAACCCGGTAAAATTCAAAGTTAACGTGAGCGTTTTTGTCATTTTTTAAAAATCGCCAACGTTAAACCGTTGCCGATGGCTGATGTTTTATCTCCAAACACAAGGCGGGCGTACTTTTTTATATGATCTAATCCGCTTACGCAGATTGCATTGGCTCATTTATCGAATTGCTTCCCTCAGGAAGAAGTTGCCCTTCTTCGGCTGAAACCAATCATCGTATACTGTAAAAGCTATATCAAAGTCTTCTATATTTGCTTTATTAACAATATCCATGACATGCATCAAGTGTACGTTACTGACCGCAATGATCACCAACGTAAACCGCTCATATTTCCTTTGCGGAAGCTCTCTATTCCTATTATGTTTCTTCGTGTAGATCTCACTATTACTGTCTTTTCCTTGCAATCTTGCGGAATAGTCGCCCCAATTGCTTAAGACTTTCTGCAATCTGTATGCCGTTAAGAACAGGGAGTTAACGAAATAATAGGTTCTGTTCTCGGTAACAATCTCGAGGGGAACAACCAACCTCATACCCGGCAGATATTTGATCTGAGCAATCCTGAATCTCTGAACATTATCGGCATAGATCATGTTATTCAACAGTATCTGGTTGACAATATGCATACTGATAGCAAGCGAAGGAATCACATTGCCGCTTTCTTGCTTCAGAATTGACAGATTCTTCAAGGGACAAGAAGGGAAATTAGTGTGTTCAAAAGGTTTGAATACTGCTTGAGAATATAGTTTCACGCCTTCGTAATTCTTATTAACGATAAGCTCGAACGAATCAAAAGACTCGGTGTCTATTACATGTGCATCGATAATCTTCCGTTATGATTTTTCATTATAAAATCCTCGGATTCACTGCTCCGAGGCTTAGTGTATTATATTGCTGATTTTATGAACTAATTGATTCTGTAGTAACAGGTATTTTTCCCTGATCCTTCGCGTATAAGTTCACCATTATCAACCAAAGTACGCAATGCTCCTTCAATAGAGCTGATACTGAGTGACGGGCAGAGTTCGCGTATGTCCTGTTTTGTGAATCTTCCTATCTTATTAACGGTTGCCATTCTTACAATCTCAAGTGCAGGCTTTTTTTCCTCGACAAGCGAGAAACGATCTCCGAAATCCTTGTATGCTGCAAGTATGGTTCCAAGCAAATACTTTATAAACGGAACCGGATCTTCCTTTCCCTCGAGCCAGCCGTCTTGAGAAGCTTGCAACGCTTCATAATAAAGGTCTTTATTTTTCGCGATCTTTGCTTCCAACGAAATATACTTCCCGACATAAAAACCACTTCTGTAGAGAAGCAATGTTGTAAGCAGTCTGCTCATACGGCCGTTGCCGTCATTAAAAGGATGAATACAGAGAAAGTCATGTATAAATACGGGTATCGCGATCAGCGGTTCCAGTTCCATATTTCCGATAACACGATTATACTCATCACAGATCGCATCAAGGGCCTTAGGTGTCTCGTAAGGCGCAAGCGGAGTAAACAGAATCTTGGTATTCCCGTCAGGATACGTGGCGCTGATATAGTTCTGTACGTTCTTGGTCCTTCCTGCAAGAGGATTATTCATGTGACTATATAAAATCTTATGCAGTTGAAGAATATAATTCTGACTGATCATAATAGCATCAAAGCTCTCGTGTATGATCGCCAGAACATCTCTGTATCCTGCGATCTCCTGTTCATTACGGTTCCTGGGAGTTGTCTTCTCTGCCACAAGCTGCTTGATTCTGGTTTTTGTAGTGACTATTCCTTCAATAGCATTCGAAGCTTCTGTGCTCTGTACCTTTGCAATCTCAACGAGCTTCTCAAGTTCTTCCGGTCTCTGCTTCAGATACATCTCCTGTTTTCCGGCTTCTTTATATATGGCAGCAATGAGCCCAAGTATTTCCGAGTCCCATTTTTGGTCTTTGATCGATGAATAATTGAAATTCCGCATTCCCTTAACCTCCGCGTTATTCCCTTAAATTGTAACACTTTTTAAGGGAATAACAACAACTATAAGGGTATATTACCCTATTTCAGCTTATTGATTATTCTCTGACTTGCTTCTATATGCATGATCCAGTGTCTGGAAAACGGCATCTTGATAAGTCCGCGGATATCCTTCTTACACCAGCAATCGATCAGCCAGACTGCATTCTCATCCGTACTGACAACACCAAGCGATCTAAGATCTTCCCTTCGCTCATCCGGAATCTTGAGCTTAAGATCACTATAAGCCAGGCCTCGTATTATCTCTTCCGTACTTTTCTTTACATCTGCAATATACGAATACATTTCATCTATATTCAACTGTTTTGTAAAATCAGATATCTGTTCCTTAACAAGTTCATTTCCTGTTGTTATCACCGGCGAGTTGGTGCGTCTTATATACTCTCCTGCAAATAAATCCTCGTTATCGCCGTTAATGAGAGTGTAAGCAAGCCTTTTATTTTCAAGGGTTCCAGAAGACCGTTATGTCATCGGGCAACCCTCTTTATCCTCTCCAGGGCAAACCCCTTTATCCTCGCAGACGCTGACAAGGACAAGTCGCCGTCTGCTCTTCCTAACTTTCTCTTTTTCCCCATAAATCCCGCCAAAACCAGATATTCAGGGATAAAAAAGACCCTGCACACCATTTAAGGTGTCACAAGGTCTTATTTGGTTCTTTTTAACTCTCTATCCCGTCAGGTTACTCGTTTTTGCCCCCCGAGAGGATAAAGTATTTTGGTTTTGAACAAGAGTTACTTACTCGTACTCGACCGTTGCCGGCGGCTTAGGAGTATAGTCAAAGAGCACTCTGTTGATGCCCGGAACTTCGGAGATGATCCTCTGAACGAGGTGGTCGATAAGCTCATCGGAAAGGTGCTCGACGGTAACTTCCATAACATCCGTTGTGTTGATCGCGCGGATGATACAAGGCCAGTCGAATGTTCTCTTGCCGTTCTTAACGCCTGTTGACTTGAAATCAGGAACGACCGTAAAGTACTGCCATACCTTGCCTGCAAGACCATTCTTCTCGAATTCCTCACGAAGGATCGCGTCGGATTCACGGACTGCTTCGAGACGATCACGGGTGATGGCACCAGGGCAGCGGACGCCGAGACCCGGACCCGGGAACGGCTGACGGAATACCATGTTGTCAGGAAGTCCGAGTTCCTTACCTACGATACGCACTTCGTCCTTGAAAAGGATACGTACAGGCTCAACGAGTTCGAACTTCATATCTTCAGGGAGGCCGCCTGCGTTGTGGTGAGCCTTGATGCCGGCTTCACTCTCGAGGATGTCAGGCCAGATGGTGCCCTGTGCGAGGAATTCGATACCGTCGAGTTTACGAGCTTCTTCAGCGAAGACTTCGATGAACTCACCGCCGATTATCTTACGCTTGGTCTCAGGATCTGTAACACCTGCGAGCTTATCAAGGAACCTGTCTGTTGCATCTACATAGATGAGGTTCGCGTCGAGCTCCTTGCCGAAAACGTTGATGACCTGCTCGGGTTCACCCTTACGAAGAAGTCCGTGGTTAACGTGAACACAGACGAGCTGCTTGCCGATAGCCTTGATGAGCATTGCTGCGACTACAGAAGAGTCAACTCCGCCCGACAGGGCCAAAAGGACTTTCTTGTCACCGATCTGTGCGCGAAGTGCTGCGAGCTGTTCGTCGATAAATGCGCGAGCGAGCTCAGGTGTAGTAATGCGGACCATTGAATCCGGACGTACATCTGCCATTAATATTGTCCTCCTTGGAAATTGTCATTGATTCCATTATAGTCCATTATCGGAGGAACGGTAGGGTAAATCGGGTGTTTTCGAGAAGAAGATCAGGCACGCCTGCCCTCCCCGAGCTTATGTATGGCCGTCAGATCATCCTCATCGGAATCCGCCAGCTCCACCGCCTCATTCATGAGCTTTACAAAATCGATAATATGCTCCTTATCCTCGAAAACACGAGCGACAGCGGAAACAGAATCAACGACCGCATCCCTGACACTCAT
>CAMVBS010000090.1 GCA_947165785.1 uncultured Clostridia bacterium | reverse complement strand
CTTGTTGATGATCAGGTCACAAGAAACTTCAGACTTGCTGACTGTTCACATCTTTTGGCTGTATCAGGAACGCATTTCTCGTCGTTTCTTGTTATAACGTCATATTGTCTTAAAGGTTTTGACGGGAAGAGGCGCAATCTCTTTCAGACCATTGTTATCATGATCCTGGGATTTCTTACCGGATGGACTGAATCTGTTACCAGATCAGCGTTTATGAGCCTTTGCACATTAAATTCCAGAGACAGTCTGTCGGGAATGTGCTTTGCTGCAGTTATTATGATGTTGTCAGATCCCTTCTGCGTAAGATCTACGGGATTTCTGATGAGTTTTGGTGCAGCTTTGGGGATCAGATTTCTTTCTGCACCCATAGAAAAATACGTAAGATCATCCATGATAGCTGCAACACTTGCCTCAAAGACGGCATTACTTCCTTTTTATCTCGAAAACGGTTTCTCGATCGGACTTATCCATTTTGCCATGCAGCTTTTGGCACTTCTTTGTGTAAAGGTAGTCTGTTTACTGTTTGTTTCGGGTGTGATCCTTTCTTTCGTAAGTCCTGTGTTTTATTATCCGGCGATCATTTTTGCAAAGATCACTGATCTTTTGACTCAAAAGGGGGCCGATTCTTATTTCGATTGTCTTACTTTGCACGGAGATCTTAAGATCTCGATTATACTTACAGTGCTCATATTAGGGACTTTAGTCATGAGAAAACACAGATATACGGTTATATGTATTACAGTCTTTATCTTTGGGATCTTCCTTGCAGGAAATATCGATCTTAGTGATAAAGTCATCTTTCTTGACGTTGGTCAGGGAGACAGTTGTCTTATCCTAACTGATGATGTATCGATACTTATTGACGGCGGAACAGAGGAAAACGGCAAAAGTGTACTTCCTGATGTCCTTGATCACTACAAGATAAGAAACGTCGACATTGCTGTCATCACGCATTTTGATGAGGATCATGAAGGCGGGATAAGATATCTTCAAGATTTAGGAAGAGTAAAAAAAGTAATTCGATCGAGCAAAGATCTTATAAGTGGTGATCATATGAAGGCCGGAAATGCTTCTTTCGATGTGATCTGGCCTGAATCATTTACGGACGGAAACCCGGGAAGTATCGTATGTATAGCTGATATTCAAGGAATTAAGATACTATTGACCGGAGATGCGGACGTAGAATGTGAAGAAGGAATGAGCGATCGTCTTATTGATGTAGATATCCTGAAGGTAGCTCATCACGGGAGTAAATATTCAACTTCGATGAAGTTTCTTGAGACGATAAAGCCGGAGATTGCCGTTATTTCAGTGGCTTTGAAGAATACATATGGTCATCCGGCTCCTGAAGTAATGGACAGATTAGGAGAAGTTGAGGCAAATATCTATCAAACATCGAAAAACGGAGCGATTATTGTTACAATTAACGATGAAAATTATGAGATTACTTGTTTTAAGGAGTAAAGATGGCATCCAAAAACTTAAGTTTCAATGAGCTTAAGACTCGAATCAGAGATAAAAAACTCGGTAAACTCCTGCTTTTGACTGGCGAGGAGGATTACTACTGTGAGTATGCGGTTAATAATATCAAGCTAAATTACATCTCACAGGGTTCAGAGCAGATGGATTATGTAAAGATCAATTTCGAATCCAAAGGCTTTAGTCTTGATAAAGTCATCGATAATGTAATGCTTCCGCCTTGGATGTCTGAAAAAAGAGTAGTTCTTGTCAGAAATTCCGGGATCTTTGAGGCTAATGACCCCAAAAAGGAACTTTCTGATGCTTTTTCAAAGTTTGCTGAAGGTATTCCGGAGACATCACTTGTAATCTTCTGGGATGATAAGATCGATAAACGTAAAAAGGCGTTGCTCGGTGTTTTCGAGAAAAAAGGTGATGTATGTGAATGTCCAAAGCTTAAGGATGCCGAGATAGCAGGAAAATTAGTCCAGAATTTCTCCAAGAGCGGACTTACGATAGATCAGGATGCTTCTGACAGTCTCATAAGCAGGACAGATCGCTCCATGAGAGCGGTTGCAAATGAACTTCGAAAGATCGTCAATTATTGTAAAGAAAAAAACATTAAGAATGTTGATTATGCAGTCATTGAAGCTCTTTGTCCTCCTGATGTTAAGGGTTCGATCTTTACTATGCTTGACTCCGTGAGCGCAGGAGATACGGCAACGGCACTTCTTACACTTAATAATCTGATAGCACTCAAAGAACCTGAAGTGCTGATAAAATACAGACTTGCCAAGCATCTTACACAGCTTATATGTGCTAAGGAACTTAGGACTAAGGAGCAGATAGTTCAAAAGCTCGGAGTTCATCCGTACACTGCACAAAAGCTTGCGGCACAGGCACCGAAGTTTGAAATGGACAAGCTTTTGTATCTTTTCTCAATGTGCGCCAAGACCGAATATGAATGCAGACAGGGAAAGATGGATGACAGGCAGTCTTTGGAGATATTATTGGTTCTTGCTTGTAAGAGTTTGACTTGATAAATCAAGTGTCTTAAAATACATAAGTTATACAGTTAATAATTTGGAGGAGCAATCAGTGGATAAGATCAAAATGACTACGCCGCTTGTCGAGATGGACGGCGACGAGATGACCAGGATCATTTGGAAGCAGATAAAGGATATCGTTATTCTTCCTTTTGTTGACCTTAAGACCGAATACTTCGATCTCGGACTTGTTAACAGAAACGCTACTGACGATCAGGTCACTATAGATTCAGCAAACAGAACAAAGGAGCTCGGTGTAGCAGTTAAGTGCGCAACCATTACTCCTAATGCTCAGCGTATGGAAGAATACGACCTGAAGCAGATGTGGAAAAGTCCGAACGGAACGATCAGGGCTATCCTTGACGGTACGGTATTCAGATCACCTATCATGGTAAAGGGAATCGATCCGCTCGTTTCTACATGGAAGAAGCCTATTACTATCGCTCGTCATGCTTATGGTGACGTATATCGCGATTCCGAGATGAAGATCGACGGTGCAGCTAAGGTCGAACTTCTCGTTACATATCCTGACGGAAGCACAAAGACACAGGAAATCTTCAATTTCAAGGATTCCGGTGTTGTTTTGGGAATGCACAATACAGATAAGTCTATTTCTGCTTTTGCACGTTCCTGTTTCACATATGCTCTTGATACAAAGCAGTCTTTGTGGTTTGCAACTAAAGATACTATCTCAAAGACTTATGATCACAGATTCAAGGATATCTTTGCTGAGATATTTGAAGCTGAGTTCAAGGATAAGTTCGAGAAGGCCGGTATCGAGTATTTCTATACACTTATCGATGATGCAGTTGCTCGTATCATGAAGTGTGAAGGCGGTATCCTTTGGGCTTGTAAGAACTATGACGGCGATGTCATGAGCGACATGCTCGCATCTGCAAACGGTTCTCTTGCAATGATGACTTCTGTTCTTGTTTCACCTGACGGTAAATATGAATATGAGGCTGCTCACGGTACTGTTACAAGACACTATTATAAGTATCTTAAGGGTGAGACAACTTCCACAAACCCTATGGCTACACTCTTTGCATGGACGGGCGCTCTTCGTAAGCGTGCTCAGCTAGATGGACTTAAGGACCTTGAAGAGTTTGCAAACAAGCTCGAGAAGGCATCTATCGACACTATCGAAGAAGGTACCATCACAGGTGACCTTAAGAATCTTATCGATATTCCTGTTAAGAATGTCGTTAATACAGAAGACTTCCTCAAAGCAGTTGCTGCTAAACTTTAATATTTAAGGAGAATAATTATGAGTTATTACGAGACATGGATCGAGAGATCAGAGAAAGAGACAGATCAGACAAAATATACACAGTATATGAATCAGTATTTCGTTCTTGAGAAGAATGCTTACGATATGATCCTTAAGGCATATCCTGATAATGCAGATCTTCTTAACGGTAAGGCTTCTGAGCTTTGTGAGAAGCTTAAGTTCGGTATGTCCAACATGGATATTTTCGTTGGATTCCTTGACGGTATCCAGACAAGCCTTAACAAAGAGATCGATGTTGAGGGCGTAGTTGATGATTCTGACATCGCTTTGGATGTTGATTATGAGAAGCTCTACTACAACATGAGAGATGCTAAGGCTGAGTGGCTTTACAAGCTTTCTTCCTGGAACAAGGTACTTACAACAGAGCAGAGAGACAAGATCGCTTTCGAGTACAGAGAAGCTAATACTGTTCGTTCCGAGAAGATCGGTCGTAATGATCCATGCCCATGCGGTTCCGGTAAGAAATATAAGAAGTGCTGCGGTAAGAACGCATAATCTTACTATAAGGGGAATGTGACGTGCGAAGACTTTTTGCTAACAAATGGTTTATCATTGCGCTTGTCGCACTGTTTCTTGTTGCATTGATTATCTTCGGCGCCATTCCAAACAGTCCGCTTAACAAGGTTCTGACTCCGCTTCGTGCGGTAGCGAACCCTGTTCAGGGCGGAATCAAGACTGTCGGTACAAAGATCGACGATTACTGGGCTGCAATATCTGATGGTGTTGCCATCCGTAAACAGAATGTTGAACTCAGTGAAGAGATAGCAAGACTTCAGCATGAGGTATCCAAGAATGAAGAAGCTATCTTAAGATATGAAGAGCTTAAAGACGCTTTTCATATCAAGGATACCTTCAGTGATTATGATATCTTCGGTTCGTCAGTACTCTCGAGAGAAGCTGACGAATGGTTCAGTGTCATTAGGATAAATGTCGGTAAGGACGACGGACTCGAACTTACCGGTAATAATTCTTATGCTGTAGTTGATACTCAGTCTAATCTTATCGGCAGAGTAATCGAGACGAATAATAGTGACAGTAAGGTCCTTCCGCTGCTTCATGAAGGTTTTACCGTAAATGGTAAGGTCAATGAGGTTAACGGTGCAGTCATCATCATTTCAGGTGATGCTTCACTTAAGCGTAAGGGTCTTTGTCTTGTTACCGGAATCGATGACAGCGTCGTGCTTGAAGTCGGTGATGAGATCGTTACTTCAGGTGATGGCGGTCTTTTCCCACAGGGAATTCCGATCGGAACGATAGAATCAGTTGATGATTCCGATCCGCTTAATATCAAGGCTACATTAAAGCCTTATGCAAAGATCGATGACCTTAAGGACGTGTTCATAATGGTTCCTTACGAGAAAGAGGAGGAAGACTCGGAGACAGAGACGACCGAGTCGACCGTTGCTGATGAACAAGGTTGAGATCATTCGTAAATATGCCGTTTATACGGTCTATATCATACTTATCCCTTGTTTTCAGGTATCCTTTCCTGACAAACTGTCATTTAACGGCCAGATCGCTGATCTTATGATGGTCTTTGTTGTCTTGGTCGCTTATTTCTACGGACTTAAAGACGGTATCATCGTTGGAATTAGTGTCGGAATACTAAGAGACTGTTTTGCGGCTCCTGCTATCGTCGGTTTTGGAGGAAGTGTTACTTCTTCGATCGGTATCGGAGTATTTACGATGTTTGCCGTATCGGTATTTTCAGCATCGGTATTCACTATGAAGATCAAGCGTAAGATCATCTTTGCGCTTGTTACTCTTTTATCTGTGACCGTGCTTTATAAGCTTTTCGGCCATGCGATCATTTTTGTTTGGACCAAGATCTTTTCACAGGCTGTTTATAGCTTGTCCATTAAAGAACTTGTTGTGGATTCAGTACTTACACAACTTCTTTTGAATGCAATTGCAGCTGTTCCGCTTTATCTTCTTATTAGATTTGCCGGTCCTTACAGCAAAGGCATTAATCCTAAACTGCGCTTGCAAGAGGGAAGGGGGGCTGATTCTTCATGGCTAACAATCTGAAAGATGACGGCATGTATGTTTTCGACGAAGACAAACGTGATGCTCAAAAGATCAATGATGACAGTCCCGTAAGAAAGATCTTTGATTTCATATCCAACAGGTTTTTCGTCTTGGCTTTTGCTTTCTGCGTATTTGGCGTAGCTATCCTTGTTATGACCGCCAAACTTCAGTTTTCCGGCTATCAGAAGACGATCTCTTCCTCGACGCAGGGACTTCAGAAAATGTATACGGTAAATGCACCTAGAGGCGATATCCTCGACAGTAACGGTGTTGTACTGGCTACTTCTGAAGAGGTTAACTCACTTTTGATCTCAGATGCAGGTCTTGATGATGACCAGCTTAATGCCATGTGTCTTGAACTGAGTTACCTTTTCGATAAATATAATTGCATTACGGTAAGCGGAATAGATGACTATTTTTCTATAGATCCTTTTGCGTTCAATGTTTCTGAGGATAAGATCAGGCTCTGGCAGACAAACCGTAATCTTTTTAACCTTGATGAGAGCGCCCAGGGTATCATCGTAACTTATTCAGATAACTACGTAAAAACGGATCCCCAGGTATTTTTCCTTTATCTGAGGCATCTTTTTAATATCGATCCGAAGCTCAATGAAGAAGAGGCTTTCAGGATCATAAGGATCAGATATCAGATATTCTCGGACCTTTGGGCATTTAATAACGGTACGCCTGTTCAGATTGCAACTGATGTTCCGGAAGAACTTGTCCGTTATCTTAACGAGCAGAATTATCATTTCATGGGAATAATCGCTCTTAAGGACTACAGACGTGTCTATACTCCGCAGGCTCAGCTTTCATGTCACGTTGTAGGCTATGTAGGAAGTATTTCCCAGGAATCCTTGGCTGACCTAAGTAAGTTCGGATATCAGGCTTCCGATATCATCGGTCAGTCAGGTGTCGAATCCCAGATGGAAAGATATCTTCATGGTCAGGCAGGTACTGCAACATATTCAACGTGGACAACTGACGGGGCTGATTCCATGTATTTCCCGTATAACTACGGAGAGACAGCTGTCGCAGGTTCTACGGTCAATCTTACTATCGATTCCAACCTTCAGAAAGTCGGCATCGAGGCTCTTAAGCAGTTTATTGAAGATGCTAAGGAAGACGAACTTAACCGACAGACAGGATATAAAACCGCTAATGCCGGTGCTTTTGTAGTTATGAACTGTAACACAGGCGCTGTTCTTGCCATGGGATCTTATCCTAACTACGATCCTAACGATTTCGTTCTTGCGATGTCAGGTGATAAGCAAGCTGAAGTTCAGCTTAAGTATTACCTCGGAATCGGTGAATATGAGGACATTACAAGTGAAGACATGCCTTTGTGGAACAGAGCCATCATGTCTCAGTATGCTCCCGGATCGACTTTCAAGATGTGTACTGCTTTGGCGGGCCTTGAAGCAGGCGTAGTTACTTCATCCAAGAATATTCCGTGTGAATCTCCTATTGATATCGGCGGATGGACGTTTAAATGCCTTGAGTTCCCTGATACGGGTCACGGAAATCTTGACCTTAACAGTGC
>CAMVBS010000089.1 GCA_947165785.1 uncultured Clostridia bacterium | reverse complement strand
TCCGATAACGGAGTCGGTATGGATAGGGAAGATGCCAAGAATTGTTTTCTTCTTCATGCAACTTCAAAGATAAGATCTATAGAGGATCTTCAGTCTCTGACCTCTATGGGTTTCCGAGGTGAAGCTCTTCCTTCTATAGCAGCATGCTCAAGGGTTGAACTTATATCAAAACAGGCTGATCAGGATCTCGGAACAAGAGTTATCTATGATGACGGAGAATTCGTAAGTCAGGAAGAATGCAGTGCAGATAACGGTACCGTCGTTACTGTCGAGAACCTCTTTTACAATACGCCTGCCAGATATAAATTCCTTAAGAAAGATTCCACTGAAGGAATGTATATCTGTAATCTCGTAGAAAAACTCGCGATCGTTAATCCGCACATAACCGTTAAACTTATTAAGGACGGAAGTGTTATCCTTTCAACTCCGGGTAACGGTTCCATGATCGACACCATCTATTGCATCTACGGTAAGCAGGTATCCGATCTTCTTTTGCCTGTCGAAAACGTGTACGAAGGCATAAAGGTAACCGGATTTACCGGAAAGCCTGATCTCGTTAAGAGCAACAGGAGTATGCAGCTTTTTTATGTAAATGAGAGAGCCGTTAAAAGTTCCACGGGTTCCGCTGCCGTTGATGAGGCATACAGAAATACCGTCATGAAGGGTAAATTTCCTGTTTGTTTTCTTAACATATATGTAGATCCTTCTCTCGTGGATTGTAATATCCATCCTCAAAAAGTTGAGGTCAAATTATCTAATGAATCCGATCTTTTCAGAGCCGTTTATCATGCTGTGAAAAATGCTTTGGAATCCACAAGACCCGTTGTCGAAGAGGAATCAAAAGATGAACTGTTTGACCTTGTCCGTGAGCAGGAAAGGACTGTAACACCTACTCAGGTGGAATACAGGGCTCCTATCGAAAGTCCGATCGACAGGCAACCGGAAAGCCCTGCTTTCAGAGATCTCGAAAAAGTGTCCAAACCTTCACAGGTAGAGATTCGTGCTGCCAATAATATCCTTAATGTACTTTCCGGAATCGATATCCCGTCGTCGGAAAAAGAGATCGTTGAAGAACCGAAATTTGCTGAACCTGTAGTTAAGACTACGGAAGAGTTTGAAAAGAAGTATAACTCTGATATTGAGATACTTTTAAATTCCAAGATCATTGGAACTTTGTTTGCAACATTTATTGTTTTCCAGTCTAATGATGCAGTTTATCTTATGGATCAGCATGCTGCTCATGAGAGAGTCTTATATGAAGAATTTCTTGCTAAAGCATTGAATCAATCTTCTGAAAACCTTGTAGATCAGCTTCTTGTTCCGGATGTTATCTCTTTGTCTTCAGCTGATTATGTCTTCGCCCTTGATAAGAAAGACGAATTCATGAAGTATGGTTTTGAAATTGAAGCTATGGGTGACAGAGAAATTGCGATCAGGACCGTTCCTGCCGTTAAGAGTGTAAACATAAAACCGTCATTGATGTTTAATGATCTTCTGACTGAGCTTAAGAAGGAATTACCGTCAGGAAATAATGACTGGTATCTTAAGATCGCAACCGCAGCATGTAAAGCTGCGATCAAAGGACATGATCTTATCACGGCTGATGAGATCAAGGCTCTTTTGACAAGCATGTTAACTCTTGATGATCCGTATCATTGTCCTCACGGAAGGCCAACCTTTATAAAACTGACCGAATCCGATATAGATAAGATGTTCAAAAGGATCGTCTGATGAAAGAACTCAAAGAATACAACGTTGACTACTCATATATCCCGATAATTGCGGGACCTACTGCAAGCGGAAAAAGTTCGCTTGCAATTAGTCTTGCTCAAAAGATCGATGGTGAGATCATATCATGCGATTCTATGCAGATATATAAGACCCTTGATATCGGAACAGCAAAGGTTACAAAGGAAGAACAGGCAATGGCGCCTCATCATATGATCGATATCGTAGATCCCGATGTATCTTTCTCCGTAAGTGATTTTGTATGTAAAGCCCTTGAGATAATTGAGGATATCCTAAAAAGAGGGAAGATGCCTATCCTTTGCGGTGGAACCGGTCAATATATATCTGCGTTGTATGATGGCATTAAATACGTTGATGAACCTATTGATCAAAAGATCGTCGATTCACTTTATGAAGAAGCTGAAAAAGACGGCATAGATGATATCTATTCAAAACTTGAAACTGCAGATCCTGAGGCAGCACAAAAGATCCACAAGAATAATACCAGAAGAGTCATTAGGGCATATGCCGTATATCTTGCAACAGGAAAGACTCAGACCCAGTGGAATAAGGAATCCAAATCAGAAGGTCCGATGTATCCGTTTAAATTATTCACGTTGGATTATGACAGGAATATCATCTATGACAGAATAAATAAAAGAGTCGATCAAATGATAGAAGAAGGACTTGTTGATGAAGTCCGTCATATCTATGACTCGACCGACATATTGAATTCTACTGCCAGACAGGCTATAGGATATAAAGAATTATTCGATTATCTGGATGATGAATGCACGCTGGACAGATCAATATATGAGATCAAACTTCGTTCAAGGCATTATGCCAAAAGGCAGTTGACATGGTTTAGATATATGAAAGATCGTCATATTATCAATATAGATGACATACCCGCAACACTTAATTATATCATCGATCAGATACGCTGATAAAGAGTTTACCGAAAAGTTGATACTGGGGGTAAACAAACTGTAAACACAACAAAATTCGCTAACATCAGTAACGATTTTCTGATATATTTCACTTAACGTGAAATGTAAGGGGGTGTGTTTAATTTATTGAGTACCTATGGAGACCTACTACTTTGCCAAGTATCTTACATTCGGCGGTATTGAATGGGATAGGTGAGTAGAAATCATTCTCCGGGAAGAGATACGGTACTCCATTCATCTTGCCGAATCTTTTAACTGTAGCCTCATCTCCGATCAAAGCAGCAACTATATCGCCTTCGTCGCATGAATTCTGTCTTCTTATGATGAGATAATCACCATCACAGATATGTGCTCCGATCATACTGCTGCCGCTGACCTTAAGAAGGAAGCATTCGGAACTGCCAATTACAGATCTGTCGACATAAAATGATTCGGATTCGTCTTCATGAGCATAAATTGGAACACCGGCAGTGATCTTACCTATACAGGAAAGACGTACAACATCAGCGCTGACACTGTCGGATACGTTATCAGCAATTGGCCTGCTTGAGTCGTTATCTTTGATAATGATAGCTCTTCGCATTCCAGGCCTGTATTCAATCTTTCCCATAGCATCGAGCTTCTTAAGATAAGTATGTACAGAAGAGGTCGATTTAAGACCTGAACCGGTACAAATATCTCTGACAGAAGGTGACATTGCATTCTCGTGAATATAATTTCTTACATAATTATATACACGCTCGATCGACTTGTTACTCTTGTTAGATGTGTTTTGTTCAGACATGATCAGACCTCCAAACATATTTTCTTTTAGTAATTGTAGAATAAATGTTTGCCTTTGTCAAACACTTGTTCTATTTGGCAACCCGAAATTCAATATCTGGAGAAATATGAGGTAATAAATATGAAGATTAATATGACTGAATTGAAATGCCGTCTTAATAATCTCTATCTGGATCTTCGTTGTTCCAACGAGACTATCGTAAGGCAGCTTGTTCTTTATTCAATGACCAGGAAGGATCGTGAACGCGTTCTTCGTGAACTTTATGATATGGATTTCCTTCCATATAAGACAACTAATCCTGAGGTTGGGATCTATCGTAAAGTTAAAGTTGATCCAAAGGTTGATGCAGAAAGATTCGAGAAGTATCTTACCGGTTTTGATGAATATCTTAGAAGGCAGGAAAAACAGATCGATACGATGATCTATAATAACCGCGTTGCTGTTGAACTGTTCCGTTACATCATCACGCTTGAGGTCCCTTATTGCGATGTTCTGTATCTGTCCTACTTTAAGAAATTAAGTGTGGATGAAGTATGTAAGATCCTGTATCTTAGCAGGCCGTCATATTTTCGAGCAAAGAAGCAGGCTTTGAAAAAACTGCTCGATATGTACAACACTAACGATAAATGACGATTGTAAGGCGCTTTAGACTCTTTTCGAACATAAATGTTCCGCTTTTTTGATTGACTAAACCCCTATTCAAAAGGAAAATACTTAGGCAAAGTATAAATTAGAGGTGAAGTATGAAAATCAGCTTTTCTACATTGGCTTGTCCGGACTTTACATGGCAGGAAATCTACTCCATGGCTAAAGATTTCGGATTCGATGGTATTGAGATCAGAGGACTTGGAAATGATATCATTTCCTACAAAGCATTACCTTTCAGAGATTCAGAAGTAGATAATACTGTTGCTAAGCTAAAGTCTATGAATCTGGAGATACCTTGCCTATCATCCGGTGCAGTTTTAAGCGGAAATACCGCAATTGAAGATATCATTACAGAAGTTACTTCTTATGCAAAACTTGCTAAGAAACTCAACACAAGTTATATCCGTATTCTCGGAGATAAGGAGCCGGCTCCTATGGGCAACGTTGACGATGATGTCGTATACGATGCTCTTACAAAACTTGTTCCTATCGCAGAAGAATATAATGTAACATTGCTTGTTGAGACAAACGGTGTATATGCGGATACCAAGAGACTTCGTGCTCTTCTTGACAGAGTCGGAAGCAGAAAGATCGCTGCTTTGTGGGATCTTCATCATCCATACAGATTCTTTAACGAGAGTCCGGAACAGACAATCGAGAATCTTGGTGAGTACATTAAGTACACTCATGTAAAAGACAGTATCATCAGCAATGATAAAGTTGTATATCGCTTGATGGGTGACGGTGATCTTCCTCTTGATAAGATGTTTGAGGCTCTTCAGTCGATCAATTATATCGGTTATGTTTCTTTCGAGTGGGTATACAGATGGTCACATGAACTCTGTGACGCAGGTATCGCTGTTCCTAACTATGCATCTTATATGGCACCGTATAAGACACATCATAAGCATTCTTTGCAGCGTGATAAGCGTGACACCGGTTACTATGTATGGCCTAAGGAGAGACTTATCAATTACACATTCCCTGATATCCTTGACAGGATGTGTGAAGAGTTCCCTAATCAGTATGCATTCAGATACACTGAACTTGACTATACAAGAACATATCCTGAATTCAGAGATGATGTAGATAATTTTGCAAGAAGCCTTATCGCCATGGGCGTTAAAAAGGGTGATCATGTTGCTATCTGGGCTACAAATGTTCCTCAGTGGTACATCACATTCTGGGCAACTACAAAGATCGGTGCTGTTCTCGTAACTGTAAATACGGCTTATAAGATCCATGAGGCTGAGTATCTTTTGAAGCAGTCTGATACGCATACTCTTGTTATGATCGACGGTTATAAGGATTCTGATTATATCTCCATCATTAATGAGATCTGTCCTGAACTTAAGAATTCTGAAGCAGGTCATCTTGTTTCTAAGAGACTTCCTTTCCTTAAGAACATCATTACATGTCAGACTAAGGTACCTGGTTGTTATACATGGGATGAAGCAAATGATCTTGCTAAGACAGTTTCTTATACAGAAGTAGAGGCAATGAGAAGAACCATCAACAAAGATGATGTTTGTAATATGCAGTATACTTCCGGTACAACAGGTTTCCCAAAGGGCGTTATGCTTACACACTATAATGTTGTAAATAACGGTAAGGCTATCGGTGACTGTATGGATCTTTCTACTGCAGACAGAATGATGATCCAGGTTCCTATGTTCCATTGCTTTGGTATGGTACTTGCAATGACAGCTTCAATGACTCACGGTGTAACGATGTCTCCTATTACGGCATTCTCTCCTCGTAAGGGTCTTGATTGTATCAACAGAGAAAAGATCACATGTTTCCATGGTGTTCCTACAATGTTTATAGCAATGCTCGGACATGAGAATTTCCCTAAGACAGACTTCTCTTATATGAGAACAGGTATCATGGCAGGATCTCCATGTCCTATCAAGACGATGGAAGAAGTCATCGAGAAGATGAACATGAAAGAGATCTGTATCACATACGGACAGACCGAAGCATCTCCTGCTACTACGATGTCTAAGACAACAGATTCTATAGAGAAACGCGTTAACACTGTAGGTCAGGCAATCTTCGGTGTTGAGTGTAAGATCGTAGATCCTGAGACAAATGAGGATCTTCCTGATGATGTAGACGGTGAGTTCGTTGCTCGCGGATATAACATCATGAAGGGTTACTATAAGATGCCTGAAGCAACTGCTGCAGCTATTGACAGCGAAGGCTGGCTCCATACAGGTGACCTTGCAAGAAGAACATCTGACGGATATTACAAGATCACAGGTCGTATCAAGGATATGATCATACGTGGTGGTGAGAATATCTATCCGAAGGAGATCGAGGACTTTATCTATACTCATCCTAAGGTATCCGATGTACAGGTTATCGGTGTTCCGGATAAGGATTACGGAGAAGAGATCCTCGCCGCTATCATCCTTAAACCCGGAGAGACTTCTTCTGAAGAAGAGATCAAGGAATATGTTCTTACTCACATGGCTAAGCATAAGGTGCCTCGCTATGTTGACTTTGTTGATGAGTTCCCTATGAATGCTGCAGGTAAGATCCTTAAGTATAAGATGAGGGAGCAGGCTGTTGAAAGACATGGTCTTGAGAATGCCAGCAAGATAGTAACAGCATAATTTTCATATGAAAGCTAAATTGATACTGTTTTCTATTGATATGAGATCTTAAGCGAATATAATTAAACTAATCAAAGGTATCCACATTCAGTTGTGGGTACCTTTTTTATTACTTTTTTTCAGGAGGTGGTGAATTTGAAATATTCATTATTTTATTCGGAAGTCAGCAGAGGACTTGCACTACGTTCATTTGCAGGCATTGTTGACAGATCTACTATTAAGCGGTCTTTTGAGGCTTCATCATTTAAAGATGCTGTCAATAAGGCAGAAGAAATCTGGAAGGAGATAGAAGACAACCCCAGGATCCCTGTCATCATTATCGAACATTTGGAGGAACCGTATTTTACTTCAATGAATAACTCGTTATATGAGATGCAAAGGATCGTGCAGGGAAACATTGATATTGTTAATTGTCCGGATCTTAAGGATATCGATATCATATGTAATGATGAAGGTAAGTTGTTCAGACTTCCGTTAAATAGAAGTCTTACTTCAGAAGATCAGGTATACGATGTTATTGCAGGTAATATGATCCTTGCTGCATCAGATGAAGAAGGGAATACTATCGGTCTTAGTAAAGAACAGATCATAAGATCATATAAGTTCTTTCAGGAACCCGAGATATTTGTCGTAAATGATATTAAAGAAGAGATCGAGGTCTTAAACTGTACCTTGGAAATGGCAAGGATAATGAAGATGAACTTTATTCCCAATGTTTCGTTAAATAATTGAAAATGTGATATCATAGTTAGGTGAAAAAAGGAAGGTTTTAATAATGGCTTCTAATGATACCAAAACTATGAATAAGATACCCGGTGATAATAACGAATCATTTGGTTCGAAGATCGCCTCTGTATTTTCATGCATACACAGGACTAACGTAAGGACTATTACTAATCTGCCTTCCAAGGTTAGAAATCTTATAGCTCGTAAGATAAATGATTATAAGAATAAACCTAAAAGAGATGAGATAAATAAGGTATATGTTCTTGTCGGATATAC
>CAMVBS010000088.1 GCA_947165785.1 uncultured Clostridia bacterium | reverse complement strand
AAAAAGACGCCTGTGTTCAAGGTATTCGCCGGGATTTAATCTTGTCAAATTTGCATAAACTTTTGTTGGGGCGTACAATGTAGCGTATGTTAAGGGGACGTGAAGAAAGAATATTGTTAGTGGCGACACTTCTGCTGCTGCCTGCTCTTATGCTGGCGGCATGTGGTTCCGAACGTAAAAATCAGGCTCCGGCAAGCGGAGTCTTTGTGCTGGCTGCTAATGCGCAGAAAAGAGCAATAACAGGTGATATCGCTGCTACGCCTACTCCTACCCCTACGCCTACACCTACGGCAACTCCTACTCCGACCCCGACTCCTACACCTACACCGACACCTGAGCCGACTCCGGAACCGTCTGCTGACGAGAGCGACGGCACGGATGAGACCGTCGTAGAAAAGGAAGAGATCAGTTTTGAAGGTCTCGTTAATTACATGAATGACAGCGATACCGTAAAGAAATGGATCAGTGATGCTTATATATTCTCTGATTATAAGGGTGAGTGCTGGTACTTTGACGAAGAACTCCAGAATGAATGCAATGCTGAGATATCCGAGGATACTCATATCAAGAACTATACCTGTATCAGGATCTATACCGAGGGCATGAAGGACTCAATGGAGATAGTGACGCGAGTCGATATCTTCGAGCTGGATGAGGATACCATCCAATATAATGTTGCCAAGAATAACGGCGAGCTCACCTATGTGTACAGATCTCTTAAGCGTGATCTGGAAAACGTTGACTGGAAGGAATTTTCCGAGAACGTAAAGGGCATGACCACAGCTGAGAGGATGTTCTTCGCATATGATGAGGAGACAGGTGAGCTCTTGATGAATGAAGCCGAGACGAGGACGCTCAAGGTTGATGCCGTAAACGGACCATATGTCCTGGTGGTAACGAGCGGTCTTATGACTGACACCGGATTTCATGAGATGAGCAATGAGAATAACTCAACTGCACAGGAAATAATACAAACTTTCCAGGATTACGGAAAATAATTTAATATTTTTGTTTTTGTGCAAATAGGAAAAACGATTCGCGGAAAAAGGGGCAAAAATCGCGTTTTTGGGTCGTTTTTTTATGAAATTTGTACTAATTCAACAAAGCGAAACATTTTGCGACGTACCAATTACACAAAAAAAAGTTGCAACTGACTTTCCTTTGCTGTAAAATCGCACTGTAAGAGTCCGTGTTTTGGAGGCGGTGCGCCTTCAGGCAGACGGAACACGATGTCGACAGATATCGTAAGCGGATTTCGGTCCTAAAAGGGCAAAACAATAAACCTTTATTTTTATGAGGAGGCAAAAACAATGAAGATGAAAAAGATTGTTGCTTTGGGTCTTTCCATGGCAATGGTTCTTGGTGTAGTCGCTGCTTGTTCTGACAAAGATAGCTCAGATACAACAACTGCTGCTACAACAACTGCAGCTACAACTGCAGACGCTGGATCTTCAGATGAGACAGAGGCAAGCTCCGATGAGACAGATGCTACAGCAGCTCCTGATCAGGGCGTTTCCCTCGACGGTTTCACAGATCTCGGTAAGCAGGATGCTACCAACGATGGTACAGATCCTATCTTGGTATGGTCATGGAACGAGGAAGTTGGCGATTACATCAGCCAGTATTCCGACGTAGCTATCACATACGAGAACGTAGGTGGTGGTGACCAGAACACATATCAGACAGCTCTTGACGCTGCTCTCGCATCAGGTGATGAGGCTCCAGACCTCTACGTTACAGATGCTTCTTGGACACAGCGTTTCATCCAGTCTGATAACTCTTTACCTGTAAACGAGCTCGGTATCGACTATGCAGATCTTACAGATATGTATGCTTACACACTCAACTTCTCTGACGATGATGAGGGCGTAATCAAGGGTCTCGCATGGCAGGCTAACCCGGCTGGTGTTTTCTACAACAGAACAGTAGCTCAGAAGTACCTCGGTGTTTCCGAGCCAGCTGACGTTCAGGAGTACTTCTCCACATGGGATAAGTTCCTCCAGACAGCTAAGGACATCAACACAGCTTCTAACGGTGAAGTTAAGGCTCTCTCCGCTATCGAAGATATGTGGCAGCCATTCCAGAACACACGTACACAGGCTTGGATCAAGGACGGCGAGATCGTAATCGATCCTGCACTTGAGGAATACTTCGACTTCGCTAAGACTCTCTATGATGAGAAGCTTACATTCGAGACAGGTCAATGGAACGCTAACTGGACAGGAAACGCAGCTAACGACAAGGTTCTCTCATTCTGGGGTCCAATGTGGCTTGGCCGTTTCTCTCTCGAGATGTCCAACGAGACAAACCCTACATATGGTAACTGGGGTCTTGTAAAAGCTCCTGTAGATTACTACTGGGGTGGTACATGGATGATGGCATCCAAGACATGTGACATGAAGGCTGATGCTGGTCAGATCATCTATGATCTCTGTATCGACAACGCTAACCTCAAGGATATGGCTACATCTAAGGGTGAGTACGTTAACTCCGTATCCATCATGAAGGCTATCGCTGAGGATTCTTCCTTCGGTCTCGAGTGGCTCGGTGGTCAGAACCCATTCACAGTTCTCTTCGAAGTTGCTCAGGGTATCGATTACTCCACAATCGGTGTAAACGATGGTAAGATCAACGATGCATTCTCTTCTGCAGTTGGTTCTTACTGCTCCGGCGATTACGAGACAATCGCTGATGCTGAGGCTGCATTCAAGGCTGAGGCTAAGGATTTGATCTAATGATCTGATGATCCTTTAGGTCATATCAGAACTAAGGTTTTATCTGCGGGGCAGGGCAACACCCTGCCCCGCTTTTCCTTTGTAAAACTTTCGGGCAAAAACATTTATGGAGAGTGACGAAGATGGCAAGAGGCACAGCTAAAAAAACTGTTCGCCGTAAAAAGGGCATTAGTTATTCAAAGTGGGGTTATATATTCGTAGCACCTTTCATAGTTGCTTATCTTATTTTCAGTTTGTATCCTCTTTTGACAACATTCATTTACAGTACAAGTAACATGAAGTCAACAGTTGCAGATTTCTGGGGATTCGACAATAAAGATGTTTACTATGACAGATATCTCAACTTGAATGAACTCTATACAGATGAGTTTACGGAGAGGACAGGAGTCGATCAGACTTCCTATAAGAGACTTCGTGAGTACTTTGATAAATTTCAGAGTAACGCAGATTCTTTGGATCCTTTGAACGAAGAAGGTATCCAGGCTATCGTTGATTATGCTAACAGCAGTGACAGCGATAAATATTCCGTAGAAGCAGCAAATGCTGCAAAGACAGCATATGACAATCAGGATTTCTCCTATATTGTCGGTGATCCATTTAAGGAACTCGTTGATTGGTATTCCAATTACAAAGACGAGACGATGATGAACATCAAGACTGTAACTTCGGTTAAATCAAGACTCGATTCCATTACGGAGACCGAGACATCCGACGGAGAAGGTTCTTCAGACGAAGACCAGGTAACAGAAGAAAGTTTTGTTCAGTCAGACGAATTTACTGAATTCCTGACTACACTTAATGATACAGAATTCAATCCGGCACAGCAGGCTTTGCTTGATTATCTGTCCGGTTATTTGACATCAGCTCTCGGAACTGATTACACGGTTCAGAGCTATTTCCAGGATGTAGCTGACGGTAAGGTTTCCATCACGGATCCTACTTTCTACTACACATGTGTAACACTCAGCAAGACAAAGATCGATTTCGCAGAGGAAGGTTCCGACGAGAAGATCCTTTCTACTATCGACGTACCATTCATGTCTACGCTTGAGTCTTTCCTTACAGAGAATTCCTGGAAGGATATGATCAATTCCATGAACTCAACTTCCAGCCTTGAGGATTACATCAAGGGTGAGAAGGATCTCCACGATGATGAGGAACAGCTCTATGCAGACCTTAAGAGCTTGCAGGCTTCCGGTATCATCAGTATCGTTCCTCTCGTAAGGGACGGTGATTCCATTGTTGAATCCGAAGATTACACAGAGAATAAGCTCCTTGCTTACAGAAGATACATTGACTCTAAGTATCAGAGCAATCCTACTGCAACAAAGGCAGCTGCACAGATCTCTGCTATCAAGAACTTCGGTGACCTTACTTCAGAGGGCGGAGCACCTGCTAAGTTTGAGGCTTTGGGTATCAACATCTATTCCATGATCAACTACAAGGGTGCTATCGATTTCGATAAGTACCGTGAAGTTAAGACAGCTATCGGTCTTACTGATGCATTGAATTACGATTCATACGTAAGACTTGATTCCGAGCGTAAGCAGGCTAACATCGAGAAGGCTCAGGCTGCTCTCGATGAGAACAAGGCTCTCCTTCCTGATGCTCAGGCAGCTTATGATGCAGCCAAGGCAGGCGGAGATGAGAAGGAGACCAAGAAGGCATACGAGGAACTCCGTAAAGTTGAGAACAACATCAAGGAAGCTGAGGAGAACATCAGTAATCCGACAGGTATCCTTCAGAAGGTTGATTCCAAGCAGCTTTACATCTTTACAGGCCTTGAGAACTACAGACAGATCTTTAACAGTAAGACAAGATTGGACAACGTTGTCGGTTCATTCTTCAACACGACTATCCTTTGGGTAATCGGTTTTATCCCGCAGATCGGTCTTGCACTCTTGCTCTCTGCATGGTTCACGGATAAGAAGATCAAGCTTAAGGGCTTGGGTCTCATGAAGGGTCTCATGTACCTTCCTAACATCATCACATCCGTAACTATCGCAGTCTTCTTCCGTAAGCTCTTCATGTATTCCAACGGTGGTAACCTTTCTGCTTCGCAGTTGTTCCTCCGTAACGTTATCGGAATGAAGGATGGTTACAACTTCTTCGAGAGCGTATGGGCAACAAGATTTATCATCTGCTTCATCAACTTCTGGATGTGGTACGGTAATACGATGATCACATTGATCGCAGGTATCACTTCCATCAGTGAGTCTCTTTATGAGTCCGCACAGATCGACGGTGCTAACTCTTTCCAGACATACACCAAGATCACATTGCCTCTCTTGAGACCAATGCTCCTTTACACAATGGTTACTTCCATGATCGGTGGTCTCCAGATGTTCGATATTCCACAGTACATCAACCAGAACCCGCCGCGTGTAAACTTTAACGGAACGATGATCCTTTCTACAAGGACAGTACTTATGTATATCAACAGCTTGGCATTCGGACCTCAGTTCAACAAACTCGTCGGTATTGCCTGTGCTACTTCCGTATTGTTGTTCTTTGCTACGACAGTTCTTTCATTGATCGTCTTCTACATCATGAGAGACAAGGACGCTGCAAAGGCAAAGAAACTTGCAAAGAAAGGAGCAAAGAAAAATGGCTGATAACAAAGAGAAACTCGATCAGGCAACTGAAAAGGTCTCCGATGAAGCTAAGAACTCCGTAGCAGCAGCGAAGAAAGCAGCAGCTCAGGAAGCTAAGGAAGCTGAATCTGCTGTTGAGACAGCAGCTGAGGAAGTATCTTCCGAGAACGCTCCTTCGGAACCACCTAAGAAGCTCAAGAGCCTTAAGGCAGCAAGAGCTGCATACTCCACATTGGTCTATGTTGTAGTTACGTTCTTTGCACTTTTGGCTATCTTCCCATTCGTATACATGATCACGAATGCTACATGGGACAGCTTCACGATATCAACAACACTTAAGCTTTGGCCTAACTTCAAGAACATGGGTCAGGTCATCACGAACTACCATACTCTCACTGACCGTGCTACGTTCAGTTTTGCAGTTGGTTTCAGGAACTCATTTGTGATCTCGGTATCATCCACGGCACTTTCCGTTTACTTCTCGGCACTTACCGCTTATGGTATCAAGGTCTATGACTTCAAGATCAAGAAGGTACTCTTCGCATTGATCGTCGGCGTCATGATGGTTCCTGCAGCAGTTAACATCACAGGTTTCTACAGATTGATGCACTCCATGCACCTCCTCGGTACATTGTGGCCATTGATCCTTCCTGCTATCGGAGCTCCTGCAACAGTATTCTTCATCAAGCAGTATCTCGACTCTTCACTTTCCATCGAGATCATCGAGGCTGCTCGTATCGACGGTGCTAACGAGTTCTTCACATTTAACAGGATATGTCTCCCGCTCATGATCCCTGCTCTTTCCACACAGGCGATCTTCTCCTTCCTCGGATCATGGAACAACTTCTTCGCTCCTTCGATCCTCCTTACAAGAAGTGAGCTCAAGACATTGCCTTTGATGGTAGCATCTCTCTACGGTGACCGTTACACGGACATGGGTGCCGTTAACCTCGGTCTTTCGATCTCCGTAGTTCCGATCATCATCGTTTACTGCTTCCTGCAAAGATACATCATCTCCGGTGTTTCTGCAGGTGGTGTAAAAGAGTAAGATATCTCTTCTCGAAAACATTATGCGGCTGTCCGACAGGGCAGCCGTTTTTGTATGCCCGAAAACTCATGGTACCGGAATGCCATTGACACAAGTCACGTTTTTTTGATACCATCCAAAAGGATTTTGACTGGGGAAGATATCATGAGAAAACAAGGTTATACATAATGAACTTTCCCTTCTCGATCTATAACGGAACAAGATTTGATTATGAGGTGACGATCATGTTAAAGAAAGCATTGATATGCTTTCTTGTTGTTGTGGTGGCTTTTTCGAGCATATCGATCAGCGGCAGGAAAGTATCGGCGGCAGACGGACTTAGCGGAGATGGCGGAAGTGTCGTCTATAGCAAGGCTGATGTGGATAATGGGAAACTTCTGAAATTCACACCGGGCGAGACCGGAAGCTATATCATCTATTCGGATAATATCGAAGGGGAAGGAATGCCGCGTTTCCAAAAGATATATGATGACAATATGAATGAGATCCCTTCCAGCTGTTTTGGTTATCCGCATACTGATAACTTCTGGAGTACGATGTTTCTCACCGGCGGCAAGACATATTATTTTCAGATGGGAAGAGTGACCAGTGTTAACGGAGTCGACACAGCTTCAGATGATTTTAAGTTTACGGTTCATATCAGCAAGTATGCAATGTACGACGAAGGCTGGATGACTAATAAAGGCGGAGGCGACATAATCTTTGAATATCAGATCAAAGAGAGATATTCGTTTGATTTCACTCCGGAAAACTCAGGCTATTATGCGATCTGGACTTCCGATCCTATGGGAAAGATAGATCCAAGCTTCGAGATAACCGATCCTGACGGCAGCAAGAGGGAACTGGTTTACTCCTTGATCGAATATTATCATCAGGTAGTGAAACTTCAGGTTCAGTGGTTCAACAAAGATGAGACCTATAATATAAGACCTTATTCTCACGGTACTACACCCAGCAGCAATGCAAGTTTTAATATACATATCTGTCCGATCAATCCGACGTTTGCTGATCCTGGCATCGAATATCAGCTTGTTGATCCGAATAAAAAGATAGATATAGAATTCGATCTTAATGATAACAGTACACTGCCTTTCACTGAATGTCTTCGTGCGTCGGCTTATACTGATTTTAAAGGAGAGCATGCTGATATTAAGAAGAAGTCTTCTTCAGCCTACAGCATCGAAAAGGGTGTTGATAATTTCACATTCGCAACTTTCGAATTTTCACAACAGGATATATTTGATTTTCGTAAGGTATTCTACATTTTTGTAATGCCTGAATCTGCTGACGGAACTATAGTTCCCGGCAAGGTCCTGCATTTTGAGGGCAGTTCGCCATTCAAAACTAAGGCAGGCGGAAAGATCCCAAAGCAATGGATATATTCATATACACCGGATAAGAGCGGAACCATCAAGATGACTTCTTCAAATATCGAGATGGGTTATCCGACGGTGGCACTCTTTAATGCAAGTTATGACTTTATGGCTTCTGCAGGCGGTGACGAGTATCTGGCATCCAACGAACTGTTACCGGATACTTATGATAAGAATAGTGTAAGTTCTGTTACGCTAGAGGCTCACCTTGATGCAGGCAAGACATACTATTTTGCTTTCCCTTTGATCAATTATGGCCTGACACCTTACATGCGTGAATGTGTATACAGCCTGAATAATGATTGGAATGTTGAATTTACCGAGGATAAGGTTCAGCCTGCACCTG
>CAMVBS010000087.1 GCA_947165785.1 uncultured Clostridia bacterium | reverse complement strand
CCCCCTATCATTTGTCACATTAAATCCATCCTCTTACGGACGTAATCTTCTATGATATCTGCCGTAGCCTTAAGGCCCAGGATACTGTCATTTATGGAGAAGTCGTAGTTTCTTGAATCTCCCCACTTACCCTTACAGTAGTAGTTATGATACATCTTACGACGGAAGTTCTCACGCTCGATCTTATCGATGGCATCATCTTCGCTTAAGTTAAAGATGTTCATGATCCTCTTTATCTTGGCATCCATATTACCGAGGATGAAGATCGATACCATACAAGGATATTCCTTGAGGATCGACTCTGAGCAACGGCCTACAACAACGAATGACTCGCCCGCTGATGCCTTGTTCTTCAGGTAATCGAACTGCATGTTTGCAACGTTCTCCTCGAGCGAACTGCTCTGTCCTTTGACCTTACGTGAGAAGAGCTTAACGCGCGGAACCTCATCATAAACCTTGAGACTATCCTTATCAACGTGCTTTTCCATAGCGATGATCTCGAGAAGATTGCTGTCGTAAAGCGGGATGTTAAAACGCTTTGCGATATCTTCCGCGATGGCATGTCCGCCGCTTCCGTACTCACGGCCGATGGAAATGATTATCTGCTTATCCATGTATTTCACCTCTCAATTCAATTCGTGAAGGGCTCAGAAGTATCTAACATAAATTATAGCCATAGAAATACCAATTACAATAATCGTAGCAGGAGCAGCATACTTACAGTACTTGCCCCATCCGATCATGTGACCGCTCTTGGCTGCTGCAGAGATACCTACAACATTCGCGGAAGCTCCGATAGGTGTTGCACTTCCTCCGATATCAGTACCCATTGCAAGTGTCCATGCAAGAACTGTAAGGTCAACGCCCATGGTAGCTGACAATGTCTTGATAACAGGGATCATGGTAGCCGCGAACGGGATATTGTCGATGAAGGCACTGGCAATTGCAGAGATCCAAAGAACGATGGCGATCATGAGAAGGATCTTGTCACCGCTTATGTAAGCAATGAACTTTGCGATGAGCTCGAGGATTCCTGTCTGCTCGAGACCGCCTACTACGACAAAGAGTCCGATGAAGAAGAAAAGTGTCTCGTAATCGACTTTCTTAAGGAGCTCAAGAGCATGACGCGGTGTAGTTATAAGCGTCAAAGCTGCGATGAAAAGACCGATGGTAGCAACAGTAAGTCCTGTCATTGCGTGTGTTACGAGAAGTACAACGGCGATACCGAAGATAACGCAGCTGATAGCAAAGCTCTTCTTGGAAGTGATCGCTTCCTTAGGCTCCGGATACTTGATCTTCTCGCCGGAAGCAACTTCGCTCTTAAGATGTTTACGGAAAACGATGTAGAAATAAAGAACTACGAAGATCATGGAGATCACGGCGATAAGGCCTGTATTTACCACGAAGTCTCCGAATGTGTAACTCAATGATGTTCCGATGATGATGTTCGGCGGGTCTCCGCACATTGTTGCAGAGCCTCCGAGGTTGGCACAGAAGATCTCTGCGATGATCATCGGTACCGGTGAGAATTTGAGAAGAACAGAAAGCTCAACGGTAACAGCTGCAAGGAACAGTATTACCGTGATGCTGTCGATAAACATTGCGAGAATGAATGACATGATCATGAAAGTGATAAAGATCGATGTGACCTTGTACTTAACGGCCTTGGCAATACCGAGACAGAGCCATCTGAAGAAGCCTGCCTTGGCCATTCCCTCAACCATGACCATCATTCCGAATATAAATATTATGGTCGCCCAGTTGATACCCGATGAGGATTCCTCACCTGTTCTAAGGATCCAGAAATTCGGGTCAGCGAACGTCTTAATGTTCAAAGTGTCCATTACGGCACTTTTGGATTTCATGCATATCCCAAAGACCACGATGAGCATCAATGCTCCGCAGCCAAGTGTAACGAAATGCCTCGGGATCTTCTCCGTAACGATGAGCAAGAACATCAGAACGAAAATGATCACAGCGATGATCTGAGCAGCCATGTTGATCTCCTTTTAATAAGTTTATAAACACCTGCTCTATTTTAGCCGTTTAATATCATTTTGGAAGAGCTTTTTTGTAAAGTTTTTTCCCGAAAACGGCTTGTTATCACAGCAATTCGTATAAAGGTCCTCAGTTTCCGAAGGTCTTTTGTGCCAATGCCTTAAGCTCGATCGTATCTTTTACGATATCTCTGGAAGAGAAGATGGCCGAGACTACGGCAGCACCACTAAGGCCTCTGCCCTCGAGCTCTTTCATATTGGTCTTGTTGATTCCGCCGATACCTACTACCGGGATCTCAACAGCACGTGTGATCTCGTTGATGACATCGAGATCGATCTGTGTAGCATCGCCCTTCGTTGCTGATCCGAAGCATGCACCGACACCGAGATAATCAGCACCGTCTGCCTGAGCCTGCAAAGCTTCCTCAACAGTCTTTACGGACTTACCGATGATATAGGTCTTACCCAATATCTCTCTTGCCTCAGCAACAGGCATATCGGTCTTTCCGAGATGAATACCGTCGGCTCCGCTCTTCTTTGCGATATCAACATTATCATTGATGATGAGCTTGACACCGAATCTGTGGCAAAGAGCAAGGGCTTTGGAAGCTTCCATAAGTAAGGACCATTCGCTCATGTTCTTCTCACGAAGCTGAACAAGAGTACATCCGCCCTCCAAAGCATCTTCGATCAGGTCGAGAAGAGATCTGTTTCCGTTCCATCTGTCATCTGTCACTGCATACAGAAGAAGTTCTTCACTTGGTATCTTCATCTTTTTCCTCCTTCATCCGTAAATTGATACGAGCATCCAACAACCATGGATCGAGGTTATACATCGCATCAATCAGGTAGTTTCTGAAACTGGCATTCCCATCTTCTTCTTTCATTCTCTCCTTAGCGATCTCACCGCATATACCGATCGCGCCTGAAGCAGCGGTCACTGCGTCATAGACGTTATCGGGATTAGATGCAATGAACGAAGTCATTACGGATGACATCATACAGCCCGAACCCGTTATCTTTGTAAGGAGCTCATTGCCGTTGCCAACCATCCTGACCGTCTTTCCATCTGTCACTATGTCAGTAGGACCGGTTACTACTATTATAGCACCTGTTTTGCCCGCAAGTGCTTTTCCGTGAATAATAGCTTCCTTAAAATCCTTAAGCGGAGAATCAACACCTCTTGTAAGACCTGATATAACGGACTTTTGCTGAACAACGACCTCCGAGAGAGCTTTTATCTCGGATAAGTTGCCGCGGATAGCCGTAGGCTTGACAAGACTAATGAACTGCTTAGCGTGATCTGTCCTCGACCTCGAGCTTCCCGCTCCGACGGGATCAAAGACCAGGGGTTTCCCGAGCCTTACGGCTGCAGTTCCTGCGATTACCATCGCCTCAAATCTTGACGGGCTTAGTGTTCCAAGATTAACAGTAAGGCCCGAACAGATCGAGACGATATCAGCTACCTCATCCGGGTCATCTGACATGCACGGAGAACCGCCGCAGGCAAATATCATGTTGGCACAGTCATTTGCGGTCACATAGTTAGTGATCGAATGAATGAGAGGCTTTTGTTTTCGAGTATTAGTAAGGATCTCAGCAAACATTTCATTCTCCTTTGAATTTTCTTATGATCCCCGCTTTGTGAAGAGCAAAGAGCAATACGGAAGCTATAACGGCGCCTCCTGCCGTAGAGATAAGGAAAGGTACGATATAAGCGTAAAATGCGATCTCTCCTGAACTCTTGCCCATTACGAGGATAGCGATCGGGTAAGCGCATAAGCCTCCGAGGATCGAAGTACCGATAACTTCACCGCCGACTGCAAACGGGATCTTCTTAAAGGACTTATACAAAAGTCCCGAAAGAAGAGCTCCGAACATACTTCCCGGGAACGCGAGCGGGCTTCCGAGACCCGTTGCAACACGTATGATGCTCGTGATAAATGCTATCGCGAGAGAATACCAGGGACCCAGGAACACCGAAGCCACGATATTTACGAGATGCTGAACGGGAGCACATCTGCTTCCCAGGATCGGAAACGAGAAAAGACTTCCTACGACTGCCACCGCAATAAGGATACCTGCAAGGGCAGTCTTTCTTATCATGTTCTTACGTGACATCAAAATCTTCCGGACGAACCGAAGCCGCCCTCTCCTCTTGTAGTCTCTTCGAGGCTCTCGGCTTCTTCGAATACTCCTCTCAGGAAAGGCGTGATCACGAGCTGGGCGATCCTCTCACCGGAACCTACGACCTGGGCTTCGATCCCGTGGTTATGAAGAGCGACCTTGATCTCACCTCTGTAGTCACTGTCAACGACTCCGACCTTGTTGGCAGGTGCAAGTCCCTTTTTACATGCAAGACCTGACCTTGCGTAGATGAGACCTGCAAATCCTACAGGGATCTCACAGGCGATGCCCGTTCCGATCATGACCGTCTGACCCGGCTCGATAGTGATGTCATTATCCAAGACAGCATACAGATCGGCACCTGCAGCAAATTCACTGCCGTATGTCGGAACCTGTGCTCTTGGGTCGAGTTTTACAAATCTTACTTTTGCTTCCTGCATATTTCCTCCGTTAAAAGATCTGAAGAATAAAGAATTTCAAATAATCAGTTTCCGAGACGTTCATAAGGATCGGGTGATCCGGGGCCTGCTGCCTCTTCTCTATCTGCTTGATCCTTACTCCCGCGTCCTTGGCTGCGGACTCGAGCATCTTCATGAAGCTCACTTCATCCATGAAATGCGAGCATGAACATGTTGCGAGATATCCGCCTCTCGGAAGAGCCTTCATCGCACGGTAATTGATCTCCTTATAGCCTCTCTTGGCATTCTCGAATGTCTGTCTGGACTTCGTGAAAGCAGGCGGATCGAGGATTATGAAATCATACTCACCGCTCTTGAGATTAGGCAGAAGATCGAATACATCCGCCGCCTCAAAGCTCATTATATCGCCAAGGCCGTTTATCTCTGCATTGCGCTCGGCCATATTAACTGCAAGTTCCGAGACATCGACCGCGTGAACATGCGCTGCACCGCCCTTTGCCGCGTTAAGTGCAAATGAGCCCGTATGCGTAAAACAGTCGAGGACTCTCTTGCCCCTCGCGATCCTCGATATCGCTTCCCTGTTATATTTCTGATCCAGAAAAAAGCCCGTCTTCTGGCCATTGACCACATCGACGTCATACTTGATACCGTTCTCGGTTATCGTTGCGACAGTCTTCTCCGGGATATCGATCCCGTCGAGCTTATAGTATCCCTTGTACTCCTCAAGGCCCTCGAGCTTACGGATCGCCACGTCATTACGCTCATATACTCCGATCACCTTCTCGCCTCTGGCATTCATCTCCATGTAAAGGATCTCGAAGATCATCCCCTTGATCTTATCGATACCCAGCGACAGCACCTGCGCCACGAGGATATCGTCGAACCTGTCTACCGTAAGTCCCGGAATCTCATCCGCTTCGCCGAAGATCAGCCTGCAGCAGTTTATGTCGCCTTCCTTCATGACGGTCATGCGGTAATCGATCGCATATCTGATCCTTCGTTCCCAGAAAGCCTCATCAAACTTGTCATTGGCATTATTGGATATGATCCTCACGCGGATCTTGGAGTTACTGTTATAAAACCCCGTGCCTGCATATTTCCCGCCCGAAGTCATGACATCTACAAGTTCTCCGTCAACGATGCCTTCTGCGGTACTTTCTATCTCGTTATCATATACCCACGGGTGCCTTGTCTCTCTTCTTCTCTTACCGCGCTCGGTAAGGATGACACTCGGATACTGTCTTTCTGTCTTCACGGATCAGATCTCCTTGCCGTCCAATATTTCTTTGTAATCCTTAAGATTCTTCCTAAGTAAAGTCGGTATGTCAAGTTCATACGGACATCTCGTCTTACAAAGCCCGCAATCCACACAGTTGTCGATCTTGAGCATCTCGTTTTGCCAGTGTTCCGTAAGCCAGTTCTTCGAAGGCGCCCTTCTTATCATCTGGCTCATCCTCGCACACTGATTGATCGTGATCTCCACCGTACAAGGCATACAGTATCCGCATCCCCTGCAAAACTCTCCCAGGAGTTCTTCACGATCCTTGTCTATAACAGCCTTGAGTTCTTCCGTCATCGATATCTCATTCTCGAAAAAGTTCAGCCACTCATCAAGTTCGGACTGTCTTTGGATACCCCAGATAGGAAGAGCATCAAACCGGCTCATGAAAGCCATGCAGGCCCTGGAGTTATTAAGAAGACCTCCCGATAGGCCCTTCATCGCGATAAATCCCATATCGTTTTCTTTGCAGCTTTTCACAAGAGCGATGTCCCTGTCAGTCGCAAGATATGAGAACGGGAACTGAAGCGTCTCGTAAAGTCCGCTCCTGACTATATCCTCGGCGACTCCGATCTTATGAGCCGTGATACCGATATGTCTTACTTTGCCCTGCCTCTTTGATTCCTTTAAAGCTTCGTAAAGCTCATCGCCTTCACCATAGCATCTCGGTGCACAGTGAAGCTGATAGATATCAAGATAATCGGTCTTAAGGTTCCTTAGGGATGCATCGAGATCTTCCCAAAACTTGGCGCTGTCAGAAGCCATCGTCTTCGATGCGATAAAGACCTTGTCACGCATGCCTTCAAAGGCCTTTCCGACTTTCTCCTCACTGTCGGAATAAGCCCTTGCCGTATCAAAGAACCTCATGCCGCCTTCATAGGCATTGCGAAGCAGTTTTACAGCATCTTCAGTTGATATGCGCTGGATCGGAAGTGCTCCGAATGCATTCTGCGGAACCTCGATCCCCGTCCGTCCCAAACGTACTGTCTTCATGTGGCTTACCCCCGTTAAAGATATGATTTAACTATAACATACCTATGCTCAAAACATCCTTTGATATTTGCCCACGGCCATGACACAAAAAATATCGGGAAGACCATGATGGTCTCCCCGACACTTCCGTATAAATGATCAGCATGAAGCGATTGCGTGCTTATTTATCTTCGGGTCATGCAAGAGCCTTTCCGAGCGCCTCGCATGAAGCCTTTGCATCATCATCCGGCTCGCCGTTGCAGATAACGAAGTCGCATGCCATAACAGCTCCGAGGCCCTTGCACTGCTCTTCCCAGTTTCTCATCCATTCACCGTCGCCCCAGCCGTATGAGCCGAAAAGCGCGATCTTCTTGCCGGAAAGCTTGCTTTCCAGTGATGAGAACATCGGTTCGAATTCACCTTCCTCGAGCTGCTCGGCACCCATGCTCGGACAACCGAATGCTACTGCATCAAATTCATCCATCTTTGCTGCATCGAAGTCGGATACGGAAACGATCTGTGCCTCGGAACCGGAAGCCTCGATACCCTTGACTACAGACTTTGCCATCTCCTCGGTATTACCCGTACCGCTCCAGAAAACAACTGCTACTTTACTCATATTAAGATCCTCTCATTCTTTTATTTATCACCAATCAAACGGCTACCGTAAGCCTTTTAATGTTGGTTCCGTTGTCATAGCACCTGGAATAGACCGTGGTGCATTTCTCGTATCGTGCCCAGAGAATCGACGCCTTCTTCTCATCTCCGTACACTTTCCACATCCCGCACAGTTTAAAGTTCTTGCCTTCGTTATCAATGAAGCCCTTTACATCTTCGGGAGGATAGCCGAGCATAAGCCCGATCTCATGCGGAAAAGAAGCGCTTTTTTCCATTCTTTCCTTCAGACAGTCGATGCATTTGCAGATCGAGTCACAGCAGTATCCGTTCGAACAGAGGATATCCCGTGCAAGCGGATCCTGAAGATCTCTTTTAAGAAGCCTTGGCCTATAGACATATATCATTGCCCTTCCGTTCCTGACTCCTATGAGCGCTGCCTTGATCCCTTTGTCCTTATTTGCTTTGTTGAATCTTCTGACATCCTCTTCGAGCTCGGGTACTGACGTAAGATCACACATATAAAGATTTCCCGTTTTGATCCCCGCCATCGTCGGAGAACACTGTCTTATCAAAGCTCTGTCAGACATATTTTCCTTCTTTCCCGTCTTCTAGTTAGCATACGCTAACCGCTATGATTATTCATTATCCCGACGTTTTTGTCAAGAGATTTATTTTTCCTTCCTCTCGAAAACAAAAAAACAGCGGCACTGC
>CAMVBS010000086.1 GCA_947165785.1 uncultured Clostridia bacterium | reverse complement strand
TGAATTGTTGCTAAGACATAAGAACTGTGTTTTAATATTCCTCGTGAACCCTTCTTTTTAATCAAATATCTTTCAAGACAAGTCATCCATACGGGTGTCACTGTTCTTGTGTTTTTTCAATTGACAATAAGTTTATTCTTTCGACGGTCTGTTATCAGATCTTGTGTCGAATGTTTTCAAATAGAAGGAGAATTCATATGATCCAAATTGATTATAGGAACGATAAGAAGCTCAGAGATTCTTTCAATGAACTTGCAGTTAAGGTCTTTGGTCTTAACTTTGAGAATTGGTACCAAAACGGTTTTTGGCAGGATAACTATATTCCGTATTCCGTTGTTATCGACGGGAAGGTTGTATCCAACATTTCTGTCAACAGATGTGATGTTAATTACAGGGGCGAAATCAGAAGACTGATCCAGCTCGGTACCGTTATGACTGACCCTGACTGCAGGGGCAAGGGTTACTCGAGACTTCTTATGGAGAAGATATTAAGTGATTATGAAGATAAGGTAGACGGTATCTATCTTTTTGCCAATGATTCGGTCGTGGATTTTTATCCGAAGTTCGGCTTTGTAAAAGGAAGAGAGACGCGCTTTTGTAAAGAAGTTGAGGTGACTTCCGAAACTACTGCCGTTCAGGTACCTATGTCCGGTAAGGAAGATTGGGATAAGATGGTACGTCTTTTTCTCGAAAAAGATCAGAACGCCGCGATGTATATGTTGGGAAATCCGGGACTATACATGTTCTATATTTCTCAGTTTATGCAGGAAAACGTCTTTTACATAAGCGGATGCGATACGTATGTTATCGCTGAGGCAGAGGGTGATGTGCTTACTCTTTTTGCGATCATCGGAGACGGTGATATAGATCAGGTGATATCTTCTTTTGGAAGTAAGATCAAAAAAGTCGTTCTTGATTTTACGCCGAAGGACACATCCCTTTACGACAAGAGTGAGGTTCATGAAGAAGATACGACATTGTTCGTGAGAGGAAACTTTTTCGAGAAGACAAAGGAAGATGAATACATGTTCCAGTCGATAACACACGCGTAGTATAAGGAGGAATATTATGAAAAAGTGGTATGACGAAGAATATGAATTTACTGTAGAAGTTACGGGTTTCCTTCACGGAGATCATACAGAAAAATATTGCCGCAATGGTGAAGAAATAGGTGACAGATATACATGCACCTACGGCTGCCCGATAAATGAAGACGGCTACGGAATCTGCTCCAAAACAATGATGATGCTTTATCCTTTGATGGAGGCAGTAAGAAGCGGCGGCGATCTGGAAAATCTGGGAGGTGACAGTAAGTATACAAAGACTGTTGTCTGTCCGGACGGTTGTGTGATCTTTAAGCTGACGGCCAAGCCATTGGGTAATGAGAACTTTCACAAGGGCGGATTTTGGGAGTATCCGGATGCTACATAAGTATTGAGAGAGGATAATTCAAATGAACTATAAAGTGATCGATAAAGAGACATACTATAGGAAGGGTGTATTCCGTCATTTCTCAGAAGATTGTAAATGCTCGACGTCTATGACTGCCAGAATAGATGTAACTGATCTTTACGATTATTCCAAGAGAACAGGAACGAAGTTTTATATCAACTTTCTGTACATTCTTTCCAAGGTGCTAAATTCACGCGATGATTATAAGATGGGATACCTTTGGCAGACAGATGAATTGATATGTTATGACGTGATCAATCCTACACAGTATGTTTTTCATGAAGATACGGAGACTTGTACTCCTGTTTATACAACGTATTACGAGGATTATGACAAATTCTATAAGGCAGCTTTACATGATGTCGAGGAGGCAAAAAAGACGAGAGAATACGGTCTGGACATGGCAAATCATCCGAATTGGTTTGATGCATCGTTTATATCGTGGCTTTCTTATGATTCTTTGAATGTTGAACTGCCTGACGGTTATCTGTTCTTTGCGCCGATCATCAATTGGGGAAAGTACAGGGAGGAAAACGGCAGGCTTGTTATGCCTGTAACAGTTCGACTTAATCATGCGATCGCTGACGGCTATTTGGTAGCAAATGTATACCGTCTCCTGGAGAAGGAAATACGATCTTTTACAGAGATTTAGTCGGTACGCTAGGATCAAGTAATTTATCAGGAGAATATCATGGACATTAAAGATAACAGAATAGATGCAGGGAAAGCCTTTGACTGGGGAAAGACATCTGAGTTTTATGCTAAATACAGGGACATATACCCGGACCTTTTTTATCAGAAAGTGGCTGACAGAGGACTTTGCATCAAAGGACAGAAAGTGCTTGATCTTGGGACGGGTACCGGAGTGTTGCCGCGCAATATGTATGAGTATGGAGCCGAATGGACAGGTACCGATATATCTCAGGAACAGATAGATCAGGCCAAGCGTCTGGCTTCGGAAGCCTGCATGAATATAGATTTTAAAGTTGTGTCGGCAGAAAAGATCGATTTTCCTTCAGAAACGTTTGATGTTATAACAGCATGTCAGTGCTTCTGGTATTTCGATCATGAGAAGGTGGCGCCTGAGTTTTCCCGTATCCTCAAAAAAGACGGAAAGCTCGTTATCCTGTTCATGGCATGGCTTCCCTTTGAAGATGAGATAGCCGGAAAGAGCGAGGAACTTGTCCTTAAGTTTAGCCCTAAATGGTCAGGTGGTGGTGAGACCAGGCATCCGATCCACATTCCCGATGTAATGTTCGATTATTTCGAATTGGAGGATCATGAAGAGTATGACATCAATGTCCCTTTCACAAGAGATTCCTGGCATGGCCGAATGATCGCATGTAGAGGGGTAGGCGCATCGTTGTCGCCGGATGAATTGGCAAATTGGGACAAGGAACACAGGGCTTTTCTTGCAAACGTGCCTGATGAGTTTGAAGTAAAACATTATGCAGCGATCGCTGTGTTGAAGAAGAAAGGGTAGAACAAAAGAAAATGGAAAATATGTCAGAAAGACCTGACCTGGCATTGGGACTGAAAAGTAAGGATTTTCTCGAATATTATTATCTTAAGGAAGAATTGGTTGAATTCTGCCGTGATAACGGCTTGCCTGTAACGGGCGGAAAACAGGACCTGACAGAAAGGATCGCTTTCTTTCTCGATACAGGTAGGATCAAGGAAACGACCCGAAGGACTTCCGTTAAGGGAAAGAAGATAACAGAAATTAAAGCGGACAGTATCATCGAAGAAAATATAGTCTGTTCTGAGATCCATAGAGCTTTCTTCAAGAGAGAGATCGGGGAATCATTTTCCTTCAATGTTGCTTTTCAAAAATGGCTTAAGGCTAATGCAGGAAAGACATACGGTGATGCAATTGATGCATATTATGAGATAAAGAGAAATAAAAAACAGGGCTCGTCAGAAATAGGAAAGCAATTTGAGTATAATACTTATATTAGGGATTTCTTTGAAGATAATAAAGGTTCTTCGTTAGATGATGCCATAGAGTGCTGGAAGTATAAGAAGAGTCTTAAAGGTCATAACAAATACGAGAGATCCGACCTCAATATACTGGATCAATAGTTCACGTAGGCATTTCCGAGATTTGAGAACGGCGGATATGCACTATAACTGACAGGATACAAGGTCATGTCATGATAGAAAGGAAATCGATATTTATGGGAAAGAAAAGCTTGAAACCTTACAATGATTACTGTCCGCAGACTCTGTTTTTATATGGAACATATGATGAGGATAAAAAGCCTGACTTCGGTTTGTTTTGCTGGTTCAGTTATTTCTGGCACGGTGAAATGGGTGTAATGTGCAGTATCGGAGGCAACAAGACCACACTGGAGAATATCAAACGTAATAAGATCTTTTCTGCTAATCTCGTGACTGAGAACCTATTAAGTGTCGCTGATCACCTCGGTACTGTCAGCGGCAAGGATCCTAATAAGATGAATGTCGAACTTGATATAGGGAAGGGTGAAGTATTGGATGTTCCGGTACTTAATGATTCACCCGTAAACTTCGAATTGGAAGTAATGGATTTTATCTATAAACATGACGGTACTGTGATGCTCTGTAAGATAAGAAATGTTCTTCAGGATGATTCTCTTTCTTCGAATGAGACTTTTGAAGAAAAACTGATGCGTATCGCTCCTGTGAAGACAACGTGTAAACACTATTTCAGTTACACCGGTAAGGACCTCGGAGGCTGGGGAGAACCAAGAAAGAACCTTAAGGACTGAGGAACGAAGCAACAGCAGGTTGCTTGTTTTCGAGAAGGAGAGACAGCATAATCGAATTATCAAAACGTAAAGGAGAATTCGATAATGACAACAAGAGAAGTACTTAAGAAGATACGTGAAGAAAACGAGCTTACACAGGAACAGTTCGCTGAAAGAGTGCTGGTAACAAGGCAGGCTGTAAGCCGCTGGGAGACAGGCGAGACTGAACCGAATAATGAGACGCTGAAGATCTTGTCACGTGAATTCAATGTATCGATCAACACATTGCTCGGAAGCCCGAGACAGCTTTTCTGCCAGTGCTGTGGAATGCCTTTGAACGAGGATGAGAACATAAGCAGAGAACCAGACAGATCCTTCAACGAAGATTACTGCAAATGGTGTTATACAGACGGCAAGTTTACCTATGTAACCAAAGACGATCTTCTGGATTTCCTGATGGATCATATGCCGAATCCTGAGAACATGGAAGATGATGATCGTCGTAAGCAATACGACGGATGGCTCTCACAGCTGGCGTACTGGAAAAAGGATTGATTTTCTGATATCGTGTTCCAGTATACGAGAGAAAATGGAATGGGGATAACAAGATGCTTTCGATGTACGACATTATGGTTGGTTATGAGGGAAGGAAAGTAGTCCTTCACTGCGACAACGATAAGATCGTTTTCATTAATCACAACGGTATTACTCTTGAGAACGGTCAGCCGTTGACTGCTGAAGAGATCGTTGGCTTTCTGACAGCATTCGGACATCATGACGTAACTCACATAGCAGGAGTAACTACTGACGGTATCGGTTTTTTCGATGGGCAGGAAAGGTATTATTCAGGCTATGGTCTTAATATAGAGTTCGATGAGAACGGTGATCCGAAGTATAAGATAGAAGACGGTAAGGTGTTGTCATCGAGGGTCTTGTGCGATTGCGAAGAGGACTATGGCGGAAGAGGACCGGTCAGGTGCGGATCTGAGGATGATTATAAGGCTTTCAGGGAAAGACTGATGTCAAGCGGAAAGTTCACTTTGCTTCCGTCTGAATTTAAGATGGGTGATTCAAAATGTTACCAATACAAATGCAATAAATGCGGAACTGAATGGTTGCTACCGAAGTTTTACCGTAAAGCGGAAAGCGGCTACTATTCTCTTCAGAAAAAAGCATATTACGAGAAGTGGTTAGACCGGCAATATGGCGATAAGAAGATCCGAAGTAAAAGAAGGATCACCGTGGCCATATTGACCTTGATAGTGATCCTTCTTATCGCATTTTTTATTTGGTTTACGAGTGTGATAGGTTGATGATCGAAGATCATTGACCTATCTTATATCCCAGTGATTCCAGAAGCTTAAGATCTGTTGCGGCGGTTATTCCTGATGTTGTCAGCATATCTCCCGAGATAGCTGCGTTGGCACCTGACTTAAAGCAGGTCTTACCCTTGTCGGGCATGAGACCTCTGCCGCCTGCAAGTCTTATGTAAGCTGAAGGCAGGATGAAGCGATAGATCGCAATCGTTCTGACGAATTCCTCATATTCCATAACAGGCTGATCGCCAAACGGTGTACCGGGGATCGGATTCAGGAGATTAACGGGAATACTCTTGATCTTAAGATCACGTAGAGTAAAAGCCATCTCGAGACGGTCTTCACGTGTCTCACCCATGCCGATCAGGCCTCCGCTGCAGACTTCAAGACCTGCACTTCTTGCGGCACGGATCGCTTCTTTTTTATCTTCATATGTATGAGTCGTGCAGACCTTGGGAAAGTATGATCCGGAAGTCTCGAGATTATTATGGACTCGGCACACACCAGCTTCCTTTAAGCGACGGAACTGATCTTCGTTAAGCAGTCCGAAAGATACGCATACCTTGATCGGGCATGCCTCATGGATAGCTCTTACGGTATCACACATAAGGTTGACCTCTTCGTCGCTCAAGCGCTTGCCTGATGTTACGATGGAAAATCGCATCATTCCGCTCTTGTAGTTGGCTACTGCTTCCTTGACTATCTCTTCGGAAGACAGGAGCGGATAGCAGGCAACACCCGTGTGGTTATGTCCCGACTGGGCACAGAATCTGCAGTTCTCGGAACATTTACCTGACTTGCCGTTTATTATCGTGCAGATGTCGAATGAGGATCCCATGCATTCTCTGCGGATCTTATCTGCAGCAAAGCAGAGTTCTTCCAACGGAGCATCGTATAATGAACGTGCTTCATCGATCGTGATCTCCTTGCCGTTTATAACATCAGATGCCAGTTTATCAAGCTTTTCCATGGTTAAGTTTCCTCCTTACCATTGGAGCCAGACGCTTTCCGATAAAGGAAGCAAGGATACATTTTATAATGTCGCCCGGAAGGCATATGATGGCACCGTGAAGGACTACGGCCCAGATACCGACGTCATTTTTCAGATAGAGTCTGCTTATGAGGAAACAATATGCGCAGCCTATGACATATATGACAAGAAGTCCCGTAAAGGATGCGATCAGGTTTCTTTTGAATGAAGGCTCGCCTTTGGAGGCGATAAGTCCTGTGATAAATGCTCCGATGATAAATCCGATCAGATAACCGAAGCTTGTCTGAAGGACGTATGACGGGCCGCCTCCGCCTGTAAATACAGGGATTCCGATGAGTCCGAGAAATACATATACGGCAACGGATATTGATCCGAGTTTTGGTCCGATAAGAAGTCCGGCAAGTGTTGTGAACATTACCTGTAAAGTAAGCGGGACCAGTGGAAAAGGTATCTTAATAAATGCTCCGATCGCCGTTAATGCCGCAAAAAGGGCGCACAAAATCAACTTATACGTTCTGCTTTTCATGATTACACCTCTGGTCTTATACTTACTTCGCCTGTGGAAAGCTCGCTTACTGTCCCGTCCTCGTAGCGAACGAGCAGGGAACAGTCATCTGTTATATCGAGAACTGTTGCCTTAACAGAAGAGTTAGGCGATATGACATTGACTTTCTTTCCGATAACAAGGCTTCTTTGTTTGTATTCTTTGTAATAATCTGATCCTTCGCCTTCCTTCCAGAAGGAGTAGAATCGATTGAGAAATTCCGCAGCGATCCTGTTCTTGGCATCAGCTGACGGTTTTCTGAGGATGGATCCCGCGATGCCTTTTATCTCATCAGGGAATCCGTTTTTAGGTTCATATACATTAAATCCGATACCGAGTACCGCATATTCGAGATTGCCGTTTTCCATGCTTACAGATGCTTCGGTCAAGATGCCTGCAACCTTAAGTCCGTCAAGGAAGATGTCGTTGACCCATTTGATCTTTGAATCCTTACCAGACACGATATCAACTGCCTTGGAGGCTGCAACCGCTGCCATGGTGGTTATCTTCAGTGCTTTCTGCGGCGGCAGGGTAGAAGGTCTCAGAAGAACGCTTATATATACGCCTGTATCAAGTGGAGAATAAAAGCTTCTTCCCAATCGGCCTTTGCCGCCTGTCTGGGAGTTTGCGATTATGACAAGTCCCTCAGGTGCTCCGGATGAAGCGCGTTCTTTAAGCATTGTGTTGGTGGAAACGACTTCGTCATATACCTCTATGTTGAGTTCAGCCGTCAGATATTTGGAGATCCCCTGAGCAGATACGATATCCGAATCAGGTGACATACAGTAACCTCTGTTTTTCTGGGATTCGATAGGGTATCCCGCTTCTCTTAGCGCAGTAACTGCCTTCCAGATGGCATTTCTGGAGACACCGAGCTTAGCGGCGATCTGCTCGCCGTTATAATATATTCCCTTATTCGCCTCGAAAAGCTTTAACAGTTCGTCCTTTGTAGTCATTTTTATTGCCTCCGAGAAGGAAGATATCACTTCTAAAACTCATAGTCAACCTGTTTTGCGCTGCGGGGTGACTATTATTTCGGGAGGCCTTGATCTTCCTGAAGTGTCTCACGCTTTAATTCAAGAGCTGCAAGACTTAACGGGCGACTCTTGTCCTGAAGGAGCG
>CAMVBS010000085.1 GCA_947165785.1 uncultured Clostridia bacterium | reverse complement strand
CGAATATGTCAACGGTCTCGAGCCTGGAGCACACGGTGCGATGACGTTCTACGTGATCCCGAGTGAGAGCGGAGAACTGGATGTAAGTTTTGATTTTAATATCCGCGGATATCATGCTTACTACGATGAGAATGATGAACTTGATGAACTTATCGAGATAACGGACAGTCTCACGGATACTCCGGCTAAGGGCATAACAAATGCACAGAACAAGAAGACGGCACTGAACTATTTGAAAACACACGTATTGTTCTTCAAGGACTATGACGAGAACACCGGTTACTACTCAGGTTTCTGTAATCTCGATTCCATCGACTTCAACGATTTCATCGAGGGCAATAACAAGTCGGTAGTGGCAGGAAGAGATTACGAAGTAACAGTCTACTGGATCTGGGTCAACGATTTCATCGATCTGCTACTGGAGACAAATTCGAACTACTCTGGAAGTCAGATGTTCGCAGACAACAACACGGAAGATCGTGAGGCGATCATGGAATATCTGGAAGATACGACGAACAACAAGTTCTTCGACGGACTTACGGATTCGCAGATCGAGACCCATCTGGGTAATCTTCAGGATAATGATTCAGCCAATGACTACAACAGCCTCAAGGCTTTAACTGATGCATATGATGATGCAGACCTGATGATCGGAAACAACGTAAATTACATGTTGATAGAAATGACTGCTACTGCTAACTGAACAGGCAGTCACCAAATATAAAAGAAAGGAGGTTCGGACGTGAAGAAAAACAAATACATCGGAAAGATCAAAGCAACATTCAGAAAACTGAAGAAGACTTTGGACAAAGTGCTGGTATCACGCTTTAGGTCATTGTCACTGGCGAACAGGATCCAGTTCGTAACTGCAGTCATCGTGACACTTACAGCTCTGATAGCAGTTCCTGTATATGCTTGGCTTACACATCAGCGTACTCTTGCAGAGATGCAGAGGATCAAGAGTCCGGATCTTCTTTATATCACTGCAGCGAACGCCGAGGCGGTCAAGAATCTTGATATGTCAGGCATAAACGTTGAAGCAGAAAGAACAGTGAACGGTGCGACTGTTCCGATCACCCATAAGCTGGTTCCGTTCTGTGTTGCAGGTGATTATGTAAGCAGCTTCACACTTCAGTTCGTACATACGAGTAACACTCCTTTTAAGTACGAGATCTATGAAGGAAGAGTCTATACTTCGGAAGCTGACGCCATCGCCACGGGTAAAGATTATGTTGAGTACACCGTTACTTATGATCTGGATGGACTTAATATAGTCGGACTGGACAGAGACAGTATCACTCCGGGTGATGTTCTGTACATAGTAAAGGGAAGCAGCTTGCAGTCAGGTGATTCGGAGAATACTCAGAACTTTAATGGTACTTATCTGAACATGTCGGATGACAACAGAACTGCCAACACCAGATACCTTGAGGAATGCTACGGTGAGTATACGACATATACGCCATATGAATTACCGCTTTACTGGCAGTGCAGATCGATACCGACAAGTTCGGGTCTCTCACACGGTTCGTCATTCTTCAAGACATTCATAGTCGATGTTTCATGGGAAGGACAGGACATCGAGAACAATAAAGAAACAGACATGATCTACATAATGGCCTACACCGGAAACGGTTGATCATTCAGTAAATTAAACGGAAAGGAGGTAACAGCAAGTGACTATTGAAACTATTAAGAAATTTGTCAGAAAGAACTGGATAACGGTTTGGCTTGTTGTTGCTGCCATTACGCTTAGCGGAGGAATGGTACTGGCTAAATATGCTACAGAACATAACGTTGTAAGAAGAGTCATCGCTACGGACGGAGGTGCCGGAAGCAGATTTACTTCCAACTATCTCTTTACAGGTACCGAGAACCGTCAGATCAGGACGGTTGCATCCACATACACAGGTGAAGTCACATATGATCTTTTCATCTATAACTACAGCATGAATAACCCTACTTTGTGGTATAAATCCGATCTGGATTTCTCATTGACTCCGACTGTGGTCTCACTTGACGGAACAACTTCTTTGACATCATCAGACTTCGAGGCTTTGCTTGGAAATGACAGCATTGAAGTCTATTCGGTTGAGAATGAGACAGAGACTTCTCTTTTGACTATCAACAAAGATAACTTTGATCAGGTCGTAGGAAATGCCGTAAGTCAGACGATCACATATTCGTCCGTATCCGGTACCTACAAGAGATATAAGATCGTATTACCTAATTCGGCTATCGACAAGAATATCTGCCTGAAACTGGAAGCTACTCCTGCTCGAAAACACGGAGATATCTCAGATCTCGTACTTAGTTCCAGATTCGGAGCTGCGTTCCAGACGATATCACTTTCCACAGGCTGGACTGGATCTTTTAACGACAGTACATCGATAGCTCCGTCAGCATATGAAGGTTTTAATTTCAGCATTACGGGCAGCGGTGATTCAAGTGGTGAGTTGTCATGGAGAAGTGATCTTATCGAACCTAACCCGAACCAGATCGAGGAGTTCTTCGGAGTTGACCTCAGCAGTACAACACCTACACCGGTTCCGGGAACGAACATGGTAAAGATCACGTTGCCGAACCTCTCATCAGACGATAATTCAGGACGATATGATCTGCAGTTCTACATCAAAGATGCAGCTGCAAAGACCGCAATTGGAAATATGGATTGGGATACCTTCTCGGAGACATGTGTGTTTACCGAGAACACTAACTGATATCAATCAGTTCCGAATGGAGTGATGGATTATGAAGAAACATAACGGTGCTAATAAAGTGAAGGTCGACTGGAGGAAGACTCGAGTCGGTTCTTTCATACATAACAGATTAGTAAAGAGAGGGCTTAGTCTGGCGCTCTCTACAGCTATGTTGATCTCAACCATCAGTGCATTCAGTTTTTCCGATTTCTTTGAAGTTGCATTCGGTATCGGAGGAACTATCCCTGTTCAGGCTGCAGATAAATACGACATTGAAGATTACATTTCCAACAAGACTATCATTATCGATGGTCAGTCTTATCCGCTTTATACATTGGAGGATACTGATTCTCTTATCAGATACAGTCACGTTTATTATGAGTATACGGGACACGAGAATGATGTACTGTTCATCAATTACGGTTCCGGATCAGTCACAGGCGAGCTTACCGGTTTTGAGAGCATCGGTAAGGAAGGCTCAGTCTTTAACGGAATGATCATCTTCGGTCAGACAACAGCAGCAGTATTTAATCTTGATTGTCCGTTGTTCGGAGAAGTCAATGATTCCGTTAAGATCGTTGAAGGCTCCACAGAGGCGGGTTCTCAGGATAATGAGTACACACTGGTTGTTTCAAACAGTGTAAAACCTGTCACGATCTCAAGGACAAATTATAGTGAGACACCTGAACCGTTATTTGCAAACACAGTTGTTGATGACGGAACGGCAGCCGCTGCTGATTGGGATGTAACTGCTGCCATCTATACGGAAGTTGAAACAGATTATTACTGGCCTTTCTCAGGCTATATCGGTACGATCTCTGATGGTGCTGATGTTACATTAAAAGCAACCAACAACGTTGTATCAGGTGGAACTGCAGCTGAGATCCACAGAGCATCAGGAGACATCGGTCTCCTTTGCTGTACGATGGGATCTTCTTCCAGGCTTAATGCAAGTTATTCCGGTTCGGTCACTTCTTTCGATATCTCTACTTCTTCGGGAAATGCCGGCGGATTTGTAGGAACCATGGGCAGCGGATCAACTCTTGAATTGTCATTAAGTTCAAATCCTCAAAGCAGTGGTGATGAGATAACAACAGGTTCCGGATATGCAGGTGCTTTGGTCGGAAGTAACGATGGCGGAAGTGTATCGGTTACGATGATAGATCCTTCAACCGGAGATGGAACAGGCGATCCGTATCCGATCTCACAGCAGATCTCCGGTACGAGCGGTGTCGGTGCGGTATTCGGGTTCTTCAGACCGAAATTCGTTGATAACGGATTTGAATTTGACATAAATGACTTTGATATAGACGAAGATGAGACTGTCTTGAATTCATCCGGTTCAGTCGGAGGTCTCTTTGGTGTATTGAACAATGCTTCCGGTAACGGAACAGCTGATACGATCACCATAACGACCAATGGTTCATTGGACACGGTAGTCGTTAATAATGCAGGAACGACGGTAACTAATTACGGCGGCCTCGTTGGCCTTTATGAGGCGTCAGAGACAGCCGATCGTCTTGAGATAACAGGAATTAATACTACCGTAAATAACAATATAGCTGCAAGTTATTATGGCGGTGCTATCGGATGCGTCGGCGGTACTTCATACGTTACATTTGATGATTACAAGCTTAATTCTGCTTCCGGTGATAAGTCCGCGATGTTCGGTGGCCTGATCGGTAAAGTGAATAACGGCTATATCAGCGTGGGCGATGTAACCATCGGCGATTCCGCTATTTCGGATTTTAACGGTGGCGGTTTGATAGGACATCTTGACAGAGGAGTCCTCGGACTTATCGGTGATATAGATGTTTCTAATGCCACACCTGTTTCTGCTGCTGATAACGGATTATTAGTTGGAAAGCGTGGAAATGCATTTATATTTGCTGACGGATGGACATATTCCTATCCTGATGCTGAACGCGATAACATTGGTTCTTGGGGCGATGTTCTTATTATCGACGGGACAAAACTTACCAGAGATCAGTCAGGAAGCAGCAATGTATTTACCGAGTCTGCAAGTCATGTCATCACAGTTGACAGTTTCTCAGCTGATTCTATTGCTAATGTTGCTGATTATGCTAAGGCTTCGATCTGTTTTCAGATCGATCTTTCCAACAACAGTTTTGTTTCAGGAAGTCAGTTGTCTTCCGATTCGAATCTGACATTTACAGGTGATATCGACCTTTCAGGTACTGGAGCACGTGGAATAACGAGAGATAACGGAGACAGGATCACATATTCCGGTACAGTTGATGGAGGAGCTCATTCAGTTGTCCTGGATATCAAAAATGTCGGAACAGGAAAGCCGGTATACAGACACCAGTATAATGGTTTGTTTGGTGCGGTTAAGAATGCAACTGTTGAAGATCTGTATATTGGCGGAACCATCAATATAAAGTCTATGGGTGCTCTTTACGCAGGAGCTTTGGCAGGTTATTCAGACGGTACACTTACGGTGTCCGGATGTAAGACACTTAGCGGTCTATCGGTTACTGCTTCAAATAGTGGCGGATCCTATGTAGCCGGCAGGTTTGTCGGATCATCCGGGTCTGTGGATAACAAGTTCCCGGGAATGGGTACTCTTTCTGTATCTTCCTGTGAATTTGACGGAACGATCCAGGGTTCGGGTTCTCAGACTGTTGGTGGCGTTTTCGGAAGGCTTTCTGTAGGAAGCGGAACAGCTGACTGGTCTTTTGACGGCGTAACATTAAAAGGGTCAGTTATCGGTAATTCAACCGTTGCCGGACTTGTAGCTACAACTAATAGTGATGGAAAAGCAACAATAAAGATCGGAACAGATTCTGCAGTAACAGCAACGGGTAGTTTTGTCGTAGAAGGATCCGGAAATGAATACATGGGCGGTCTTCTCGGTTTCCATTGGCCTAAAACAAACGTCATCATCGATGACTTTGAAGTCAGTGGTAACCCGACTGTAAAGCAGACCGGAAGCGGTGGAACAGCAGGTCTTGTTTATAGAGCAACCGGTAAGTGGGAAGTAAATAAGCTGCATCTCGGTTCTTCTGATAACAATGGTGCTGATGCCATAAAGATGTTAACAGGTAATGCGGGTTCTGTCGGTATGATCGTTAATAAGGGTAAGGATGGAGAAGATGGTATCTATCTTATTCTCCCTTCGGGTTATGACTATAAGTTGGCATTGGCTGAGGGCAGTACATTTAAGGCGAATGCCGTTTTCGATGAGATATGCGCATATAGTGCAGACAGTTCTGCCAATATCATGAATAATGGTCAGGGAATCATCTCTGTAAGCACTTCCGGATTGAAGATGGAAGCGTCAGCTGAAGACAGTCTTTCATATAAGAACCAGACTGCTCAGGGCGCTGCAGCAAATCCGAATACAAGGTATTATTACAACCTGGATACTGATACTTACCCTGAGGGCGGATCATCTGATTCAGCTTCTGTTAAGTTGATGAGCTGGGGTGTAAGGCAGTATGCGGCTAAGAACCTTAAGAATTATTTTGCTGACCCGTTTGGAAATGCAATTCCTTCCGGTATATATAACCTTAAGGGTTACAGCTGGTATCCTGTATCTATCGGATCTTCCATGACAGTTAACGGAACCTTTACCTTCTATAATCAGGAGTTTACTTCATGCGAAAACATGAAGTCGACAGCAAATAAGTGGGTTCCGGATGATAGTACGCATAATCAACATTTCATGATGCAAAACGGTCTGTTCTACAATGTAACGAACGACCTTAATATTGGCGATGTAGTTCTCAGGGGTACTATAGGTGCAGTTGATACGAGCGGTACAGGAGCACTTATATACGGAAAAGTAACAGGTAAATCATCTGCAAGTGAAGATATCAGTGTTATAAGCAGCAGTTCGGGAAGCGTATCTCTCGCGGGTATCAAAGTCTGGAATTATCAGACAGTATCACCTGACTATGCACCGCTATTAATAAACAAGACTGGAAGCTTTGTAACTCTTGATATCAGTAATGTTCATACAGATACCGGCTATGCTGCTGATGAGAAGGCCGGTACGAGCCTGATCGGCAGAGCCGGTGATTCAGCAACAGATACGTTTGTGACTGCAATATTCTCAAATATCAAGCTCGATGCAAGAACTACATCAGGTTCACCTGACCTCTCAGGTCACGGATATAAAACAACTCAATCGATCTTCAGTCGTGCTACGCTTCTCGAGCGCCTTGTCGGAGATTCAGGTACGTACTTGTATAGTTTTGAAGATGATTGGGGCAGCGGCGATCATAATGTAACCTATGGACTTGAAGTAGGCTATGGTTTTGATGCAACAACGTCTCAGTATCCGGGACAGGAACAGCACTATTTCAGAGCAACGGTCGATGATCCTAAGTATCCGACACAGTATTCTTCTTCCCCAAGTGCCGGAGACTCTCCAAGTGATGCTTTCTCAGGATTCCTGCCTTATGTTAAGACAGTAAGTACTGCAGCGGAGATAACTGCAGGAACGGGAACATACTATCAGCTTAAGGTCAATCACCAGCCTTTGGAGCAGATGGATGGCTGTGGAACTTATGATGATCCATACATAATTCGAACAAGTTCAGACCTTGTGAAAGTATCCAAGTGGATCAGTGGTAATTTCGAAGGTGCTACTATTGATGCGAACTTCGGCGGAACATGGTGTGGCGGAAACCACAAGACTTATACTGTTTCGGGTGGCGGTTTTGCCTCTACAGATGGAACTACGACAAAATCTTCTGATGAGATGCGTAGGTATCTTTGTGAGGCTTACTATAAGATCATTCCATCCGGCAGCAATATCGAGTTGGCAGACGATTCCGGATTTATCGGACTGGGACAAAAAGAAGATGGATTCAGATTCAGAGGTGTTATTGTCGGAGGAGTTGATAACCTTAGTATTGTTAATAAGACAGCTTATCCGCTGATCAATTACAGTGATGGAAGCGTAGTAAAAGATATTAATATAACTGTTAACAGATCCAATATATTACTTGATTCAGCCGATGAAACTGCAGATTATATCTCGAGCGGCAGTAAGTTTGCTTACGGTGCAGTAATTTCTGCAGTAGCCGGAGGCGATAATATTATTGATAACGTTCAGGTTAATTTCGGTTCATCTCGTGTAGAGGTTAAGGGAAAGAAAGCTCAGTTTGAAGCTGTTGGCGGTTATGTTGGAGTGGTCGTAAATGGTGGCGTGATATTCAAGAATATGCCAAATAACATTACGGGTATCGGTGACAGTAATGTTTATGTTGACCCGGAGAAAGATAGCATTCAGGCTCCTACATCTAAGAGGACCAATATGGTATCTGATGATAACCTTGCCTGGCTTTATGTTAATCCTATCGTTGGCCGAGTAATCAATGGTTTTGCTGTTAACGAGACAGATGGTTATCACCCGAGGAATGAAGACTGTGAACTCGATAATGGAACAAAACATTATTCGATAACTGACATAAAGAGACCTACAAGTAACGATGATAAGCTTTCTGT